>CAZAKP010000086.1:0-3849 GCA_964485845.1 uncultured bacterium | reverse complement strand
GACGACAGCGTGCTCGACCAGCCGCTGGAAGTGACCGGTCTGGGGACAGCGGGGACGCGCGCGGCCATGCCGGTCCGGGCGGGCAGGACATGGCCCAGCCTGTTTCGGGACCGGCTGAACATCGCGGTGCCCGAACCGGACGATATCCGGATTCTCGACGCCGGCGGGAGGCTGGTCAGGTCGCTGCGCGTCGAAGGGAAGGGCTGCTGGGACGGCAGGGGTGAGCAGGGGCGGCGCCTTCCGGCCGGCGCCTTCCTGATTCGCGGGCGGCAGGTATCGAGCCGGGTGATTCTGGTTGACTAGACTCGTGTGGGTCTCGCAAGAGCAGACACTGCGCCGGGGCTTGCCTTGCGTAACCGGTAGCCGGCGAGCAGCAAACGAGAGCGATGGAGGTCGTCTAAACCAACAGGAGGTAAGTTTGAAGTCCTGCATTATCGTGCTCGCGGTCTGCCTGCTGGCGTTGCCGGCAAAGGCCGACTGGGTTCCGTTGAATTCCGGCACGGCCACCGATCTGGACGGGGTCTGCTTTCCGGTTGACGCGGTCACCGGCTACGCAGTTGGCGGCGGAGGACTTGTACTCAAGACGACCGACGGCGGCCTGACCTGGGACAGCCTTCCCGGTGACCTCCAGGGCTGGCAGATGGCCGTGGAGTTCCCGATGGACGCAATGACCGGATACACGGTGGCGTCAGGCGGGAGAATCGCCAAGACGACCGACGGCGGCGCAACCTGGGTGAATGAGTCGTCGGGCGTTACTCTTGACCTGCGGGCAATCAGCTTCCCGGTCGACGCCGAAACCGGCTATGTCGGCGGCGGTGACGTTGGCGGAGGGGTCATTCTCAAGACCACCGATGGCGGGGTGACTTGGACGCAACTGCCAGCGAACCAGGGCCAGCCCATTGCCACCATCGATTTCCCGATGGATGCAGCGACCGGATATGCCGCCGGTTGGGCCGGAGTGCTGCTCAAGACCACGGACGGCGGGAATACCTGGGACGTGCTGTCGTCCGGTGTTGCCAATGACCTGAACGGGCTTTGCTTCCCGGACGACCCGGTCACGGGCTACGTCGCGGCATCTTCGGGGCTTGTACTCAAGACCGATGATGGCGGGTTGAATTGGATTCCGAAGCCGACCGGCACCATGGAGTTCCTGTCTTCGGTCGGTTTTCCGAATATCGTGACCGGAACCGTGGTCGGCGCGTCCGGAGCTGTCTACAAGACGACCGACCAGGGCGAGAGCTGGTTCCAGCAGCCCTCCGGCACCTCCGTGTTCCTCAGCGCCGTTCAGTTCCCGGTTGACGAACTGACCGGCTATGCCGTCGGCCGGAACGGGACGATAATCAAGACGACCGATGGCGGCGGCGGAGTCGAGGAAGTGGCGAATGGCGATTGGCGATTGGCGAGTAGCGCTACGATTGTCCGTGGCGTCCTCAATCTGCAATCTGCAATCTGCAGTCTGCAGTCTGAGATTGTTCTCCTCAACGTCAACGGCCGGCGGGTGATGAACCTGCACGCCGGCCCGAATGACGTGAGCGGCCTCACTCCCGGCGTCTACTTTGTTCGTCCGGCGTCGAGCGTCACCAAGGTCGTCGTGACGAGGTAGAGGTTCGGAATACACCGGCGAGCGATAGAGTCTGCGACCAGGCGGCCTTCGGGCCGCCTGGTCCATCTCGACCGGGCGCGGCATACGAGGCCGACTCCTCCGCATTGACGCCGGAACGGAGCCTGTTACAATTGCCCGGCGGCCGGCATCCTTGCCTGTCGCCTGACCCGAATGCAATGAGTCGAGAGACATAAGGAGAGTGCGATGCGCGGCAACTACCTGTTCCTGGTTTTGATGCTCTCAGCGGCACTGCTGCCTGCCCTTGGCCGGCCCGGCCCGGCCGGCGTCGCGGCCGGACTCGCCGACTCAAGCGGCTGCCGGCTGATTGGCAACTGGCCGTTCGGGCCCTCGTACGCGGTGGCGCGAGACACGGCCCGGGACCTCGCTTTCTGCGGCTCGGGCGGGGGCATCCTCCTGCTCGACGTGAGCGACTCGGCCAATCCTGCGGTGCTCTCGGAGGCAATCCATACTCCGAACGCGGTTGAGGGCATTTTCTACCAGACTAACCGGCTCTACGTCAGCAACGGCTTCAATGGCCTTGACCTCTGGGACGTCTCGACGCCGGCAAGCCCCGTCCACCTCGGCCGCGCCCTTTTACCCGGATACGTTTGTGGCGTGTTTGCCCGCGGGTACTACGTCTTTGCCGCGGTCTACGATTCCGGCCTGTGCGTGGTCAACGACTCAGACCCGCAGAATCTCCGGATAGTCGGGCGGTATGCCACACCGGTGCCGGTATGGAGCGTCACGGTCGCGGGGGCCTACGCCTTCCTGTCCGGTGGTGACTCTCTGCTACGCGTTGTCGATGTGTCCGACCCGCGGAATCCGGTCGACGGCGGCTCCTGCGTCCTTCCCGGTGTTATCTCCGACGTGACGCTGCAAGGCCAGTACGCTTTCGTTGCGGTGGGCGACTCCGGCGTGTGGGTGGTCGACATATCCGACCCGGTAGTACCGCACGAGGTTGCGCACTGCGTTACACCGGGCAGCCTGAACCGTCTGACGGTTGAAGGCAACTTTGTCTATGGTACGAACTACGAAGGCGGACTTCACGTTGTGAGTGTCGCCGACCCGCTCAACCCGGCCGAAGTCGGCTACTGGGCGGCACCCAGCCACTGCTACGGCGTAGTCGCGGGTGCGGGCACTGCCTGCGTCGCCGTCGAGGCAGCGGGGATGAGCGTGGTCAGCGTTGCCGACTCGGCCAATCCTCACGAGGTAGTGCGCTTCCGTACACCGGACTGCACCAGCGGTCTCGCGCTCGACGGCGACCATGCCTTCCTCGTCGGCGAGGCGACCGGACTCAGTATCCTCGACGTCTCGAACCCGGCGATGCCGGCGCACGTCGGACACTGCATGCTGCCGGGCTATGCCAAGTCGGTAGACGTCAGTGACGGCTATGCTGCTGTAGCGGCAGGCGACGATGGCTTGCGCATTATTGACGTCTCCGATGTCCACAATCCTCAGGAAGTCGCGCACTGCGACCTGCCGGGATTTGCCGAGGCCCTGAAAATCGTCGGCGGCGCTATCGGCGTGGCCGACGGCTACGCGGGACTGCGCATAATCGACGTCACCGACCCGCTCAGCCCGAGCGAGGTCGGGAGCTGCGCCATCCCGGGCTACGCCACCGGCGGCACCGGCGACAGCAACTACGCCTACGTCGCGGCCCGCGACTCGGGCCTGCGCCTTGTCTCCGTCTTTGACCCGACCAGCCCTTACGAGGTCGGCCACTGCCTTGTGCCGGGCGCTGCCTGCGATGTGGCCGTGCGCGACAGCTTCGCCTACGTGGCCGCGTTCGACAGCGGCTTCTGCGTGGTCAACATCGCGGACCCTGCCTTGCCGCACGTGGTGGGACACGTCGGCCTCCCCGGTCAGTCCGAAGGAGTGTCGCTCAGCGGCAGGTATGCCTTTGTTACGGCGCGCTACGGCGGAGTGCGTGTCGTGGACATTCTCGATCCGCTGATTCCAAGCGAGGTCGGCCACTACGACGATCCCGGCTCGGCCTGCCACTCAGTAATGGTCGGCAACTACGCCTACGTAGCCGACTGGGACGCGGGCCTCCAAATCTACGAGTTCTACGGCGGAGCCGCGGTCGAGGAAACGACAAAAGGTGAACGCGGAACGCTCAACGTCGGCGCTACCATCGTCCGCGGCTCCCTCAATCTACAACCTGCAATCTGCAATCTGAAATCTGGAATTGGCTTGTTGGATGCCACCGGCCGCAAGGCCCTCGACCTTCATCCCGGTGCCAACGA
>CAZAKP010000085.1:0-12408 GCA_964485845.1 uncultured bacterium | reverse complement strand
ACTCCGTGAACGAGGCGAAGCACAAGACCGGGATAATCGGCGGCGGCGCCGCCGCAGTGACGCTGCGCTCAGAAAACGGCAACGTAACGATTCAGGCGAAGTAGTCCGGGCCCCCTAGCGGCGGGCCCAGTTGCGGATGAACTGAACAAGCCCGGGCAGGGCCGCCCGCACTGCGGGCGACAGGTCGGTGTTGAATTCAATCTGCTGCGGTTGGATACCCAGCAGCTCAATAGCCGCTTTGGTCTCAAGCGAAAGCATCTCGATGGTCAGAGTCAGGGGCAGGGTGTGGGTTGAAATCAGCCCGTAAGACAGCCGGTCAATCTCCGCGCGGTTGAAGAGACCGAACTCACCGGGTCCGCCGCCAAAGTCGCAGCAGTCCACGACCAGGATCCGCGCCGGATTCCGGTCGGCAATCGGCTGGACATAGTTCTCCGGCGTGCTGCCGCAGTCGAGGACGAAAAGACCAGGGACGGGGGACTGGCGAATTTCGAGGGACGAGTCCGCTAACGGCTTCTCGGTGCGTTGGTATCTCGGTGATGGCTCCTCGCTCGACGTTCGGCGTTTGGCGTTCGGCGATTCGCCGATGAGCTCATCGCAGACGATGCACCCGATGGCATCGTCGCCGCGCAGTCGGTTTCCGACTCCGAGGACGGCTAGTTGCCGAGCTTCGCCCGCCACTGCTTCGCAACCCGTACATAGAACCGCAGCCATGGCACCACGTTCTGATACTGCTCCCAGGCAATCACCCGGTCGAACCGGTCACGGGCTTCCTGCTTCATTCCCATCAGCGTATAGGCCTTGCCCCATTCCAGCCAGTTCTCGGCCTTACCGTAACGGTTAGACGGAAATGCCAGATCAATGAGCGAGTCGAGCGTCGCGCATGTCTGCACTGCCTCAGCGTATCGCCCGGCCTGGACCATCGCGTCGCGCATCAGGCGCAATGCACTCCGGTTGCCGGGATAGCCCGCGAGCACTCGCCGGCAGTAGGCGAACGCTTGATCATAGTTACGGTCTTCCCTGGACATGTAGGCCATCATCAGTTCGGCCGCCGCCTTTCGCGGCCCGGAGCCGTCTGCTATGGGCTTAATCAGGGCATACGCATTCCGGCGGGAACCCAGCCGAACAACCGGCAGGTACCGGTCAGTCGTGGCCTTGAGGTATTCAAGCATACCCAGCCCGAACCGGGCGTCGGTCAGACTCGAGTCGCGCGCCAGTGCTGCGTTGAGTTGCCGCGGGACGCCCACGACGACCCGAAAGGCAGAAACCAACTGCTGCTGCCAGGCCAGAAGACTGGCCCGGTTGAGCTGGGTCAGTCCGAAGTACAGATTGGCCTGTGGGTCGTTCGGGGCTACGGCCAGGCGCTGCCGGCAGAGCGCCAGTGCCCGGTCACTGAGATGGTAGAACGAATCGGCAAGCCAGTCCTGACCCGAATCGTTGATGAGAAGCTGAATGATGCCCGCGTGCCAATAGTACCCTGCCGGGTTGGATGGATCGCGGGCGATTACTGCGGAAGTAACCGCCAAGGCCGAATCGTACTGCTGCCCGTAGGCGAGGTCCGTTGCCCGGGCAATGTCATCGGACAGGGCGCCGAGCGCCTGGCCCGCAGCCAGAGCAAGGAGCAAAACAGCTCCCGAGAGGACTCGGCCCCGCGAGCACGCCCCAAACCGGCGCCGCCGGCAAAATCGGGCTAGCTGTCGAGCTTCGCCCGCCACTGCTTCGCCTCGCGCACGTAGTGCGCAAGCCAGGGAACGTCGTCCTGGTAGCGTTCCCAAGCGATGACCCGGTCCAGCCGTTCCCGCGCTTCTTCCTTGTTGCCAAGCCGGGCGTAGGCTTTGCCGGTCACCATCCAGTTCTCGGCGATGCAGTACTTCTCGCGCGGAAATGCCCTGGGCAGCACGGTATCGAGTTCCGCACCGATTCGGACCGCGGCAGCGTAGTGGCCGGCTTCGTACTCGATGTCGCGCGTCATGCGCCAGATGCAGCGGTTGCCCGGGTAGACGGTGAGCAGGCGCCGGCAGTAGTCGAGCGCGGCGTCGTACTCGCCATCGGCCTTGAGCATGTACGCAAGCATGACCTGGGCGCTGGGCTGCAGCAGCCCGCCGTTGTCGGCCAGCGGCCTCACCGTCGCGTATGCCTTCGGACGAGAACCGAACAACCGGATACCAAGCGTGTACCGGGCGGACGTTGCCTTGAAGTACTCAATCATCCCCAGCCCGAATTTGGCATCGGTCAGGCTCGAATCGATGGCCAGCGCCGCCTTCAGGTGCGGCGAGATGTCAAACAGCACCCGCAGGGCGGTGAGCGTTCGATGCTGCCAGCCGAGGAAACTCGACCGGTTGAGCTGCATCATCCCGTAATAGAAGTGGGCCTGAGCGTCGCGCGGGTCCTTGGCGAGACGCCGCTGGCAGAGCGCGACCACCCGGTCGGCAAGCGCGTAGAATGAGTCCGCCAGCGCGGTCCTGCCTGAATCGAAAATGAGAAGCTGGAACACATCTGCCCGCCAGTAATAGCCCATCGGGTCGGACGGATCGCGCGCAATCACGGCGGACGTCAGCGCCAGCGCCGAGTCGAACTGCTGATGGTAGCAGAGGTCCCGCGCCTTGATGATATCCTGGTTCATTGTCGGGCGCGTCAGGGACAGGACAAGCCCCAGCAGAACACTAGCGTTCAACAGTCTCCTCCATTTCAACTGGGATAGCTTCGATCAAGGCCGCGGCCGGTGCGGTCGAACACCTCAAAACGGCTGCGACAAATCGCTCGCACATCGAACTCACCTTACCGAACTGAAGTGCGCCGGTCAAGGAAGTCCGTGGCCCCGCCGCGCTCTCGCCCGCGCCGGCATCGGCCCGCACCGCGGCCCGGCAGCGGCTAGACTTCAGCTATCACCTCGATTTCGACCGCTACTCCCTTGGGCAGGGCCGCGACCTGGACGGTGGAACGGGCCGGGAATGGCTCGCGGAAGTAGCGCGCGTACACCTCGTTGACCCTGGCAAACTGGCCCATGTCGGTCAGAAACACCGTGGTCTTCACGGCCCGGCCGAGGTCGGTCCCGGCCGCGGCGAGGACTGCGGCGAGGTTGGCAAACACTTGTTCGGTCTCCTTCACGATGTCGCCGCTCACCAGGTTGCCGGTGGCCGGGTCGATCGGTATCTGCCCGGATGTGAACACCAGGTTGCCGAAGCGCACGGCCTGGCTGTAAGGCCCGATCGGTTTGGGTGCCTCATCGGTCAAGACCGCCATCCTTTGCTCCATCTGCCCTCCTCTGTTCGACATTAATCGTTCGGACTTCGGACTTTTCCTATGATGCCAGGTTCCCCAACGCAATCGAATAGAGCTTCGTCTCCGGCGAGTCGGCCCGCGACAACATAACGATCGGCTTCTTCGCCCCGACGATTATGCCCGCGCCCTTTGCCCCGCCCAGGTACTGAAGCCCTTTCGCCAGGATGTTGCCGGTCGCAAGCGAGGGCACCACGAGGATGTCCACGTTGCCCGACACCTCGCTCGCCACCCGCTTGATCTTCGCCGCCTCAGGCGAGAACGCGATATCGAGGGCGAGCGGGCCTTCGACCACTGCCGTACCGAACTCCCCCTGGTCCCCCATCTTCGTCACAATCGCCCAGTCGAGGGTGTCGGCGATGCCGAGCGTAATCTTCTCCACCGCCGAGAGCAGGGCGACTTTGGGACGGGCGATCCCGAGCATCCGCGCTAGCTCGATCGCATTGCGCACGATGTCGATCTTCCGTCTGAGGTCCAGTTCCGCATTGATGCCGCCGTCGGTCACAAACAGCACCTTCTTGTAGGTCGGGAGCTCGAGCATCGCGACGTGGCTCAGGATTCGGTCGCCGCGCAGGCCCAGTTCCTCGTCGAGCACCCCGCGCAGGAATGTTGCCGTATCTACCTGGCCCTTCATCAGGAAGTCACCCCTGGTCGCCGCATCGGATATCGCCTGCCGAATCGATTCAGCCTGCGACTTGGTGTTGTGAACCTCGAAATCCGTGTGCGCGAACCTCTGACTCGAGCAGATAGTCGCTATCCGCTGCTCATCGCCGTACAGCGCGCCCTCGGCGATGCCGGCCTGCTTCGCCGCGTGCAGCGCCTCGATGGTCGCGCAGTCCTCGGCGCAGGCCACGACGCACCGGCGCGAGCCCCGCGCCTTGGCCCGCGCGAGCAGCTCCGCGAAGTTGGCTATCGGCCCGGAATCAACAGCCATAGTACAGGCTGAATTCCCAGGGATGGGGCCGGCGCGCGACCGCCTCCACCTCGCCCATCTTCATCTCCACCCACTTGTCGATTGTCTCCTGCGAGAACACGCCGTCGTGGGCGAGATACGAGTTGTCCTTCTTCAGCTCATCCAGCGCCCGCATCAAGGAGAACGGCACCGCCTTCTTGCCCAGGTCGAGCGAGTCGAGCCGGCCGCTCAAAGGAAGCCCGGGGTCCACCTTGTTGCGGATGCCGTCGAGCCCGGCCATCAGCACCGCCGCCATCGAAAGGTACGGGTTGGCAGTGGCGTCGGGAATCCGGTACTCGATTGCCATCTCGTTCGCCTTCGTCACGTAGCCCGGAATCCGGATTGCCGCGGTCCGGTTCGCCACCGAGAAGAAGACGAGCACCGGCGCCTCGTAGCCGGGCACCAACCGGCGATAGGAGTTGGTGCTCGGGTTCGTCAGCGCGCACAGGCTCGGCGCGTGGTTGAGTATCCCGCCGATGTAGTAGAGCGCCAGCTTCGACAGCTTCGCCGCGCCCTTCTCGTCGCCGAAGAGCGAAACGTCGGCCCCGTGCTCGGTCCCGACCGCGCCTCTCCTCTGCAGGAACATGTGCAGGTGCATGCCGGAACCGGCCTCGCCGAAAATCGGCTTGGGCATGAATGTCGCGCTCTTGTCGTACTTGAACGCCAGATTCCGCACCAGGTACTTGCTCAGCATGATGCCGTCGGCCGAGCGCATGGCCGGCAGGAAAACCGGTTCGACCTCGACCTGCGAGCAGCGCCCGCCCTCGTGATGGTGATACTTCACCGGCACCCCGCACCGCGACATGAGGAGCGACAGCTCGGACCGGAAGTCGGAACTCCGGTCAAAGGGCGGCGCGACGTGATACGCCGGGCCCTTGAACAGCGAGAACCCCGAAGGATCATCGTGCCGCAACTCGTCGGTCTCGATCCGGTAGACGGCCGACGACTGGTCGGTCCAGAACTCGGCCTTGTTGAACAGGTAGAACTCGAACTCCGGCCTGACCATCACCTCGTCGGCGTGGGTCTCTTTCTTCAAAGCGGTGATTGCGCGCTGCAGGATGGCGCGCGGGTCGCGCTCGTACCGGCGCCTCCCGTCTGTCTCGTAGATCTCGGCGAAACAAGAGACCGTCGGTTCCTGGGCAAACGGGTCAACAAAGGCCGAGTCGAGGTCGGGCTTCAGAAGCATGTCGCCCGCGTCAACCGTGCGGAACCCAGCCACCGCCGAGCTGTCGAATCCGACTCCTTCCTTGACCGCGTGCTCCAACTGCTCCACCGGCAGCGTGACGTGACGCAGCCTGCCAGTCAGGTCGGAGTACTTCAGGTCGAGGAACTTGAGATCCTTCTCGAGAATAGCGTTTTCGATGCGTTTCACGCCTGAAAGCTTGCCACAACCGGCCGGAAAGTCAACCCGGAGTGCCGCAAAAATGCGGGCGGGCACACGCTCGCCCCGGATCAGCCGGTCGGCTCCAGCTATTTGTTTCCCGAGGCAGCCATGTTGTCAACGGCCTTCTTCACTTCGTCAACCGAAGCGCCGTCTTCGAGCGTCGTCAGGTCGCCGACCTTGGCGCCTTCGCAGATACCCTTGAGCACCCGGCGCATCACCTTGCCCGAGCGGGTCTTGGGCAGCATCTTGACAAACTGGATGTCGCGCGGCGCGGCGATGGCGCCGATCTTCTCGCGCACGAGGTTGATGATCGACTTGCGGGTCGCCTCGTCCGGCTCAAACCCATGCTTCAGCACGACGAAGCCGACTACCGCCTGGCCTTTGAGCTCATCGGCCACGCCGACTGCGCTGGCCTCGGCCACGGCCGGGTGCCCGGAGATGACCTCTTCCACTTCGCGCGTCCCCAGTCGGTGACCCGCGATATTGATGACCTCGTCGGCCCGGCCCAGCACCCAGAAGTAGCCTTCCTCGTCGCGGATCGCGTAGTCGCCGGTATAGAAGAGCGGCTTCGCGAAGTGCTTCCAGTAGGTCTGGACGTACCGTTCGTCGTCGCCCCAGAGCGTGAGGAACGTTCCGGCCGGCAGCGGCGGCCGCGCCACCAGCAGCCCTCGCGTCCCGGCCGGCACTTCCTCGCCGTTCTCGTTCACCACGATCAGGTCCCAGCCGTACACCGCCTTGGTCGGCGAGCCCGGTTTGAATGGCAGCAGCTCGATGCCCGGCATGTTGGAGAGCATGGGCCAGCCCGATTCGGTCTGCCAGTAGTGGTCGATAATCGGCTTGCCGAGCGCGTCCTTGGCCCAGCGCCAGGTCGGCTCGTCCAGCGGCTCGCCCGCGAGGAAGATGTAGCGCAGCGCCGAAAGGTCGTGTTTCTTGAACCAGTCGGATGGGAACTTGCGGAGCATCCGCATCGCGGTCGGGGCCGAGAACATCACGTTCACCTTGTGCTTCTCACATACCGACCACCAGATACCCGGGTCGGGAAAGTCCGGCGTTCCCTCGTAGATGACGGTCGTGATCCCGGCGAGGAGCGGCGCGTAGCAGACGTAGCTGTGCCCAACGGTCCAGCCGAAGTCGGAAGTCGAGAAGTAAACGTCGCCCGGCCGGGTTCCGTAGATGAGCGGCATGGACACCGCGAGCGCCACCATGTGGCCGCCCGAGTCGCGCACCACGCCCTTGGGCTTGCCCGTCGTCCCCGAAGTATAAAGCAGGTAAAGCGGGTGGCTCGACTCGACCGGTACGCACTCGACCTTGTCCCCGCGGTGACTCGCCATCTCCTCCGACCAAAGCTTGTCCCGGCCCGGCACTCGGTTCCACTTATTGAGGCCGCGGTCAAAGACGATGACCGTCTTCACCTTGTTCTTTGCAAGGTCGAGCGCCTTGTCGGCGATACCCTTGAGGTCGACCGGCTTCTGCTTGCGCACGCCGCCGTCGGCGCAGACTACGAGCTTGACTCCGGCGTCGTCGATCCGGTCGGCGAGCGACTCGGTGCTGAACCCGGCGAACACCACCGCGTGGGGCGCGCCGATGCGGGCGCAGGCAAGCATCGCCACCATCGTTTCCGGTACCATCGGCAGGTAGATGAGCACGCGGTCGCCCTTCTCTACGCCATTGTCCCTTAGCACGGCGGCGAAGGCACTGACCTCATCAAGCAGTTCGCGGTAGGTAATCTTCCGGCTCTTGCCGGTCTCCGGGCTCTCCCAGATTACGGCCACGTTGTCGCCGTGGCCGGCAACCACGTGCCGGTCGATTGCGTTGTAGCAGACGTTGGTGAGCCCGCCGGTGAAATAGCGGTAGAACGGCTCGTTCGAGCGGTCGAGCACCTTGTCCCACTTCCGGAACCAATGCAGTTTCTCGGCCTGCTCTGCCCAGAACCCATCCGGGTCCTCCAGCGCGCGCCTGGTGGTCTCTTCATATCTGCCGGTCACTAATCCTCCTGACGATTGAACGCTTGTCAGCCTGTTGTCAATGCCGAGTCGTATGGTTCCTTAAGGACACGACCCCAAATCTCGGCGATTTGGGTCAGGACCCTGCGGCCTAGAGGGGCTCGACCAGGATGAGCGGCTGGCCGTATTCGACCGACTCGCCGTCCTCAACCAGGATATCGATTATCCTGCACTTCTTTTCTGCCTGGATCTCGTTCATCAGCTTCATCGCCTCGACGATGCAGAGCGTCTGCCCCGGGTCGACCACGTCGCCCTGCTTGATGAACGGCGGCGACTCCGGCCTTGAACGGAGATAGAAGGTACCAACCATCGGCGACGTCACCTCTTCGGCGTTGGCCGCCGGAGTCGGGGCCGGTTGCGGAGCCGGCGCCGGTGAGGCTTGGGCAGCCGGTTGAATCGCCGGCTGCGCCGCCGGAGCAGGTTCAGCCGGCGGTTGAGGCGCGGGGGCCGCGGGCCGGGCGATCACCGGCGCAGCCTCACCGCTGCCCCGCCTGATTCTCACTTTCTCGTCTTCGTGCTCCCACTCGAAGTCAGTCACCGAATGGGTAGCGACAAGCTCAATAAGTCCGCGCAGCCGTCGCACCTGCGGGTCCTCCGGCGGAGCCGCAGGCTTGGCCTGTGCATGCGCTTGAGCTTGGGCTTGAGCTTGTGCTGGTGCCGGCGGCTTCTTTTCCGGTTCCGGCGCAGTCGGGTTCTTTCGCCACTGGAAGAACTTCAGCGAAACCTCGGGGAATATCGCGTAGGAAACATAGTCCGCCTCGTTCTTCACGAGGTCCTTGTTCAGTTCCTTGCGGGCACGCGCCATCGCGGGTTCAAGCTGGTCAGCGGGCCGTCCTGTGACCGGCCTCTCTTCCCCGAGAATCTTGGTTGCGACCGCCTCGCGAATCGGGGCCGGCGAACGACCGTACAGGCCCTTCACGTAGTCCTTGGTCTCGCGGGTCACCCGCTTGTAGCGTTCCCCGGCAAGCACGTTGTGCACGGCCTGGACACCGACAATCTGGCTGGTCGGCGTGACGAGCGGCGGAAAACCGAGGTCCTCTCGGACTCGCGGCACCTCTTCCAGTACCTCGCGCAACCGGTCCTCGGCCTTCTGCTCCTTGAGCTGAGAACGAAGATTCGATGCCATCCCGCCCGGAATCTGGTGAATGATGACCATCGAGTCCACAACCTTTGGCAGGCTAACACATTGCCCCGCCGTAATTTTCTCGAAATGCTCTTCAACCGCCTCCATCTCTTCCATGTTCAGCTTCGGGTCGCGGGACGTGCCGACGAAGCTCGCCACCATGCTCTCGGCCGCCGGCTGCGAAGTCATGAAGGCGAGCGGCGCGGCTGCCGTATCGATAACGTCTACGCCTGCGTCGGCCGCTTTCAGGTATGCCGCGACGGCCATACCGCTCGAAGCGTGACAATGAAGCTGCACGGGCAGTCTGGTGGCCTCCTTGAGCGCCTTCACCAGGTCGTACGCCATTGACGGTGAGATGATACCCGCCATGTCCTTGATACAGATGGAGTCGATGCCCATTTCCCGCTGTTCATGTGCACGGGCCAGATAGTACTCGATCGTGTGGACCGGCGAAATGGCGTAGCAGAGGGTCCCCTGCGCGTGCTTACCCGCCTTCTTCACGTACTCGATTGCCCGTTCGAGATTGCGCGCGTCGTTCAGGGCATCGAACACACGGTAGACATCCAGGCCACGCTCGGCCGACTCGGCAACGAACTCCTCCAGCACGTCATCCGGGTAATTCTTGTATCCGACCGCGTTCTGGCCGCGCAAGAGCATCTGAAGCCTGGTATGCTTCACCCGTTTGCGGATCTCGCTGAGCCGCTCCCACGGGTCTTCGTTGAGGTAGCGGAGGCACACGTCGAAAGTGGCGCCGCCCCACATCTCCAGCGACCAGTACCCGACCTTGTCCAGGTGCTCGAGCACCGGGAGCATGTCGGCCGTCTTCATGCGGGTCGCCCACAGCGATTGGTGAGCGTCACGCAGGGTCGTGTCGGTGAACTTTATCGGAGGAAAAGCAGAAGAACCCGAACCGTCGTCCGGGGTGGGCTTATTCTCTTTGGCCATAGCGTCTCTCAATCTCCTGGCTGACTACTTCCATGGTCATTGCTCGGGAACCTTTGACGAGGATTGTATCCCCGGGTCTTACGAAGTCAAACAGCGCCTCCCTGGCCTGTTCCGCTGTCTCGAACCGCCAGATAGACGCCAAACCGACCGCAAAAGCACCCTTGGCCACGAACTCACCCATTGGACCGACAACCACAAGTCTACTTACAACTGCCCCTACCCTGCGGCCCAATTCCTCATGTTGTGCCGCCGAAGCCTCGCCCAGCTCCAACATATCTCCTAGAAATGCGACACGGCTCTCAACCGAGCCTGACTGCTGCAGGACTTCGAGTGCTGCACCGACCGATTGCGGATTGGCATTATAGCAGTCCTCAATCAAGGTCACGGGGCCGAGTCTTGCGACCCGAAGCCTCATTGGTGGCGGCTGGGTCCGGGCAATGGCCGCCGGCATGTCCCCCGGCCACATGCCCATCGCATACGCCGCGGCGCACGCTGCCAGGCAGTTAGCGACATTGTGCCGGCCCGGCATCGGGAGGGTGACATCGTGCCTGCCCATGAGCTTGAATCGACTCCCGGCCAGCCCGGCGACATCGATGTCGGTGGCAAACACCTCGGCGCTCTGCTCGAGCCCGAAGGTCACCCGACGAGGCGGCGCATAGGTCGCGCCGATTGCCATAACAAGCGGGTCGTCGGCATTGAGCACGGCCGCGCCCTTGTCCGGCAGGGCCTGCAGCAACTCGGCCTTCTCCTGCGCCACCCCATGCCGGTCTTTCATGAATTCGAGGTGAGTGTCCCCGATATTTGTGATCACCCCGACCTCGGGCCGGCAGATGCGGGCAAGCCGCGCCGTCCCGCCCAGCTCGTTCATCTCGAGCTCGAACACGGCGGCTTCGATGTCACGGGTCATGCGCAGCACCGTCAGCGGCACGCCGATGTCATTATTGAAGCTGCCCTCCGGCTTGAGAGTCTTGAACTTCACCGCGAGAATGTTGGCGAGGATCTCCTTGGTCGTAGTCTTGCCGTTGCTCCCGGTGACTGCGACCACACGGGCCGACATCCGATCCCGGTGGCGGAAGGCGATGCGACCAAGCGCCTCGGTAGTGTTCTCGACGACGATGCCTGCGCTTCCCGCCGGCACTGCCGCCTGCGAATCAACCACAACACCGACCGCACCCTGCTCGATTGCCTGTCTGCAGAACTGATGCCCGTCGAGCCGCTTGCCCCGGATGGCTACGTAGAGGTCCCCGGGCTTGAGCGTACGGGTGTCGATCGACACGCCCGTCACCTTCACCTCGATGCCGTTGACCAGCCTGCCGCGAGTCGCAGCTACCAGCTCGCTCAGCCTTATCGGGTCCACTCCGGCTCCATCACTCGATCCCTTTGTCCCTCGATCTCTCTATCCCTTTCTCATACTATCAGCATCGCATCGCCGAAGCTGTAGAACCGATACTTCTGCTCGATCGCGTGTTGGTACGCGGCCAGCACTGCTTCGCGACCGGCAAGCGCCGAAACCAGCATCAATAGCGTGGACTTCGGCAGATGGAAATTCGTCAGCAACGCCCCAACGACCTTCCACTCGTATCCTGGATAGATGTACAGATTCGTCTGCCCTCTCCCCGCCCGCACCCGCCACCCGCGCTTCGTCATTCGAGTTTCATCAGTCGAGCTTTCCTCCACTGCCTGCCCCTCTAAAACCCTCACCGTCGTCGTGCCCACGCACACGACCCGGCGTCCCTCAGCAAGGGCTCGATTCACCTGTCCGGCCGCTGTCTCGGAAAGCTCGAACTCCTCCGGGTGCATCGTGTGTTTCTCGACGTTCTCCGCCTTCACCGGACGGAACGTTCCGAGCCCGGCATGGAGCGTCACGAACGCGGTCTCGATACCGGTGTGCCCGAGCGCCCGAAGCAGGTCCGGCGTGAAGTGCAGCCCGGCGGTCGGCGCGGCGATTGCGCCGTCCACCTGCGCAAACACGGTCTGATATCGCGAATAGTCGTCACACTTCTCCTTGATGTACGGCGGCAGCGCAAGTTCACCGGCCGACTGCTGCAGAACGGAGACATCGGGCGGGTCGAATCTGACCACGCGGATACCCTCGGGCCTCCGTTCCAGAATGGTCGCGCGTTGCGAGCCGAAGTGAAGGACGGTGCCGGGCCGCGCCTTGCGGGAAGGACGCGACAATGCCTCCCACATCCCCGGCTCTACCTGTCTCAGCAAAAGGAGTTCGACCGTGCCGCCGGTCGGCAGCTTACCGAATACCCGGGCCGGTATCACGCGCGTGTTGTTCAGGACGAGCAGGTCGCCGGCATTGAGCCACTGCCCGATGTCGCCGAACATCGCGTCGCGTACCTTGCCGGTGGCGCGCTCGAGCACGAGCATCCGCGACGCGTCGCGCCGTTCCAGCGGCCGCTGGGCAATCAGCTCCTTCGGGAGATTGTAGTCGAAGTCAGCTACGAGCACTGGTTCCTCAACTGCTCACCCTAACCCCTTCCCTCTCTCCGTGCGAGAGGGCGAGGGTGAGGGCACTTCTGACATCTGATTTCGGCCTGTCCTCAGCGCAGGTCGCCGCCGGTAATCAGTCGGTACGCCTCGCGGTAGCGGTCCCTGGTACCCTTGATGACTTCCGGCGGCAGTTTCGGCGCGGGCGGAGTCTTGTCCCACTTGATGGAAAGCAGGTAGTCGCGCACGAACTGCTTGTCGAAGCTCGGCGGCGACATCCCGACCTTGT
>CAZAKP010000084.1:4128-12504 GCA_964485845.1 uncultured bacterium | reverse complement strand
CAAGTACCGACGTCGAAAAGGCCGGCCGGTGGCTACCGGAGAAAAACGGGCCTAGTGGAGCCGCTCAAGATAGCGGCCGGAGGCGACGTCGATCCGGATACGGTCGCCGGTCTTGATGAACTGCGGAACATGGACTTCCATCCCGTTCTCGATGGTAGCAGGCTTGGGCGCGGCGTCGTTGTCGCCATGCAACGCCGGACCGGTTGACGTCACCTTCACATCTACGGTCGGCGGGATGACGGCATCGATCGGCTGCTCGCCGTAGAATTCAACCTTGAGCTGGCTGCCGTCGGCTAGGAACTTCTCGTACGCGCCGACCATCGGCCGCGGAATCGCGACTTGCTCGAAGGTTGTCGGGTGCATGAAGTAGAGCGTGTCGCCGTCCTTGTAGCTGTAGGTGAGGTTCACCGTCTCGACCATGATATCTTCCACCTTGGCTTCAGGGTGCAGACGCTGCTCGGTCTGCGTCCCGGTCTGGAGGTTCCTCATCCGCACGTGAACCGAACTCGGCAGCTTGGCCGTCCCAATCTTCATCTCGGCGAGCACAACCTTGTACAGCTCGCCGTTGAGCCGGATACACATTCCATTCCGCAGGTCAGATGCTTTGACCATGGTGATGCTCCTCGAAAACAGAGTAGCTTGGACGTGCTGTCTGTCAAGAACAGCCAGGGCAGCCTTTGGTCATCCGAGTCTGATTCGAGATTCGGACTCCGAACTCCGGGCTTCCGTTCAAAGGCTGGGGCGCGGACCAGCCGCGCCCCGCATGAAGAGAGCTTCGGTTCTAGCGGACGACAGTCACCCGCGCGGTCGAGGTCCGGTCGGCCGACAGCCGGAGGTAGTAGACACCGGCCGGAACCTGTCTGCCGGCGGCGTCGCTGCCGTCCCAGTTCGCGGTGTAGACGCCGGCCTTGAGTACGCCGGCCACCAGATTCCTGACCCGTCTGCCGGTGGCGTCGTAGACGTTGAGGCTGGCTGCTCCGGCCCGCTCGAGCGCGTAGCCAATGTGAGCCCCGCTCGTGACCGGGTTCGGTCCGACCTCGAACACCGAGGTGACAATCTTGCCGGTCGGTTCCTGTGCGATGCCAAGTCCGGTCACCACGACATCTTCCAGCGGGCCGTAGTCACTCCAGCCCCAGGCTGCGTTGTGGCCGCGCACTCGGTAGTAGTAGGTACCGACCGACTCAGCCGTCACGCTGTAGAGCGTATCGGTGATGTTATCCGAGACAACCGAGTCATTCGCAAACTCTGGCACCGGCCACACGTCATCGACGTAGACACCTGTGCCGGTCTGGCCGTCATCGGTCATATAGCGGAAGCGGATGAAGACCGACTTACCCGCCCACGGGTCGAGCGAGAATGACTTGTAGAGCCAGCCGTTGGAGTTACCGGTAAACCGGTCGTGAAGCTGAATCCACTCCTTGCCCTCAAGCGACACCTCGGCCACGGTCACGTCGTAGTTGCTCTCCGTATTGTACCAGATCCAGTACTTGAGCGAGTCGCCGGACTGAACCGGATACGGATACTTGGTCACGCAATAGTTGGCGATGTTGTTGCCATTGCCCAGGGAGATTGAATAGTTGCCGGTGTGCTTCTGGGTCGAGGACTGGCTCGCGCCCGCGAGGGTCCACTTCGACAGGTCGGCTTCCATGTTGTCCGTGACCACCGACAGGCCGGAAAGCTGCTCGAGCCCCCACTTGTCCGGGTGATTGTGCTCAGGCCGAGTCGGAGTCCAGTGAATGGCGTAGCTGCCCGAGGCGGACGAGTCCATGACCGCGAGAATCGGTCTCGGGACCATGCCTTCGAGCACATCGATGATGGAATCGGCGTGCTGGAACAGGTAGTAGTTGCCGCGAAAAGAAACGTGCTGGATGCTGTCCAGGTCGCTCGTCGGCTGGTAGAACTGCGTGCCGAGCTCGGTCGTGAATGACATGCAGGGGAATCCGCCGAGCGTGTGGGCCCAGCCGTAGAACCAATCGTCCGAACCGCAGTTCGTCGGGTACAGGTAGTTGGACTGCTCCGGCGTATAGGTCCCGCCGGTCAAAGTCCCCATCCGGCTCGCCATGTTCGTTGCCAGAGCTTTCAGCATCCCGCTGTCCGCGGCAAAGGTGCCGGTACCGAACGGCCAGAGTACGAGTTCGGAATAGGTATGCATGCTCACGCACGCAACAACGGTATGCTGCTTAAACCATTCCGATACGGCGTTGATCTCGTTCGCCCACGCGCCGTGGCCGCCCATGAACACGTCGTCACGCGGGTTGTGCGAGCTCTGCGTCTGGGGAGACAGCGAACCCCAGTCGTCCATCACGCTGCCAATGCAGGCCCCGTTGAAATCACGGTTCGGGTCGGCGCCGATTCGGGAGCCGTAGGGCTGCCGGTCCTTCCGCCACGAGTACCCGCTCCCGCCCGAGGAGTCGTGGTCGTAGGCGTAGCCATCCACGTTGGTGATGACGAACACGTGAAGCTGGTGGTTGTCGATGAAATTGTGGAAACCGGAATCAGATGAATAGAAACGCACGAGCGTGTCGGCAAAATGACGTGCCGCCTCGACCGCAGCCCATTCGCGGGAGTGGACGATGCCGAGCTCCAGGCACTCCGGCTTGCCTTCGGCCGCGGCCGACGCAATCTTGACACCGTAGACCCAGCGACCCTGATAGGTGGTGCCGATCGACTCGAGCTTGCAGATGGATGGATAGGTAGCGGCCCAGTAGCGCATCATCGAGTCAATCTGGTTCAGGCTGTGGTAGGAACCGGACAGAACCGCCTCGCGACCGACCACGTCCACGTCATCGTTGATAACCGCAACAGGCAGCCCCGACGCCTGGACGGCGCCGAAGTCCGAGCGGTCAAGCATCAGGTCGTACGACTTCCCCGCCTTCGCGCCGGCTATTTCGATTGAAGTACCCTTGAAGACAATGTGCGAATAGAGTTCCGCGTAATTGTGCGCGCCGACACGCACGAGCATCGGACCGGCGACTGCCGCCCCGGCCAGCAGCGTCAGGCAGACCAGAGTACCAGCAAGACGATGAAACATTAGGCCTCCAGGCAATACGTCCACAGTAACAGAAAATGGCTCTTCAGTACGTCGTTCCCTGCTACGGACTGACTTGGAGCGACCACTGCCGCTCAAGAGCCAATAACAAATTCTAGGCGCCACGGTCGGGAAGTCAAACAGTCACTGCCCGCCTGCTCCTTGACTTAGGGTAGGTTTGCCTTATTATCGAGCACCGCTGGCCGAACGACTGGCGGCGACTCGCGACAGGCTATCCGAGTTATTAACCCGGCTGCTCCGGTCAGGTGCGGCCGACTTCAGGAGGAAGCCGATGATTAAGTTCAAACCCGGGAACCTCAGAGTTCCCAAGTTCCAGCGACCGGTGTACGTGGTTGCAGCCGGGACTACCGACTACCGCAAACGTTATCCGGAATACAAGCTGGAAGAGTTGACGATGATGGCCTTCAAGATGCTGCTGGAGGAAAACGACCTCAAGCTGAGCCCGCTCGAAGTCAGGGGCCTCATCAACATGGCCTGTTACGGTGAGTTCGCGGACCACTTCCAGGACCAGTTGCTCTGCGAGGCGAAAATCCACGACTACCTCGGGCTCGACCCGATGCCGAACATCGGCGTGAAGACGGGCGGCGCCACCGGCGGTTACACCACGCTTACGGGCGCGATGGCGATCGCCTCGGGCTATGCGAACTGCGTGCTCGTGATGGGCTGGGAACGGATGGACGAGGTCGATACGCGCACCGGCAACTTCTATATTGCGACCGCGGCCTGCAAGGACTTCGAAACCCGCATGGCCCGCATGTACGCGGCCTACTACGCGCCGATGGCGCGGCGCTTCGCCCACGTCTACAACGTCAAGGACGAGATTCGCGCGAAGATCGCGGTGAAGAACCGGCTCTATGCCTGCTCGTCGCCCTTTGCCCAGAATCCGGGCAAGCACACGGTCGAGGAAGTGCTGAACGGCAAGATGATCTGCGACCCGCTGCGCGTGCTCGAGTGCTGCGTGATGAGCGTCGGCTCGGCCTGCATGCTCCTGTGTGATGAAGAGACTGCCTACAAGCTGTCCGACACACCGATGCGGCTCCAGATAGCGGGCGGCACGCACACGCTGCGCGTGGCGGACCGCCGCAACATGGAAGTCCCGCTGCTTCCCAACGAGAAGCCGGGCCAGTACGACTGGATGGAGAAGGAATACAACGAACCTTACCCGGGCTTCCAGAGCTTCCTCGCCTCCCGCATGGCTGCCTATTTCGCGTACCGGATGGCGGGCATCAACGAGCCGATGGAGGACATCGACTTAGTCGAACTCCACGACGCGTTCACCATCTCCGACCTCCAGACCTACGGTGACATCGGCCTGCGTCCATACGGCAAAGAGGAAGACTACATCACATCAGGCGACGCCTACTACGGCGGTCGCTGCCCCTCCAACCTGTCGGGCGGCCTGCTCGGAACCATGCACGCGGTCGGCGCCACCGGCATCTTCCAGGGCATGGAATGTCTGTGGCAACTCCAGGGCAAGTACGACAAGTTCCACGGCGACCCGAAGATGTGGAAACGCTACGGCAAGGTGAAGCCCAAGGACTGGAAGTCGCTCCAGATACCGAAACGGCGCCGCGCCCTGTGGATTTCCCACGCCGGCGTCGGCTCGCACGTCACCTGCGGTATCCTCGAGAACCCGGAAGAAGTGAAAGGCTAGGTGAGAGCGATGAAGAAGACGAAGAAGACCGTGAAGAAGGTCTCCGCCGTGCGCAAGCCCGTCCCTAAGAAGCCGGCAGACATCAAGCTCACAGGCGTTCCGATGGTCGTCGAGAAGACCGATCCGGCCATGGTCATCCAGTGGCCGCGGACGATTGTCCACCATCACACCTACGGGCTGCTCTCCCCGTTCTTTGAGGGCCTCAAGCAGGGCGTGCTGCGGGCGACTCGCTGCACCAATCCCGACTGCGAGGAAAAGCGGTTCTGGCTGCCGCCGCGGGCGGACTGCCCGGACTGCCTGAAGCGGATGAAGTGGATGGATCTCAAGAACCCGGTGATCGGCGAGATCTTCACGTTCACCCACGTTGAGTATCCCGGTCACGGTATCGAGCTATCGTATCCCTACTACCAGATCGACGTGAAGGTACCGGGCGCCGCGACCGTGATGAAGGGCTACCTCGTCCGCGGTGAAGCGAAGATCGGGATGAAGGTCAAAGCCGCGTTCCGCACCAGGGGCTCGACCAACACCATCCTCGACCTCTACTGGGTGCCGGCCGAGTAATCCTGACATCAGACGTGTCAGAGGGCGGCCTTCGGGCCGCCCTCTGCCTTGACCTTGCGCGAGCAGCCTGCTATCATCGGTTCCCATGACGGAGAGGAGTAGAATCCAATGAAGAAGACCACTCAGAAGTCGCAGACAAGCACCACGCTGCGGACTGCACTGCAGCGTGCGACCGAACTCCATATCAGGCACGTGGTCGTGGCCTCAACCGCCGGCGGAACGGCGCTCGAGTTAGCGAAAGTGATGCCGACCGACATCGACGCGGTTTGCGTCACCCATCACGCCGGATTCAGAGAATTCGGCAGGAACGAACTGCCTGAATCGGTTGAGAACAAGCTGGCAGAATATGGCATCCCGGTACTCAGGACGACTCACCTCTTCGGCGGGGTTGAGCGCGCCATCCGGCTGAAGGTCGGCGGACTCGGCCCGGCCGAGACCATCGCTTTCACCTACCGCACGCTGGGTGAAGGCACGAAAGTGGCGGTCGAGATCGCCGTGATGGCGCTCGACGCCGGTCTGATTCCCCATGGCGAAGACATCGTCGCCATCGCCGGAACCGGCTCCGGCGCGGACACCGCCATCGTCATCCGCCCCGCCCACTCGCGCCAATTCTTCGAGACGCAAGTTCGAGAGATAATAACAAAGCCAAGAGAATGGTAAGCCACGAAGACACGAAGGACACGAAACTGATCCAACGGTCAGCAGAAAGTAGCGTGGGAGCAACGCCGGATGGAGTTTGATGCGTTGTCAGGAAAGGTCATCAGCGCGGCGCTGAAAGTCCACAGAGAACTCGGCCCGGGGTTTCTGGAGTCGATATATCACGCGGCCCTTTTGGTCCAATTGCGCCACGATGGTCTGAACTGCAACAACGAGAAGGAAGTACATGTAAGCTATGCGGGTGTCGATGTTGGGGTCCACCGGCTCGACCTCGTGGTGAATGATCAGATTTCGTGGAGCTCAAAGCTGCGAGGGAATTCGACGATAGCCACTTGGCGCAAGTCCTTTCCTATCTCAAGGCCTCGGGCCTCAAGACAGGATTGCTGCTGAACTTCGGCAGGGCGACGCTCAAGGTCAAGAGAGTGGTCCTGTGAGTACTCCTGGGCCGTCAAGCGCCATTGGTGACTGAGACATTCCGAGGTTGCATGATCGCAGTCCGTTTCGTGTCCTTTCGTGCTTTCGTGGCTCATGCCTCCCGCAATCCGTTTCGTGTCCTTTCGTGGCTGTCAAACCTGAATAGAGGAGTGACTGATGTCTGAGTGCATATTCTGCCAAATCGTGGCCGGCAAGGCTGCGGCCCGCAAGGTCTACGAGGACGAGCACACGCTCGCCTTTCTCGACCTCCACCCCATCTCCCGCGGCCACACGCTCGTGATCCCCAAAAAGCACGTTGAGTGGTTCACCGACATCGAGCCCCAGGATGGCATTGCCGGCCCATTCCTGAAAACGTGCTATGTCGTCGCCCGCAAGCTCAAGCACGCCTTCGACTGCGAGTACGTGACAACACTGATACGGGGCACACGGGTCCCGCACCTGCACATGCTGCTCATCCCCTCTATCAGAGGCGAAGAGAACCTGCTGGATAAGACCCTGGAGCTGCACCACTTTGCCCAGGTCCGCATGAAGCCGCCGTTCAGCGAGGCCGAACTGGACGATATCGCCGAGAAGGTGAGAATCGCTCAAGTCTAGAAAGGAAATACTGCGTGAGACTCCTCGCCGCCATCTTTCTGACCGTGTTGGTTGGGTGGGCCCAGCCGGCCGTGAATGAACTCGACCCCGCATCCGGCAGCTTCCTCGACTTCCCTCTCGATTCCGTCACCGGGGCCGCGAACGCAGCCTACCAGGCAGCCCGCTACAACGAGGCGGCACGCCTTTACCTGACCGCTCTTGAACACGATATCACGAACTCCAACGACATCTACAACCTCGCCTGCTGCTACGGACTGCTCAAGCAGGACTCGCTGGCCGCGGCCTATCTGAAGCGCGCCTTTCGCGCCGGGTTCGATGACATCGGGCACGTCAAGCAAGACCCGGACTTCGACTCGGTCCGCACGCGCCCGGCATTCGCGGCTGTAGTCGAGAGCCTTGCCGTCCTTGCGGAGAGCACACAGGTTCGAGCCGGCACTGAGGTCGAGATTGAGGCCAGTACCTTCGTACCCGGGTACGTCCGTCTGCCGGCAGGCTACGACTCCACTCGCTCCTACCCGCTTGTCATCGGGCTTCATGGGTACGGAGCAAGTCCGAAGTCCTTCGCCAAGCTCTACGAACGGGCCGGCAGCCCCGAACTCATCTACGTGTGCCTGCAGGCGCCCTACGCGTTTGGCGCGGGACGCGACCTCGGCTACTCCTGGTCCACATGGAGTCGCGATGACAGCACCATCGATGAGCAATCGGCAAGACTCTCAAGCGAGTACATCGCCGATGCGGCCCGGAAGCTCGGCGCTCGCTACCGCGCGAGCGGCACCTGGCTGCTTGGCTTCTCGCAGGGTTGCTTCATGGCCTACCGAACCGGTATCACGAACCACGACCTTTTCAAAGGCATCATCTGCTTCGGTGGTGGTCTCGACACGCTGCTCTTCGGTCCAAATGACTATGCTGCCGCTAAGGGCCTGAAAGTGTTCGCCTCCCACGGCAAAGATGACCGCATGGTCGAGTTCAAGTACGGCACGACCACGCGGGACTTCCTCAGACGCAAAGGCTACGACGTGAAGTGGGCCGAGTTCAAAGGCGGCCACACGGTGCCGGAGCAGCAATTGAAGCAGGCAGTCACGTGGATGCTGTCCTCGAAATGAGGAATGGTGAATACCTAATTCCTAATCAAGTCCCATTGCGGAAATGACTGCCGGCAGGAAACGGTTCGATCTGGAGGAGCGGACGGCTGCGTTCGGCAACGCGGCGATCCTGCTCGCCAAGACCATACCGCTCACCGCAATCACCCGCCCATTGGTCTCGCAGTTGGTGAAGTCGGCGACAAGCGTCGGTGCGAACTACTGCGAGGCAGACGACGCCGAGTCGCGGGCGGACTTCAAACACAAGATCGGCATCTGCAAGAAGGAAGCCCGCGAGACCAAACACTGGCTCCGCATGCTCGTTACCGCGGCCCCGGAATCAAAGG
>CAZAKP010000084.1:0-4028 GCA_964485845.1 uncultured bacterium | reverse complement strand
CGCGAGACCAAACACTGGCTCCGCATGCTCGTTACCGCGGCCCCGGAATCAAAGGAGTCGGCCCGCGAGCTCTGGCAGGAAGCCAAGGAACTCAATCTCATCTTCAACGCCATCGTCCGCAGCACCAAGGCCAACGAATGACGACTCAGAGCCGGGGCTTCGTCATTTCCTCGTTGATTAGGAATTAGCAATTGCCAATTAGGAATTCTGCCTCCTCGCCCGGCCGCTGGGGCGACGAGGACTTCGTCCGCGTCTGGGACGCCCAGCCAACGAACCCGCTGAAGGCGGAGCAGTTGGATATCATCGCCCAGGTCATTCGCGACAACTGGCGCAAGGGCAGCCGCATCCTCGACCTCGGGTGCGGAACCGGCAAGACCGAAGCCGTCATTCTGGAACAGCTTCCTGTCGCCCGGTTCACTTGCGTCGACCGCTCCGAAGTGATGCTCGGCTTCGCCCGGGAGCGACTGCGCGGGTTCGCGGACCAGTGCCGATTCGTCGTGGCCGACCTGGCGAGACTGGAAAAGACCAGGCTCCCGGGGTCGCCGTTCCGCTTCATTGTCTCGATCGACGCCATCCACGAACTTGAGGACCCGGCCAAGTCGCGCCTCTTCAAGTTCTGCCGCGCGAACCTGGCGCGCGACGGGCTTCTCCTCATTCTCGACCGGATAGCGCTCGACCGGGTGCGGTTTGGCCGGCCGCTGCGCAGCGTGCTCGGCCGACTCCAGCGACTCCATAACTCGCACGCGGGCCAGCTGTCAGACAGCTTCGTTGACCCGCGCAGTCCGGACCACGAGCACCCGCTCGCGCTCGAACCCTACTTCCGGCTGCTGCGCCGAGCCGGCCTCGCGCCTGTCCTGCTCCACCTCCATCTGCACAAGACCGTCATCGCCGCCCGGCGCTTATCCCCTGCCTCGTCGTAGCCGACCGGGTTCGGCAGCGACTGCCTGTTTCGGCCAGCGGGACCTGAAGGAACTGGGTTTGACTTGGCGGGTAGCAGCGTTAGACTGAGAAAGATGTGGATTCTGGTTATCAATCCCGGCGGCGGGTCCACAAAAGTAGCAGTCTTTAACGGCTCCAGGCCGCTGTTCTCCGAGTCGATTGAGCACCCGCCGAACCAGCTGGTCCGCTTTGGCCACGTCCTCGACCAGTACGAGCTGCGCAAGTCCGCTGTTCTCTCGGTGCTCGACCAGCACGAGTTCGACTCGTCGCGGCTCCAGGCGATTGCCACGCGCGGCGGCCCGCTCAAGCCCCTGCCGAGCGGCGTCTACCGGATAACTCCCCACGTCGCGGCTGACATCCGCCACGGCGAGTACCAGACGCTCCATCCCGCCCTCCTCGGCCCGCTGATTGGGTACGAACTCTCGCAGGAACTCGGCATTCCTGCTTACTTTGTTGACCCGGAATCCACCGACGAATTCCGCGACATCGCCCGCCTATCCGGTTTCAACGGCATCCACCGGGTCGCGCTCTCCCACGCCCTTAGCTGTCGTACCGTTGCTGAGGCCGCGGCCGAAAAGCTCAGGAAGCCGTACAAGAAATGCCGCCTGGTCGTTGCCCACCTTGGCTCCGGCATCACCGTGGCCGCGCACGTCGGCGGCAGACAGGTCGATGCCACCAACGCCAATGACGACGGCCCCTTCTCGCCGCAGCGTTCCGGCTCCCTGCCCCTTTCCGGGCTGGTCCGAGCCTGCTTCTGCGGCAAGTACACCGAGCTGGCCATACTCCGGCTGTTTACCACCAAGGGCGGCCTGGTATCGTACCTCGGCACCGATGACATCCGCAAGGTCGAGAAGGCAGTTGCCGCCGGCAACAAGTCCGCGGAACTCGTCTACCGGGCGCTCGTCTACCAGATAGCCAAGGAGATCGGCGCTTACACGGTCGCCTGCGAGGGCAAGCCGGATGCGGTCGTCCTCACCGGCGGGCTCACCCTGTCGGCCAAGTTCGTGGCTGACCTCAAAAAGTGGCTGGCGCCGCTCGGATTGAAGATACTTGTATTCCCCGGCGAAGAGGAGATGGCGGCCATGGCCGCGCACCTGCTCGCCGTGCTTTCAGGCAAAGAAAAGGAACGAAGCTATGACGAAGAAACTGCTCTCCGGGGATGAAGCCGTCGCCCGGGGAGCCTGGGAGGCAGGCTGCCACCTAGCCGCCGCCTACCCAGGCACACCTTCCACGGAAATCCTGGAAACGCTCTCCACCTACAACGACGTCTACTGCGAGTGGTCCACCAACGAAAAGGTGGCGCTGGAGGTCGCGCTCGGCGCGTCTATCTCCGGCGCCCGGGCCCTGGCCGCGATGAAGCACGTCGGCCTGAACGTGGCCGCCGACCCGTTCTTCTCCGCGGCCTATATCGGCGCGCGCGGCGGGCTCGTCATCATCACTGCCGACGACCCCGGGCTTCACTCCTCGCAGAACGAGCAGGACAACCGCTACTACGGCCTGATGGCGAGAATCCCGGTCATCTGCCCCTCCGACTCACAGGAAGCAAGAGACTACACCATGCGGGCGTTCGACCTCTCCGAAGAATTCAACATCCCGGTGCTCATGCGCCTCACCACCCGTAGCGCCCACTCATCGAGCGTGGTCGAGGTCGGCGAGCGGCATGACCACCCGGTCAAAGGCTACGAGAAGCAGATTACCCGAACCATGGTCCTCCCGGCGTTCGCCAAAATCCTCCATGCGGACCTTGAGAAACGGCTCGACCGGGTCCGCGAGTGGAACGAGAAGTGCGACCTCAACCGGATTGAGGCCGGCTCCAGGCTCGGCATCATCACCGACGGCGTCGCCTACCAGTACGCCCGCGAGGTTTTCCCCGCTGCCTCGTTCCTCAAACTCGGCATGGTCTGGCCGTTCCCTGTAGACCTCGTGCGCCGGTTTGCCGCCACCGTGGAAGAGCTGATTGTCATCGAAGAGATTGACCCGTTCATAGAGACCCAGGTCCGTGCCCTTAACCCGTCATCCGTCACCGGTCAGCCGTCAAAGATTACAGGCAAAGACAAGCTCCCCCGCACCGACGAACTCAGCCCCTGCGTCCTCCGCTCCTCACTGGAAAGTGCGACCGCCAAGCTGCAAACGCCGAATTCCGAAAGCTCGGCGCTCGACGTTCGGCGCTCGACGTTGCCCGAGCTTCCCAAGCGTCCACCCGCCCTCTGCCCGGGCTGCCCCCACACCGGCATCTTCTGGGGCCTGCAGAAACAGAAGCTCATCATCGGCGGCGACATCGGCTGCTACACGCTCGGCGGACTGCCCCCGCACAGCGCCATGGACACCTGCATCGACATGGGCGCCTCAGTCTCCTTTGCGCACGGCTGCGACAAAGCGCTGGGCAAGACCGACCCGCGCCGCCGGGTCGCTTTCATCGGCGACTCTACCTTCTTCCACTCCGGCATCACCGGCCTCATCAACACGGTCTACAACCAATCAAACGTCGTCACGATAATCAGCGACAACCGCACCACCGGCATGACCGGACACCAGAACCACCCCGGCACCGGCCAGACCCTGATGGGCAACGTCGGCCACGTCATCAAGCCCGAAGAGATTGCCAAAGCCTGCGGGGTCAAGAACGTGGTCGTGGTCGACCCCTACAAAGTCAAAGAGACGCGCAAAGTAGTGCGCGAAATCCTGGCCAAGGACGAACCCGCGGTCATCATCAACCGCCGCGCCTGCGCCCTCCACATCAAGCTTCACAACCCGCCCTACAAAGTGGACCCGGAAAAGTGCACCGGCTGCAAGACCTGCATCACCCTCGGCTGCCCCGCACTCTCCTGGGAAAAGGTCCAAGGGTCCACGGGTTCACGGGTCCAGGCTCCGGAACCCGAACCCTCGACCCCCGGAACCCCGGAACCCCGTTCTCTGGCCCGCATCACCGAAGACATCTGCGTCGGCTGCGGCATGTGCGCCGACGTCTGCCCGCAGGAGGCCATCAGCCGAAGTGCGAGCGCCGAGCTCCAAACTCCGAAGTCAGAAACCGGGAGCAAACCATGAGCACGACTAACAGCAGCAACCTCGGGCCCGGCATCCGATGTTCG
>CAZAKP010000083.1:0-12567 GCA_964485845.1 uncultured bacterium | reverse complement strand
ACGTCTCGTGTCTCCGTCAGGTCAGTTCGTCGTGCGGATGTCTCGGAGGGCTAGGCGACCTCTTCATGCGAAAGGGCGACAATGTCGGCAGAGCCGCCCTGAGTGAATGGCATGGAGGAGTCGTCACGTCGGTCTTTGAGCAGTACCGGCCTGAGATTCTCCACTATACTGACAAGGGCGGTGCCTTCACGCTTTCCATCGAGAATCACTCAGGCCACAGAACGAACCTATATTCTATCACGGCGGCCAGAATCCCGGCGCAGAAGAAGTACGCGAGCTTCGATGCATCATTCAGGGCAGATACTGCGTACGAAACAACTTGGGTGAACGAGCCCGTATACAAGACTGTCAAGGATACTTCGTACGAATTGCGCAAGTGGACTGACACCCTATACGACGAGAAGCCCGCAGAACTCAAGCAAGGAACCACGACCCTCTATTCCTCCTTCAACGCCGCCTTCAAGCCAGGGTCTGACAAGTCAGAGGTCAACTTCTACCTGCCGGAGAACAGCACGGGTAAGGTTGGGTTTGCGGTCTTCACAGACTTGGAGAAACTCAAGCGACTCCAAGAGGAATCCCGTCAGCAGTGGAAGGCAACGCAGAGCGCGGCGTCGGTGGTTGGCACATTCAGCCTTGGTTACGGGGCAGCCATCGGTATCGCGATGGGACTCATTTCGGCTGTCTCCAACTCTGGGGACGGAGCTTTCACGTACTACCTCGTGGATGACGATGGCAGGAACCTCTACAATGCCGGTCAGGTGTTTCGGTACTACGACTGTGGAGAGAATGTATCGGATGCACTCTTCCCACGCAACCTGCAGCCAGGGAAGATGTACTACCTGGAGTTGCACAATCCATCGACATTCAACAAGGCCACGGTTGCATATCAGATAGCCACGACTGTGCGGGAACCCCGCTTCGAGAAGCACTCTGAGACCGTCCCGGTCATAGAGAAGCGCCAAGTGCAGACCGGCACGCGCAGAGTACCTCGAGTCAAGTCTACCATCGCACCTCGCCTGCCATGGAAATAGGAGATGCCAGGCCCGGGCCCCTGAGAGGAGCGGCTGGCCCGCGCGCATTCGTGGGCACGTGTTCACGTTTGGTCTGCACGCCAACGGCTGATGTCGGCTGACGTCTGCATCTACTGCCGTGGCGACTCGTCACGCTCACGCGCCGCCGAGCACTTCGCGCCTGCGAGTCTGGGGTGCACCAAGATGCTACATGTAGGATACGTTTGCGACGACTGCAACAACTACTTTGCGGACATGGACGGGAACTTTGGGCTCCTCAACTGGAATGCACTGAGTCGGGTGTTGGATCAAGTCCCCGACCGAAGAGGGAGAGTACGGAGAAGCATCGGGAGATTCTACTCCCCTGAGAAGGACTACTTCCAGATACAGCTTGGCCCGGCCATGGTACAACCCGGCGTGACGCAGGTGACCCTCAGTCTCTCGCAACCAAAGGAATTCGACGAGAGCCTGTTCGCGCGGGCCATCCACAAGATTGCTCTCAACTGCCTCGCCTCGGAACTTGGACAACGTGAGGCGCTCCATCTGAGATACAACAAGGTCCGGAAGTATGTCAGGTGCTGTGCGAGAGGCGAGTTCTGGCCATACGGTGTAAGGCCGCTGAATTCACTTGGCGATTTCGCAGGCAGGTTCCACAACTCGAAGTGCGGCGTGGTAGCCTACCTTGCGCTCCTGCGGCTCGAGTTTGTCGTATTGCTTGAGGGCTGGTGCAGTGACGCGGAGTCCATTATCGAGGGGAACGATTGGCGCATCATGCGGAATACAGGACAATGGAACGAGAGTTCCCTCTTGGGCTTGGGGACCTGACCGCTGTTGACGGAGTGAATGAGACGCGTCCCCCGCCCGCCCCGGCTTGACTGTCCACACTGAGCCGCTATCGTTCTAGCGGAGGTACCCATGACCAGACGCATCCTGCTTGCCGTTCTCATCCTTGTCTCGGCCGCGCTCGCCTCGCGGCCCTGGAGTGACAAAGAGTTCGAGTCCTTTTATCGTTTCTACAAGCCCGAGTGGCTGCCCCGGCCCGAGAGCCTGAACTACGGTCCGCGCCGCTTCAACTACCTGCGTCAGGTCAAGAAGACCTGCGACTTTGTGGCGAGCTACCAGGTCCCGGATTCCTTGTCGCCTGACTTCGGCGGCATCATCGAGGCCGAGCACATGCCGACCACCATCGAAACCGACAACACGCAGGAAGCAATCTGGATATGGTCGCGTTGGTACGAGCTGACCGGCCGGGACGACTTTCACGAAAACATCCGACGTGCCTGGATCTACGTCATGAACCACCCCGCGTATCGCGAACACAATGGCGACCCGCAGTACATCTGGTATGCACAATGGAACTGCGGCCTTGGTTTCATGGCCGAGGCGGAATACCGGAAGGTGTACGGCGATTCGTCGTTCCTTGCTTATACCGACACGTGTCGCACCTTCTATCTCCAGAACCCGCTCGGCACCTCCTCGTCGCTTGACTACTTCGTGACAAGCCAGTCTTCGGGTATGGCGATGGACTACGCCCGGGGACTGCCACCGCTTTCGGCCGGCGAAAACGGTGGCTGTACCCGACCGGGCGCCCTTCGCACTACGTTCGATGCCGTTCTCCACGACTCGGCCCTCGCGCGGGGTCAGCGGGTGAAAACCTGGATTGAAGCCGATGCCGCGACTCGGCTGGGCACGCAGAACTGGGCGCAGTGCGGCGGCACGGCCTTCTGGGGCATCGTCCACACCGTCGGCAAAGAAGACACGACTGCGGGCAAGCTTTGGGTGCAGACATATGGTGACTCACTTCCAGGGTTCTACCCATCCGGCACCTGGAACTGCTCTCACAACATCTGGCTCGCGAACGCCTACCGCTCGGCCGCCGAACTCGGCCACGACACGCTCAACTGGGTGATGCACCATTACCTTGTCGACACGCTGCTCACGCGCGACACCGACGACGACGGCGGCATTCCGGCGACATGGACCGACCCGAACACGCAGGACCAGACCTGGGTCTCCACCTACCTCGACTTCATGGGCATGGACGTCTTCGTGACTCCGACCCATGACCACGACGTTGCCACGCTCGAATTCGTCGCGCCGGACCCGCTCGGCGTCTACGTAGTCGGCGATTCTGTTGACGTGGCAGTACCCATCGCCAACGTCGGGCGGAACACCGCGGTTGACTTCATGCTGACCGTAGCGGCCGGCGGCACGAACACCGGCGTTCACATCGACTCCCTCCCGTTCCTCGCCACCGACACCATCGCTGCCGGCCGGATGGCGCTCGACACGCCCGGGCTCCTTACCCTGAAGGCGTACGTGGACAGCGACGACAACCCGCTGAACGACACGGTCAGACTGGATCTGAAGGTCTACGATACCTGCACACTGGCCGGCACGCTCAAAGACTCAACATCAGGCGCGGGTATCCCGAGCTGGGTCAAAGCCAGACTCGGTACCGATGCGCTGGTGTGGGATTCGTCGTATACTGACCGGAGCGGCAACTTCAACCTCAAGCTCATCGACAGCATATTCACGCTCTCTATCGAGCCGGCGGTCCCCTACTACGCGCGTTCGTGGACGTTCGCCATCCGCGGCGACACGGCCGTCAACCTGCTGACTCAGACCGCCCACGTGCTGGTCGTGAACAATGATACCCTCGAACGCTACGCTGACTACTACACGAGTACCCTGGACACGCTGGGCGTAACCTGGTGCCAGTGGAACCGGCCGTCGGGCGGACTTCTCCCCTACGCGGAGCTGGACCGGCTGCGGGCGCACACCCTCATCTGGTACTCGGGCAACACCAACGTCGGCACGGTTCCGGCGCAGGACCGCGACAGCCTTGCACGGTACGTTCAGACCGGTACCAACCTGTTCATCACCGGCCAGAACATCGCCGAAGAACTGCACGACTCACCGTTCCTTGAGAGCATTTGCGGCTGCCGGTTCGACTCCTCGGGGTGGTCCGGCTTCTTCGCGTTCGGCGACCGGCAGGACTCGCTGGGCGCACCCGTCACGGGCACTGCGACCACGGGCGGGAATGGCGCGAGCAACCAGAATTCGCGCGACGTCATCTCGCCGCTCGGCAACTCCACCGGCTTCCTCGTCTATGACACCCTCAACGTGAAGTACGCGGCCACCCGGCGCCAGGTGCCGTCCGGCGGCAGGGTCGTGTTCATGGGCCTTGGCTTCGAGGCAGTGAACCGCCCTGGTTCCAGGCCGACCTTCTTCAGCCGCGTTCAGTTGCTGCGGCCAATCCTGGACTGGTTCGGCGTGCCGACGGGAGTCGAAGAACGCCAAACGTCGACCGCCAAACGCCAAACGCTGACGGCCACCGTCGTGCGCGGTTGTCTGATACTTCCGAGTTCGGCGTTCGGAGTTCGGCATTCGGAGTTGCTCGACGCCTCGGGCCGCCGCGTGATGCAGCTTCGCGCCGGCGCGAACGACCTGAGCCGTCTGCCGGCGGGCGTCTACTTCGTTCGGACCGATAGGACGGATCGGACCAATAGGCCCTATCGCGTCCTTTTGGTGAGGTGAACAATGCCTGAGTACGACACTTTCTCGGTATGCTACGACCTGCTATGGGGCGGCATGAACGACGACATCCCGTTCTATCTTGGGATGGCGAAGGAGACCGGCGGGCCGGTCTGCGAACTCGCGTGTGGCACCGGACGGGTCCTGCTCCCGCTCGCCCGGGCGGGGTTCGAAGTGACCGGTATCGACATGTCCCAAGCGATGCTCGACAAGTTCCAGGCCAAGCTCGACCAGGAGCCACGCGAAGTTCAAGCCCGGGTCGCGCTGAAGTGCGCGGACATGCGCGACTACCGTTTCACCCGGGAATTCAAGCTGGTCTTCTGTGCGTTCAACTCGTTCCTGCATCTGATGACGACCGAGGACCAGCTTGCCTGCCTGCGCTCGGTCCGCGAGTACCTGGCTGATGACGGCAGGCTGGCCATCCATATCTTCGCGCCCGACTACCAACGGCTTGCCACAAACGAGGAGACCGAGGTCTCGGTCGGGCGCGACCCCGAGACCGGCCGGGACATGGTCGTGACCAACATCTCAAAGCGAAACCCGGCCGCCCAATCAATTGAGGCGTGGGAGGCCGTCGACCGCATCGGCGATGACGGGGCTGTCCGGCGCTACCCGGCGAGCTACACCCTCACCTGGATTCACCATCGCGAGATGCACCTGCTCCTGCGCCTCGCCGGTTACGAGGTCGTCGCCGTGTACGGTGGCTACGATAAACGTCCCTACGACTACGCCTCCGGACGCCAGGTCTTTGTCGCCCGCCTCCTGTCCACAAAGCAGTGAACCATGTCGGAATACGACGCCTACTCCGTTTACTACGACCTGCTCTACGCCAACAAGCAGGAAGACCTGCCGTTCTACCTGGATATGGCCAAGCAGATCGGCGGGCCGGTCTGCGAACTCGCCTGCGGCACTGGTCGGGCACTCCTCCCGCTGGCCCGGGCCGGGTTCGACGTGACCGGCATCGACATGTCTCAGGCGATGCTCGACAGGTTCCAGGCCAAGCTCGACAAAGAGCCCCGCGAGGTGCAGGCCCGTGTCGCGCTCAAGTGCGCGGACATGCGCGACTACCGCTTCACGCAGGAGTTCAAGCTCGTCTTCTGCGCCTTCAACTCATTCCAACACCTGCTGACCACCGACGACCAGCTCGCCTGCCTCACCAGCGTCCACGACTACCTTGCGGATGAAGGCCGATTGGTGCTGAATGCCTTCGCCCCTGACCATAGTCGGCTGACCGGCCGCGCCGAGACCCTGACCCACGTCGAACGAGACCCGGAAACGGGCCGCGACATGGTGGTAACGAACGTCACGAAGCGCGACCCCGCCACCCAGACGATGGATGCCTTCCAGTGCGTTGACCGTATCGGCGACGACGGTACGGTTAGGCGCTTTCCGGCGACGTTCACGCTATGCTGGATTCACAACCGCGAGATGCACCTGCTGCTCCGCCTGGCCGGCTACGAGGTCACGGCCGTGTACGGCGGCTACGACAAACGACCTTACGACTACGTCTCCGGCATCCAGCTCTTTGTCGCCAGTAAGGCTTGAACGCCGGTGGATGAGGGCCTGCCCGTACTCGAGACCGAACGGCTTGTGCTCAGACCCTACTCAGCGGCCGACGCCCGCCGGGTTCAACAGATGTGTAACGACTGGGACATCGCCTCGACCACCCTCGCCCTTCCCTATCCGTACCCCGATGGCGCGGCCGAGAAGTGGATATCAACGCACGCGGAGAACTTCCGGCAGGGCACCGAGACGACGCTTGCCGTCACCCTGAAGCCGGGCGGGACCGTGATCGGCTCCGTGGCGCTGACAGTCAACCGGAGCCACAAACGCGGAGAACTCGGATACATGATTGCCAAAGACCACTGGAATCAAGGCTGCTGCACGGAAGCTGCTCGCGCAATGGTACGCTACGGCTTCACAACCCTCGCGCTCAATCGCATCCAGGCCATGCACTTCCCGCGCAACCCGGCCTCGGGCAGGGTAATGCAGAAGCTGGGCATGAGCAGGGAAGGCCTGCTCCGCCAGTACGTCTCCAATCGGGATGGCATCGAAGACATCGTTATGTACTCAATACTCCGCAGCGAGTTTGAGGTCGCCGGAAGGTCGGCGTAGGACATGGCAGACCGCGCGGTGCCAATCATCATCCAGCTCGTTGTGTTCTATCTCGTCATCTCATGGTTCGTGCGCCTGGTCCGCCGCCGCGGCCAGCCGCCGACTGACAAGAAGCCGGCAGGCGGCACGCCGCGCCCCTCACCCGGCGCTTCCCTGCCGCGTCGCCCGGAGTCCGCCGGTCGACCCGGTCAGGTCGAGCGCAAGGACCTGCTCTTCAACGGCGTCCGCTGGCAGGTGACACTGCGACCCCACCGGGAACTGACGCCGGGCGCAAGGGTGGTACGCCGCGACGTCTACGTCGAGGAACCGCCGCGCTGCCCCAAATGCGGGCTTGGTGTGGTCGAGGAAAAGTCGTGGCTGGGCTACACCTGGTCATGTCCCGAGTGCGGCCTCAAGAAGAACAGCGGCAGGAACATGCACGACGTCGCCGAGTCCCTTTCGCGCATGCTCCGCTAGTCCGTGTTCAATTGTGAGGGGCGGGCACTGGCCCGCCCCTCAGTGTTATCGGCAGCTTGGGACACGATCCGGAATGTCCGACATTCCGGTCATGTCCCTCCGCAGCTACTCGGTCACGACCAGCTTCTGCTGCATTGTCCCGGCCGGCGTCATCAGCTTGCAGAAGTAGACACCCCGGGAGACCCGCCTGCCGTCAGCCGCGCGGCAGTCCCACGCAACCGAGTACGAACCCGCATCCATTTGCTGGCTCACCAGGTCGCGGACAACCCTGCCCGTGGCGTCGTACACTTTGACGCCGACTCTTCCCGCAGCCGGCACCGCGTATTCAATCGCGGCGCGCGAGCGGAGCGGGCTGGGCCGGACGACGAGCGCCAGTCGGACCGGCTTCGCGCTCGTGCCGCCTCCGTCTGCCACGCCGGCCCCGAGCGGCGCGTCGGTCGTGTAGAGGATAGCCCTGCCCGGGATAATCGGCGCGGAACCCCGGTGGTACTGCCCGTCGAACAAGGCCTGGATGGCAACAGTCTCGCCTGGGTCCTCGATTCCGACTGTAGAACCGGCGTAGCCGTTCGCGGTCATGTACTGAACCAGTATGGCATTATCGCCGGTATGGGTGACGACGGTCGTATCGTAGATTATGACCTCGAACTTGTCGCGTCTGGCATCCCAGTAATAGCGGACGCTGTCGTACTCGACGATGAACCGGCGGTTGGCCGCATCATGGTAGTAGTAGACCCGGCCGGCCCCGCTGTCGCCGACTGCCGGGTACAGGTCGTCCCAGTTGGCGCAGATCATGCCCGGCGGATTGTCCGGGTCGGGCAGTTCGGTGTTCTCGGCGTTGGCATACCGGCGGTTCCCGGGGCAGATCCAGCCGTCCGCAGAGACCGAGATCTGGGTGAACCGCTGGCCGTAGAACTTCAAGGGTCCGAACGCGGCCGGCAGCGTCACCAGGACAACGGAGTTGTGGTGCATGAAGGTTATCGGCGTCCCCACCGCGTTCACCTCGACCCACTCATAGGTCGGGTGCGCCGGGTAGAGCGTGTCGCAATCGTCGTAGGCGTAGTAGCGCGCGGGCATACGCGGTCCGTCCGGTATCGGGTCGCTCGCCCGCAGCACGCCGACCACCAGCGTGACCGGCTCGGACCCGGCGTAGCCGCCGTCCGCATAGTAGTAGAGCGTGCACGGTATCGGAGTCTCCGGAAAGATGTTGCCGGCGGCCTGAACCGTGAACAGGTCAGCGGAGTTGCCGGCGCTGTCATTGCTGGGGACAAGCCCGTAGTTCGCGGTCGAGTCCAGGACCGTGACCCGCGCGTCACCGGACCTGAGCACGGCATGGCAGTTGTATGCGTGCCCGGAGCCGGAGTTGCCGAGCGTGACCATCAGGTCCGCAGTCTCGCCCGGGTCAAACACACCGTCGTTGTTGCCGCCGTGGGCCGAGTCAATCACGGCCAGTGTCTGCCGGGCCAGCACCGGCGCGCTGACCACGAACGTAACCGGCGAAGCCCAGTTGGAGTCGAGCGCATCCGTGCAGTAGAGCGAGCAGGGCACTACGTACCGGTCGGGTAACGCGGGGTTGACCTGAAGGCCGAATCCGTTCGAACCGGTGTAGGCCGAGTCGCCGGCGTTGATGTTGCCGAACGACCTGACCGAGTCGGTGACGCCGACGTTCGAGCTGAATGTCCTGAGCTTGGCCGTAACCGCGTCCGTCCGCTCTGTGCCCCAGTTCTTGACCCACGTCGGTATCTTCACTGTCTCGCCCGGATTCAGCGTCGCGTCGCCATTGCCGCCCGGGCCCGGATCGGAAATGCTGGAGCGCATATACGCCACGTACCGTGCGGGAACAACCACGTCCACCGTGTCCTGAAGGACATAGTGATTGCGCGCGTTCACCGCCATCAACATCTCACCGGGGGTCTGAGGTGACACGTAGAGTGTTACCTGTCCACTCGCATTGGTCCAGCCTTTGACTTCTACCTCGGTGCCTTTCCTTAAGTACACCAGGGCCGACTCCACCGGCGCCTCGGAGGCGGTCGTCACCGTGACCGAGTAAGGACGGTTATTGCCGATGTACACGTTCCCGGCGTGCGAAGCGCTGAGCGCGGTCGGTTCTTCAGTCCAGACCGAGAGCTCCGGGTCACCGTGGTAGTTGAGTTCGTAGATGCAGAACCGCATCATGCCCTGATTCGCGTATGCCGACCAGTAGGCGCGCGAAAAGGCCAGCGCCTGTCCGGCACGGTACTCGGCATGGTTCAGCATCCGGGAGTGGAAGAGCGTGTCCAGCAGCTCGGAAGGGCCCGGGTTGGGCGGTGCTCCATAACCGTAGCGCGAGTTCATCGCGACACCCACGCAGCCGCCGCCAACCCGGTTCATCAGGCGCTCCGAGAAGCAGTCGCCGCCCGGCACCTCATCCCAGGCGCCGGTGAAGCAGGCAATCGAGGAGTGTATGCCCTGCTTGTTGCCATTAGTCAGCGCATCGGCGTCGCTGGAGTTGAGGAAGGCGGAACCACCCATGTAGATACCGTTCTCGTTGCCGTGGCCCACCCAGTTGCCGAGGCCGAAGCCGGCGTTCATGGAATCGCGCATCCGCTGGCGCGACAGGGTGCCGGCCCGCTCGTACAGCTTGCCGTCGACCCAGCCGTCCGGTGTCATCCGGGCAATCGACTCCTGCATCGGCCGCTCCTCGTAGCTCGACCAGAGGATAGCGGTTGGCAGCAGCATCTTCTGCAGGTACCCGGACGGCGGGTTCTGCTCGTACGTGAGCGTTTTGTTCACGAAGTTCTGGGCCTGGGCTACGTTATAGACCGTTGCCCGGCCCACGAACACCTCGCTCACCATGTCGGCACTGTCGCCCCTTTCACCGTAGACATGGTCATTGTCTGCATCCCACGAACCGTCCAGCCCCCCGTAGTACAGGTCGCAGGGAATCGTGTCTTCGTCGTTGTAGTAGCCGATGCCCTGGGTCATGTACCAGCAGTCACGGGTCGGAATGATGTTCTGCCCGCTGGTCTTGTGGTCGGCCGAACCGCCGAGCAGCACGTAACGCGTGCCCCAGTTCTGGTACGCGTCTTTGATGAAATTGCGGATCTTCTCCGGGGTATCGTAACCCGAGTAGTTCGCCGTGATGTAGGAAAGCGTCACGGTCGTGGCGGGAACGCCCTTTGCCGTCTTCCACGCGACGAGCCGGTCAAAACAGGTGTCGAGCGGCGGCGCGCTGATGACCACGTACTCGTAGTGTCCGGACGGCAGGCTCAGGGTTGCCGAACGGCGAACCGAGGGCGCGAATCGAGTGGCGTCCTTGGGATTGGCCACCATTGCCCGCACCATCCCGGCGTAGAAGTCGCGCTGCTCAACCGAAGGCACAAACCCGTCGCGGCTGCCCGCCTTGTAGCTGACTCGGTACTCGATCCTGGTCGCGAGTTGCAGCTCACCCGACACCGGATTGAAACGCACCGGTCGCAACTCGACCGAGGCCATCCGGTATCCGGCGAGAGTCCCTGACTCGAGCAGTTGGACATAGCTAGCCGGGAAGTACGCGTCGGCCGAATAGACTACCTTGTCCGGCGCGTAGTTCGACGGCGTGAAGCTCCTGCCCGGCATCGCCAGCGGCACTTCGGGCTGGGCCGGTGCCAAGTTGTAGCGACCGGGAATCGTGGTCCAGTCCGCGGCTACGAGTTCGACCCCGGTCGGCTCCGCGCCGGCCGGTATCAGCACCCGCTCGACCAGACGGGGCACGCGCGGCGCTCCGAGCTGTCCGAGCCCGGCCCCGCCGCGCAGCTCAACGTTGTCGAAGCCGTCCTGCGTCGAGAAGAGCAGGTCGTCGCGGTCAAAGCTCGCGGTACCTGTCACCGTCGCGGCGAGAAGCGGCATCGAAACCAGAACCAGCAGTAGAAGCAATTGCCTCACGAATACTCCTTTTTCATAGTCAGGAAACCAGTCAGTAATCATACCGTCCCTGCCCCGCCAATCAAGGCTTCATCGGCCGTTCACTGAGCGGCAGCAAAGAAACAGGCCCGCCGGCGCCAACCTGGAGTAATCGTCTCCGCTCCGGCGAAGAGAAAGGGGCGAGCACCTGCCCGCCCCTTGGTTTTCTTCGCAGTCCTAACGTTTGGCGATGACCACTTTCTGCTGCCGGGCCCCGTCGGCCGTAGTGAGCTTGCAGAAGTACACGCCGTTCGCTATCCGCCTGCCGTCGGCGGTGCGGCCGTCCCACATGACCGAGTACTGGCCCGCGCTCATGTGGTCGCCGACCAGGTCGCGGATGACCCGGCCCGCGGCGTCGTAGACCTTGACGCTCACTCGCCCGGCCGTGGGCAGGGACCAGGCGATGGTCGCCCGGGACCGCAGCGGGTTCGGGTAGACCGCGAGCGCGAGCTTGGCCGGAACGTTGGCTGAGTGATACCCGTCCGTCACCCCGGCGGTCGGCGGGTCGGTCGTATACAGGATTGCCCGGCCCGGCGCAATCGGCGCGCAGGCCTTGTGGTAGTTGCCATTGTACAAAGCCTGGATGGCGACTGTCTCGCTCGGGTCCTCGATTCCCAACGTCGAGCTCGTGTATCCGTTCGCGGTCATGTACTGGACCAGGAAAGCGTTGTCGCCCGTGGATGTAACAACGGTGGTATCGTAGATGATGACCTGGAACTTGTCCTGGGTCGAGTTTGCCCAGTACCGGACGCTGTCGTACTCGATGACGAAGCGATGGTTCGCCGTATCGTTGTAGTAGTAGACGTACCCGGCTCCGCCGCCCGACACCGGATACAGGTCGTCCCAGTTCGCGCAGATCATGCCCGGCGGGTCGGTCGGGTCGGGCAGGGCCTCGTTCTCGTAGTTGTCGGTCGCGTGGTTGCCCGGGCTTATCCAGCCGTCGGCGGAAATCGACACCTGCGTGAGCCGCTGGCCGTAGAACTTCAGCGGCCCGAACGAAGCCGGCAGCGACACCAGGACGACGGCGTCGTTGTCGGAGAACGTCAATCGGGTGCCGACCGTGTTCACCTCAACCCAGTCGTAGGTCGGGTGCTGGGCATAGAGCGAGTCGCCGTCGTCGTAGGCGTAGTAGAGCGTGGGCGTGCGCGGGCCGTCCGGAATCGGGTCGGACGCACGCAGTTCGCCCACGATGATCGTGACCACCTCGGTCTTCGAGTAGCCGCCGTCGGCAGAGTAATGCAGCGTGCAGGGTATCGGGGTCTCCGGCAGAATCGAACCATCGGCATGAACCGTGAACAGGTCCGCCGCGTTGGACGCGCTGTCGCCCCCGCGGATAACGCCGTAGCCGGCCTCCGAATCGGAGACCGTGAACCTTGAGTCGCCGGACTTGAGCAGGGCGTGGCAATTGTAGCCGTGCCCCAGGCCGGTGTTGCCGATGCGCACCATCAGGTCTACGGTCTCGCCCGGGTCGATGCGGCCGTTCTTGTTGCCGCCATGGGCCGTGTCGACTACCGTCACCGCCTGCTTATCG
>CAZAKP010000082.1:0-12572 GCA_964485845.1 uncultured bacterium | reverse complement strand
GCCGGTGGCATCGTCGGCCTCGGGCTGGGGTACGGCTTCGATGCACTTCTTGCCGGTGCGACCGGGGAGACAAGCGGTCTCTTCGCCGGCATCGGCCTGCTGGCCGGGGTGACCGCGGGGGCGGTCATCGGGTACGAAGAGAGCAAACCACCGTATGCGCGCCAGTGGCGGTGGGCACGGCACGTCAGGCCGCCGGCTGTCGGGTTGACGACGACTGGCGCCGCCGGTGACCATCGGTCGTTGGCGGTGAGGATGAACGTAATGGACTTTCGCTTCTAGTCCATGCTGCTCCTGTTGCTCCTGCTTGGCGCAGTCTATCCGCTGCCATTACCCCTGCCTGACTCACCTGAGGTCATCGCGGTCAGCTCGCTGGTCGGGACCGAGATCGACGTTGCCGAACGCCGGCTGTATCACCTCTTTCCCGACTGCGCGGATTTCTCCTCAGCCGTATTCATCCAGTTGCCGGACAGCACCTTCGCGGTGGATATCCGGACATCACCGACTCCGGCCGCGAAGCGGTACGCGGTTTCGGGGCAGCGATTCCTCCGCATCGGCCGGTACATCGACGACTTCGAGGCGATCGTCGCGGAACTCGCCTCGCTGCCCGACGGCGAATCGCTCTACCGCGACCTCTGGGCCGGCATCGGCTGTACGCCCGAGCCGAGGCGGACAGTCGTCCGCGATGCCCCGGGCCAGTCGGAATGGACCGACCGGCTCGTCAACATCGTCACTGGCGCGGCCTGCGGCCTCGGCATCGGCAGCGCGGTGGGTGCGGCCGCCGCCATCGAGTTCACTGACACCCGCCAGGAGTCGATTTTCCGGACGACCTGCGGGGGCGACCACTACTGGTATCACTATTCGGTCGACTACTACGAGCTTGACCGCGGCCGGTACGGCGCACTCGCCGGCGGCGGTGCGGCCGCCGGCGGCACCGCCGGCTGGCTGACTGGGCGTTCATCTGACAAGAAGCGACTCGCGGCTGCGGCCGCGCGGCGTGGTCTTGCCGGCTATGACTTTTTCGGAGACCCGATTTCCGAGACCGAAGTCCAGTCGCGCCTTTCACCTGCGAACCGCTTCGGATGGTCGCTACTCGGAGCAACGTCGGGGTTCGTGGTCGGCACCAGCGTCGGGCTGCTACTGACCAGTATCGTCCGCGGCATCGTGTTCAAGCCCTCGGCCTGGGATACCATCGTCGTCAAGAACGACGGTTTCTCGCTGGACGTGCCGCTCATCGCGCTGTCGGTCGCGGGACTGCTGAAAGGTACTCACCTCGGATACTCGCACGGCCTGCGGCTGGACTGGAAGAACGCACTCGATGACGCAAAGGCCGAGCGGCTGCGGCTCCGGCCCTGACGCCGAAGCGCGACCGGCGCACCTCGCGACCCCCTATCCGGCCGGGCTCCAACAAGCAGGATAGGAAGCGGCCGACTCCGGTGCCCGTTTGAGAGTTCCCCATGCCCGTATGAGGCGGGCGGCAACCGAACACCGGTGCTGTTCGCGTCCGGATTCCGGACACTGGCTGCTGTTGACAGCGACGAACAGCAATTCTATCATCTGCCATGGCGGCAAGGCCCGAAGAGGAACAGACCGAGCACGACCTTGTCATTGAGGCCGCGGTCGAGCAGTTCGCCAGCAGCGCGAGGTACACCCTCCACTCCAATCCCGGCACTGAGAAGAACATAGCCGTCGGTCACCAGTACCCGGACATCATCGTCACGGAAAGAGGATCTGCCAAGGTGAGGTGTGTCATCGAGGTGGAAACAACCGACACGATCGGCGACCAGGAAGTACCCCACTGGCGCGCACTCTCGACCCTGGGCCCGGCGCTGTACCTGCTAACCCCGTACGCGGCAACGGCGGACGCCGAGCGGTTGACTGCGGCGGCCGGCATCAGGTGCCATCACGGTTACTACCACAAGGATGAACTGGGGCGCTTCCGGGTGGTGTTGAAGAAGGAGACGGACACCCACTCCGCCCACGCTCCGGCACGATAATCCGGTCGACTTCGTCGTTTCCACCCCTCAACTCCGGTCCGTCCTTTGCTTGACAATCCGCCATAACGGATAGAATCTCGATAGCTTGTCCAAATTCTACCTGCAGACATACGGCTGCCAGATGAACGTCTACGAGTCCGGCGTCGTTCGCCGGGTACTTGCCGACGCCGGCTTCGCCGAGACTCCCGACGAGCGGGACGCCGACGTGCTGCTGATGATGACCTGCTCGGTGCGCAGCCATGCCGAGCAGCGGGCATTAGGCCGGCTGGGCACCTTCCGGGCGATCCGTTCCGAACGCCCGGGCCGGGTCGTTGGCGTGCTGGGCTGCATGGCCCAGCGCCTCGCCGACACGCTGGCCAGCGACGACCGGGCCGACATCGTGGTCGGGCCGGATGAATATCTGCGCCTGCCGGAATTGATAGCGAACGCCCGGGCCGGCATCACCGGACTCGTCGCCACGCGTCAGACCGGAGAGTGCTACGACGCCGTGCTGCCCGCTCCGGGACTGCCGTCGGCCGGAGACTATCCCCCAGGCTCGGTGTCCGCTTTCGTCACGGTCATGCGGGGCTGTGACAACTTCTGCACCTACTGCATCGTGCCGCACGTGAAAGGCCGGGAACGTTCCCGGCCGCTGTCAAGCATCGTATCTGAGGCCGAGCGCCAGATCGCCACCGGCGCAAAGGACATTACGCTCCTCGGCCAGAACGTACTCGCCTGGCGCGACGGCAGCCGCCGTTTTCCCGCCCTGCTGGAAGCGGTCGCCGCTGCCCTGCCGCGCGTGCGCGTCCGCTTCCTCACCTCGCATCCGCGCGACCTCGATGTCGAGCTGCTCAAGGTCATGCAGCGCCGGCCAAACGTCTGCCCGAGCATTCACCTGCCGCTGCAATCCGGCTCCAACCCCATCCTCGCGCGCATGAACCGCGGCTACACGCGCGAGGAATACCTGGCCCGAGTCGCGCTCTGCCGCCGATGCCTGCCCGACCTCAGCCTGACCACGGATGTGCTGGTCGGGTTCCCGTCCGAAACCGAGGACGACTTCAGGTCCACGCTCGACCTCGTCGAACAGGTGCGGTTCGACTTCGCCTATATGTTCCGCTTCTCGCTCCGGCCCGGCACCGGAGCCGAGAAGATAGAACCAAAGGTTTCCGAGGCGGACGCGGGCCGCCGCTTGTCGCGGCTCATCGAGGTGCAGAACCGCATCACCGCCGAACGCAACCGCGAGCTGCTGAACCGGACGCTGGAGCTGCTGATCGAAGGCCCGAGCCCGCGGGGCCCGGGCTGGCTCGGCCGGACCGTCACCAATAAGGTCGTCATTGTCAAAGGTCCGTGCGCGCCCGGCGACCTGGTTCGCTGCCGGGTCGAGCGCATCAACGGCTGGACCCCGGTGGCCGAGGTCCCGGACCGGACCGCCGTCACGGCGAAAGTCGAATGATACTGCATTCAGCCATCGGCGACCGGAAACCAGAGCGCCCGGAAGCCCCGCAATCTGGTATCCGTACTCGGTGTTCGGGATTGGCCGTTCCGCGCATAGTTGTAAGGAGGATCCTGTGGTTATCTTTCGCGTAATCCTTGTTCTGCTGGCGTTCATGGTAGTACTGGTGCTCGCGATCACCAACTCCAGCACCACGACCAACGCCGTCGTCTTCACCAAGGTCTATACCAACGTACCGGTGGCCTTCGTGATGCTTTACGCGTTCGCATTCGGCGCGCTCTGCGTGGGAATCTTCTCGGTGGTTTCGGAAATCCAGCTCCGCTCGCGTCTCTACCGCCAGAAGAAAGCCCAGGATGCCCTGATGGAAGAACTGCGCGCCCTGCGCAATGCGCCGCTGGAGGGCGAGTATCCACCCAGGCCGACGCCGGAACAACCCGAATCGCCGGACGGAGGTGGCCAATGACCTGGCTCATACTCGTAATCATCGCGATGCTCGTAGTGGCGCTCTACCCGGTAGTCCGCGACTTCCTGCGCAAGCGCCGCACCACCGTCCCGGCCTACGTCGAAGGCCTGCAGGCCGCGCTCGACGGCCGTACGACCGAGGCGGTCGCGCGACTCAAAGAGGCGGTCGCGACCGACTCCGAGAACGTCGACGCCTATATCCGGCTCGGCGACGTCTTCATGCAGCAGGGCGAGGTGGAGCGCGCCATCAAGGTGCACGAGGATCTTTCCCTGCGCCGCAACCTCGACCGACGCGACGAAAAGAAGGTGCTCGAGGCACTGGTCCGCGACTACGTCCGGACCGACCGCAAGGTCAAGGCGATATCGCTCCTCGAAGAGCTTGTGCACCTGGACAAGTCCGACGCCGCGAGCGCTGAGAAACTGGCCGAACTGTACATCGAGACCGGCGCGTGGGACAAATGCGAGGGCCAGCTCAAAGAACTGGCCCGGCACTCTTCCCAGCGTCAGCGCGCGGCCCGGCTCTATACCGAATACGGGCGCGCCCATCCGCGCGACAACCCCGGGGCGGCCCTGGCCGCGTTCGAAACCGCGCTGAAGCTCGACCCGGGCTCAATCGAGGCCCGGCTTTACCTCGGCGACCATCACTTTGCCCAGGGCGATCCCAACGCCGCCATCGAGACGTGGAACCAGATTCTCGACCTCGCGCCGGGCAGAAGTGCACTGGTCCGAGACCGGCTTGAACGCGCCTACTTCGACGCAGGCCGGTTCGAGGACGTCACCACCCTCTACGAACGTCTGCTGCGCAAGGTGCCGGAAGATACCGGCCTGGTCGTAGCGCTCGCCGAGATATACCAGAAGAAGGAAGACCTTTCCTCGGCCATCCGCCTGCTCGAACGGGTCGGCGGCCCCCACAAGGGCGACGTCCTGCCGCGGGTGACGCTGGCGGCGATGTACTGCGACCGCGGGGAGTACGACCGCGCCCGGCGCGTGCTCGCCGAAGTCATGGCCTCGCTCCAGTCCGAATCGGCCGGCCCGGGCAAGGCCGCCTGAGTCCGTCTGGCCCGGCGGATCGACGATTGTGAAGGGTGAATGGTGAAAGTCGAATCCGGGCTTCACCATTCTCTGTTCGCTGTTCACCATTCCGCCTGACGCCATGTCCGAGAAGCTGACTCCGCTCCTCGCTCAGTACCGCAAGATCAAAGAACAACACAAGGACACGCTGCTTCTCTTCCGTGTCGGCGACTTCTACGAAATGTTCTACGAGGACGCCGCCATCGGCGCCAAAGCGCTCAACCTGACCCTCACCTCGCGACCCCACGGTCCGGATAACGTCGTACCGCTGGCCGGCGTCCCGGCCAAGGCACTCGACACCTACGTCGGCCGGCTTGTCGCTCAGGGCTTCAAGGTGGCAGTCTGCGACCAACTCGAACTGCCGGATGGCCGCAAACCCGTTGTCAAACGCGACGTGGTCGAAGTCATCACGCCCGGCACCCTCACCAACCCGAACCTGCTCGAAGCCCGGCGCAACAACTTCCTGCTCGCCATCTCCCCGGCCGGAGACCGTTGTGGCATCGCCTTCGCCGATGTCTCGACCGGCGAGTTCTCAGTGGCCGAGATTTCGGCCGATGCGCTCGTCGAAGAAGTCCAGAAGATCGACCCGGCTGAAATCCTCGTTCCCCAGTCCTGGAACGCGGGACCTAGCCCGATTCCGCCGAGGAATTGGGATTGTGTCCCAGGCCCGACCCGCCTCGACGACTACTATTTCACGCAGGACTACGCGTTCGACAAGCTATCCACGCACTTCGGGGTGGCCAACCTCGACGGCTTCGGCATCGGGACGATGACCGAGGGTATCTGCGCGGCCGGCGCCGTGCTCCACTACCTCGAAGATACCCAGCGCTCCGCGCTCAGCCACATCCGCAGGATATCGCCGTACCAGTCCGGCGACTTTCTCCTGATTGACCGCATCTCGCGTCGCAACCTCGAACTGGTCGAGCGGATCAGCCACGAAGACCAGCGCCCGACCACCGACGGAACTCTCCTCTCGGTGCTCGACCGGACGCATTCCCCGGCGGGCACGCGGCTCCTGCGCCGCTGGGTACTTGCCCCGCTGCTGGATGTGGCTGCCATCACGGCCCGTCAGGATGCCGTCGAAGAGCTCTCCCGGGCCGGCTCGCCGCTTGAGGATGTCGAATCGCTTCTCGCCCGGCTCGGCGACCTCGAACGCATCGGCTCGCGCATCGCGCTCGAACGGGCCAATGCCCGTGACCTGGTCGCGCTCCGCAACTGGCTCCTCCTCGCCCCCGAGTTCAAAAAGATCCTCGCCGCCCCGCAGTCCTCCAAATCTGCAAGCTGCGATCCGCAATCCGCAATCTTGAATCGCATCGGTGACGGCATTGAGGACTTCTCCACCGTAACGGCGGACATGACGAATACGCTGGTTGACGACCCGCCGCTGGCCATCACCGACGGCGGCATGATCCGGAACGGCGCTAATCCTGAACTGGATGAGCTCCGCTCGCTTGCAAACGACACCAAAGGGTACATCGCCCGGCTGCAGGAAACCGAGCGCGAGCGCACCGGCATCTCGAACCTGCGCGTCCGCTTCAACTCGGTCTTCGGCTACTACATCGAGGTAACCAGGTCCTACCTGAACCAGGTACCCAAGAACTACCTGCGCAAACAGACCGTGCTCAACGCCGAACGGTTCATCACCCCCGAGCTTAAGGAACACGAAGCCCGCGTGCTCCATGCCGAAGAACGAATCAAACAGCTCGAGCTGGAACTTCTAGCGGCCCTGCGCAAGCGGGTCGCCGCCGAAGTCGGACGCATCCTCACCCTCTCCGGGCTGCTCGCGGAACTCGACGCACTCGCGAGCCTTGCCCGTGTCGCCCGCGAACCAGGCTACACCAGACCGCTGGTTGACGAATCGCTCGCGCTCGAAATCGAAGCCGGCCGCCACCCGGTGGTCGAACGCCTCCTCGCCCACCAGTTCATCGCCAACGACGCTCGCCTGAGCGCGAAGGATGAATGGGGAGGGATGAAGGATGAAGCTCGGGTTCCGCCTTCCGCCCTTCCTGATTCATCCTTTCCGCAGATCATCATTCTCACCGGCCCGAACATGGCCGGCAAATCCACCTACCTGCGCCAGGTCGCACTCATCGCCATCATGGCCCAGGTCGGCTCGTACGTCCCGGCGACCAGGGCCCACATCGGCGTCATTGATAAAGTGTTTACCCGCATCGGAGCGTCCGACGACCTTTCCCGCGGCGTCTCCACCTTCCTCGCCGAGATGACCGAAACCGCGAACATCCTGAACAACGCAACCACGAAGAGCCTCGTCATCCTCGACGAAATCGGCCGCGGCACCGCCACGAGCGACGGCATCGCGATAGCGTGGGCCACGGTCGAATACCTGCACGGAGAGTGTCGAGTATCGAATCTCGAGCGCCGAATGGAGGCCTGCCAATCGGCAATCGGCAATCGGCAATCGCCAATGCCCAAGACTCTGTTCGCCACTCACTACCACGAACTCACCGACATCACCCGGCTTCTCCCCCGCTGCGCCAACTACAGCTTCACGGTCCGGGAACAGAACGGACAGGTCCTTTTCATGCGCAAGCTCAAGAAAGGTCCGGCCGACAAGAGCTACGGCATCGCCGTGGCCAAACTCGCCGGTCTCCCATCTTCAGTCATCACCCGCGCACAGCAGGTCCTTGCTGATTTCGAAAAAGGCGAGCGGCTCTCGGTCGACCAGCTCGCCCCCGACGGCGACATGACGAAATCGCCTTCGGTTGGAATCGTGTCCCAAGCCGACCTGGCTCTCGCCGCCGACAGGTCGCCATCCGAATCCACAGTCCCTCGTCCCGGCCCCCAAGTCCCTGAGCCCGAGTCCCTGGTCGTCGCCGACCTGGAGGCTGCCGACATCGAAAATCTCTCTCCGCTCCAGGCATTCGACCTGCTCCTGCGTTTAAAACATCGCCTGGGCGCGAAAGAGGTCTAGCTGACCGAGGACAAGTCGGGGTTGATGATGACGCCAGGCCCTGGGTTCGACCGGACCTAGCTTCGGAAGGGGCGGGGGACAGTCCGCCCTCGCGGTTCCTGACGTTCGGCTAGAGACGAAAAGCGATGGCCTGACAGCTTCTTCAACTGCCCGCCAGGCATGCGACGTGCCCGGCCGAAGGTCATCTGCCTGTCATTTGCGAGGCTTGAGTGTGGCTATCGGTACAACCATCTCCTCAAGCGAGATGCCGCCGTGCTGGAACGTGTACTTGTAGGCCTTCTCGTATTCCCTCGGCTTGGTCGGATAGATGAAATAGTAGTCGTCTTTGGCGATGGCGTATTTCATGCCGAGAACGCCGGCTGGCAGCATGTAGGTTTCCGGCCGGTCCAGGAGCACTGCGTCCCTGCCCTCAACCCTGATTGCCGCCCCATGTTTGTAGCGCAGGTTGGCCGATATCTCGCGGCTGCCATAAATGAGAGTGGGCCGTTTCACCCGGATGAAGCCGTGGTCGCTCGTCACGATGATCGTGCAGTCGCGCCGCGCCAGCGTCTTGATGAACTCAAACACGGGAGAAGATGCGAACCAGACCCGGGTGAGGCCGACGAGCGCCGCGTCATCCGGAACGATCTCGTCCAGCAGCCGCGTCGTCTTGATTGAGTGAATCAACAGGTCGAGGAAGTTGATGACGACGGCCGCAAACCGGACGTTCTTGTCGAGCAAAGAAGCCCGGACGCCTTCCAGTTCGTCGCCGCGCGCGACCTTGATAAAGAGATGCCGACCGTCGAACTTCATCCGGCGGAGCTGTTCGGCCAGGAGCTCGGGCTCAAAACGATTCTGGCCGGTATCCTCGGTTACCCAGTACTTCGGGTACCGCCGTTGGATGTCCAGCGGCAGCAGTCCCGAGAATATGGCGTTGCGTGAGTATGGAGTCGCGGTGGGAAGAATCGAGCAATAGCTGTCCGTAGTGATGTCAAAGTAGTCCTGAAGCAGAGGGACAATCGCCTCCCACTGGTCGGCCCGCATCGAATCGAGCAACAGCAGGTAGGTATTGGGACCGGACCAGTGCGGCCGGACAAAACGCTCAACCACCTGGTGTGACAGCGTCGGTCCCTTCCCCTCAAGCCAGCTCCGGTACTCACGTTCGACAAAGCGTTCAAAACCGACGTCTGCCTCGCGCCGGCGGTCCGCTTCCACTTCCTGCAGTCCCGCATCACCGTAGCGACCTAGGAGCCGTTGCCAGTTGCCGAGCAGGCGGTAGTACGCGACCCAGTCTTTCCACGAGTCCAGCTCGCGCGGTTCATTCATCGCCGCCATGTACTCCGGCGCGATGCGGCTCGACACCAGCTTCTGCTTCTCGAGCAGGCGCTTGATGACGGCCAGCAATTGCACCGGCGTGAATGGCTTGATGACAAAGTCATCGACCAGTTTGCCGAACGCCTCGTTAATCAGCGCCTCCTGGTCGGATTTGGTGACCATGGCGACCAGCAGGTTGTTGTCAATCTGCTTGAGCCGGCGCAGGACTTCGAGTCCGTCCATGCCGGTCATTATCTCATCCAGCAGCACCAGGTCGAAGTCGCGGGCCTTGGCCAGCTCGATTCCGTCCGGCCCGTTGGTCGCCGTTTCGACCTCGTAACCCTTGTCCTTCAGCGCGTAGACAAACGGCCGGAACATATCGATCTCGTCGTCAATCCAGAGTATTCTCACGGTTGTCCTTTCGTACCGTCAGGACGGCGAAGTGCGCTGGGACTCCTTATCCGAGCCATGATTGACCGGCAGGAATATCGAGAAAACAGTCCTGCCCGGCTGCGATTCCTTCAGGATCAGCCTGCCCTGGTGGTAGCTTTCGGCAATCCGCTTGGCCAGGGTCAGGCCAACCCCCCAACCGTACTTCTTGGTTGTCACGCCCGGCTCAAAGAGCCGGTCGGTCTTCACCCCTTCGCCCGAATCGGTGACTTCGAGATCGAGGAACTTCCGGTCAGGGGTGAACGCGCAACGAACGTTGACCGCGCCGGGCTTCGTACCGATAGCATCAACGCTGTTCTTGAGCAGATTCTCAAGCATCCAGGCAAACAGGACGTCGTCCACGCGGACGTCCGCGTCATCCACCACTTCGGCGGTGAACGTCACGGTTTTGGGCGCCCGGCGCCGGACGAACGCGACCGAACGCTCGATCGCCGGCCCCACCCGGTGCGGCGTAAGCTCGGGCGGCATGCCGATGCGGCTGAACCGGTCCAGCACCTCCTTCATCCTGACCAGGTCCTGCTCCATCTCCCTCGTGGCGTCGGGCGCCCGCTCGCGCAGTACGTCCAGCCACGCACTGAAGGAAGACAGCGGTGTCGCCATCTGGTGGGCGGTCTCCTTGGCCAGCGCGGTCCAGATATGCTCCTGCTCCCGCCGCTTATAGACCAGCACGCCCCAGACGCCGACGATCACGAATCCGACCAAGAGCAGCACCTGCAGTATCGAAAAGACGGCCAGGTAGCGGACCGAACGAACCAGGTTGGCGTTCACATTGCGGAGCGTGACGGCCGACGCCGACAAACCGTAGTGTATCTCCCCGAGCTTGCGCGTCGAATCACCCTCCGCCACCGCCAGCGGGACCGGTTCATGCTCGCTGTCCAACACATGGACGAGACCGAGCACTTGAGTGGAATCCGGGTTCTCCACCGGCAGGTTCCGCCACGAAGTCGGCGTACCCTTCGCGTCGGTGACGATGACCGGGAAATCGAGCTTCCTGATGACCTCATCGAATATGATGTCGAGTTCGGGCGAGCTGCCCTCGGATGGCTCGGTTGCGCGCGACATGAACTTGGCATACATCCGCGAACGGAGCTGGGTGTCGTTCTCAAGCTGCGTGGACAGGGTGGAGACGTAGCCCTGCCAGGACCGCGACAGCCGAATCAGAAGATATTGGGAAAAGAAAAACCAGACCCCGGCCAGTGCCAACAGCCCGAGTATAAAATAGAGCTGCAGCAGCCGGGCGCCGAACCTGAATTCAGACCTGCTCAAAAACGTTTTTGTGTCCGGAAATGCTAGGTCGGGCAGCGCCTGAAGTCAAGCGCAGCACATCGGTTGCGGCACAAGCCCCCATGCTCGAATCGAACGGCTGCCTGCTGCCGTTCTCTTCCGCCGGACTGATGAGCGGCTTCGATGTCTGCGTCACCGCGCCATCTGGCAGGCTGAGAACCGGTTCTCGACCCACGGGCGCGGACTCGCGCCCGCCACTCCTCTGTCTGGACTCTGACCCGGTCTCTACCTCAACCTCAACCTTAACCTCAACCTTAACCTCAACCTTAACCTTTCCTCTCCTACCTCGCCACCACCGCCTTCTTCACCGAATTGAACCCCGGCGTGTTGAGTTAATAGAAGCGCCCCCCATGCCACACCTTATCAGGGATCTTCCCCTATTTCCAGAGGTCGCCCCCGGTAATTGCGAGAAATAGAGACGGCCACCGATTTGGAGATGACGTCAAGGACGGCAGACCACATCCACAGGCATTTCGGATTGCAGATTTAAGATTGGCTGAGCCGGGGAAACCGGATGAGCGGGTTTGCGGAGATGCGGAAGGTCTTGTTTGAGGCCACTGATGAGATGGCGAGGGATGAGGGGATGCCGCGCGTTCGATCGTCTGGCGCGACCGCCAGGCGAACCCGGCTGCTGGGCCGGCGAGTCTCATAGTCATGAACAAGGGAGGCTCCTGGACGACCAATTCCATGAAAGGAATTCTGCTGGCGGTGGCGACCGCATCGATCGTACTGTTCGCGTGCGGACCGAAGAAAGCAGCGGCCCCTGCCTACGACTTGAGTTTCATCGATGCCATGATCGTGCATCACCAGGCCGCAATTGCCATGGCTCGGCTAGCCGATTCACGAGCGCTGCACGAATGAACGACTCGGGTCCGCCCGGCCACCACCACGCGGCGGCTCAGCCACACCACGAGCAAGGCGCCTCGATGTCTTCTAATGCTCACGAATCAATGGCTGCCGGAGCGCCGGAGCATCACGCCGGCCACGGCGCCATGATTGCCGACTTCCGGCGCCGGTTCTGGGTTTCGCTCGCCCTGACTATCCCTGTCCTTCTGCTCTCGGAGCAGATACAACTCTGGCTCAGACTGCAGTCGCTCGCGTTTGCGGGCAGCGGCTACATCCTCTTAGTCCTCTCGTCGATCGTCTTCTTCTACGGCGGCTGGCCTTTCCTCAAAGGCATCTACGACGAGCTGGAGTCGCGGAAGCCGGGCATGATGACCCTGATTGCCGTTGCCATCACTACGGCGTATGTCTATAGCAGCGCGATCGTGTTCGGCCTCAAGGGAATGGTCTTCTTCTGGGAACTCGCGACGCTCATCGACATCATGCTGCTCGGCCACTGGATAGAGATGCGTTCGGTCATGGGCGCATCGCGGGCGCTTGAGGAACTGGCGCGGCTGATGCCGTCCGACGCGCACATGGTCATGCCGGGCGGCATGGTGCACGACGTACCGGTGGCAAGCCTGAAGCCAGGCGACCGGGTGCTCATCAAACCCGGCGAGAAGGTGCCGGCCGACGGCAAGATCGCGAACGGTGAGAGTGCGGTGAATGAGGCGATGCTCACCGGCGAATCAAGGCCGGTGGACAAGAAACCCGGCAATGAGGTCATCGGCGGCGCGGTGAACGGCGAGGGCGCGCTCACGGTCGAGGTGAC
>CAZAKP010000081.1:0-12668 GCA_964485845.1 uncultured bacterium | reverse complement strand
CCCAGAGCTTCGGCCCGGAGGCGCGCGGCGGCGCCTGCTCAGCCCAGCTCGTCGTGTCCGAGACGGAAATTCTCTACCCCTATTTGACTACCCCGGACATTCTGATCGCTATGTCGCAGGAAGCCTATGAGAAGTACGAACCCGAGCTCAAAGAAGACGGCATCCTGCTCATCGAAGAAGACCTGGTGAAACCCCACCCGGTACGCGGGCAGATAAGGCAGTACGCCATCGCCGCGACCCGCATCGCCGAGAAGCTGGGTAACCGCTTGTATGCGAACTTCGTGATGATCGGCTTCATCGTCGCTGTTACCAAGGTGATGCCCAAACAGGCGGTGCTCGATTCGATACCCGGCACCGTACCCGACCGGCTCCTGCAGAAGAACATCGACGCCTTCGAGCAGGGCTACGCCATCGGCGAGCAGAAACTCGTCGAGACAAAGTAACCTCTTCGACCAAGAACCGCGAGCGCCCCAAGAGAGGCGCTCGCTACTCCTGCGCGGACTGTCCCCGCATGGGGACTGTCCCCAGCGCCCTAAAGCTTCGCCCTCAGCTTTGGCCCGATTTCGTCCGGCTCGTAGACCACGGTGATGCCGGCAGCTTCGAACGCCTTGACCTTCTCCGGCGCGGTTCCCGAGCCCCCGGAGATGATGGCGCCGGCGTGTCCCATCCGCTTGCCTGGCGGCGCGGTCTGGCCGGCGATGAACCCAAGCACGGGCTTCCTGCAGTTCGCCTTCACCCACTCGGCCGCCCGTTCCTCGTCGGTCCCGCCGATCTCGCCCACGAGCACGATCGCCTTCGTCTCCGGGTCGGCGTTGAACCGCTCCAGGCAGTCGATGAAGTTCGTACCGATGACCGGGTCCCCGCCGATGCCGACAACCGTTGACTGGCCGAACTCACTCGTCTGGCTTGCCACCTCATAGGTCAGGGTGCCGGAACGCGACACCACGCCCACGCAGCCCGGCTTGAAGCTCGCTGCCGGCATGATGCCGACCTTGGCCTTGCCCGGCGATATCACGCCCGGGCAGTTCGGCCCGAGCACGCGCGTCTTCCTGCCCTTCGCGTAGTCCAGCACCTTCACCATGTCCATCGTCGGCACGCCCTCGCTGATGCAGACCACCAGGTCGAGGTCCGACGCGATGCACTCGTACATCGCATCGGTGGCGAACGATGCAGGCACGAAGATGATGGATGCGTTCGCCCCGGTCTTCTCCACCGCATCCTCGACCGAGTCGAACACGGGCAGGCCCTCGACCTGCTGCCCGCCCTTGCCCGGCGTCACTCCGCCGACCACGTTCGTCCCATACTCCTTCATCGCCTTGGCATGGAACGCGCCGTCCCGACCGGTGATGCCCTGCACAATCAGCCTTGTATTCTTGTCTACGAATATGCTCACTTCGCACCTCCGGCCAGCGCAACCGCCTTCTTGACTGCGTCGCCCATCGTCTCCGCCGACGTCACCGGGCTGCCTTTCAGTATCTCTCTTGCCTTCTCGGCGTTCGTCCCGGTCAGCCGCGCCACCAGCGGCACCTTGATGTCGGCCATCTTCTGCGCCGCAAGCAGTCCGTTGGCAATATCATCGCACCGGGTGATGCCGCCAAAGATGTTGATGAGGATGGCCTTCACGTTCGGGTCGGAAAGGATGATGCGCATCGCGGTCACCATCTTCTCCGGCGAAGACGAGCCGCCCACGTCGAGGAAGTTGGCCGGTTCCCCGCCGTAGCGCTTGATCAGGTCCATAGTCGCCATCGCGAGCCCGGCCCCGTTCACCACGCAGCCGACGTTACCCGCCAGCTTGATGTAGGTCAGGCCCGCGGCCTTGGCCTCCACTTCGGTCGGCTCCTCGGCCGACAGGTCGCGCATCTCCTCCCACTCCTTGTGTCGGAAGTCGGCGTTGTCGTCGAAGTTGATCTTCGCGTCGAGCGCGAGGAGCGACCCCGACCCGAGCTTCACCAGCGGATTGATTTCGATGAGCGAGCAGTCCTTCGCGAGGAAAATGCGGTAGAGCTTCTGCGCGATACCGGCGAACTCCCGGGCGAGCTTGGCCTCGGCGGCCCCTGTCGGACAGTGCGCGTCGCCGTAGAGCGCCATGCCCACGTTCCGCGCCTGGAAGCTGAGCAGGCCTGCGGCCGGGTCGATTGCCACCTTGAGGATCTTCTCCGGCGTCGCCTTCGCCACCTCCTCGATCTCCACGCCGCCGGCCGCGGACGCCATCAGCACCGGCGCCCGGGTCGCGCGGTCGATGATGATGCCGACGTACGTCTCGCCCTTGATGTCGACGCACTCGGACACCAGCACCTTGTTCACCCGCAGTCCCTTGATGTCCATCCCGATAATGTTCTTGGCCACCACCTCGACCTGGTCCGCGCTCTCGACCTTCTTCACGCCGCCAGCCTTGCCGCGGCCGCCGACCAGCACCTGGGCCTTGATGACAACCGGCATCCCCAGCTCCGGGGCGAGCATCGCCGCCTCAGCCGGGTTCGCCGCTACCCGCTCCCGCGGAACCGGAATCCCGAAAGCGGTAAATATCTCTTTAGCCTGATACTCGTGGATTTTCATAGCTGCGAGACTCTAGCAGGAACTGCCCGGCAGTCAAGAAACCGGGCGGGAACCAGCAGCGGCTCCCGCCCTCTTTCTCCGGGTCGGCTCGCCTAGCGCTGGACCACGAGCTTTCGCGTGACGGCAGACCGGCCGTCATCCAGCCGCACGAGATAGACCCCGGCGCTGAGGAACCTGAGGTCCAGGGATAAGTCCCCGGTTCGAGCACCGATCAGATTGCCCTGGCCGACCGCTCGACCCGCGACGTCAACAAGAGTCACGGTCGCTGGTCCGGCCCGGAGCAGGCCGTATTCGATGTGGAGGACGTTGCCCGTCACCAGACTGGGCGACAGGGCCAGCTTCATACCGACCTCTCCGCCCTGGCTGATGTCACCGGCCTTGCCTCCGCCGGACGCCTCCGGCGAGTACACGAAGCGCCAGAACTCGGGCGTATCATGGCCCTTGAAGGCAAAGAACGTCCGGCAGGCATGGCTGATGATATCCGCGCCCCAGAAGACGTTGCGCGGCTGCTTGTTGCAGCCCTGTCCGGGCATCGGTTCGAGCGCCTGCCAGTCCATCGGCGGTGTGTACCGCCAGAACTCGCGTGTATCACCGCCCTTGAGCGTCCAGACTGAGCCAATCGACCAGTCGCCGCAGCCGCCGTCCTGCGATGCGGTCCCCGGCTCTCCCGGAACTCCGGGCAGCGGGTTCGCGCTCCACTCCTGGGTGACGAGGTCGAACGTCCATATCTCATTGCCGACGCCGCCTTTCGGCCGGTCAAAGGAACGCTGCGCGTAGATGGTCTGTTCGCCGTCATAGGTGATGAACGACCCCGACTTCCACAGCGTGTTGCCGCTCTGCGGCGGAGCGTGCATGCGCTCCTCCCACAGCCCGGTCGTGACGTTGAAGCGGTAGAACTCGCCGCTGTATGCCTTCAGCAGGTAGACGTACCCGCGGCCTGAGTCCCGCTGCGGGGTGCACCAGCCCGGGTCGCGTGGCACGTACGTCACGTCGGTCCCGGCCTCGACCTTGGTGTTGCCGTTCGGCTTCTCCGGCACGTCGGCCAACTGCGCCCACGCGTCGTGCTCGATGTCGTAGCGCCAGAATCCCGGCGTCTCGTCTCCCTTGGTCGCGTAGATGTAGACGCTGTCGTCCCGCACGCCGCGCGCGCCCGCATAGGGCAGCTTGCGCTCCCGGCCCTCGCGAATCGGGGCAAGCAGGTGCCACGAATCGCCGTCGATGTCGTAGCGATAGAACTCATCGGTGCGGTCGCCCTTGATGGCGTACACGTGGTCATCCCAGGGCCTGGCTGCCAGCCACGCGCCGTCCTTGATGGCCCGCTTCTGCGGTCCCAGCGGCACCGGCGCCATTTCCGTCCAGCCCGGTGCCCCGCTGCCGTGTACCACCACGACGTCGGTGTCGTTCGGATGGTTCATGTCGTCGGGGTAGGTGATGCACGCGGTGGCGGTGTATCGGCCAGCGCCCGGACTGACCCAGGGACTCAGGGTCACGACCATGACCTGACCGACGGCGAGCGGGATGTTCTGCGCATAGGCGGCGTAGCCGCCCGGCTCAATCGTCACGTCGAGGCGCGGAAGCATTACGGGCACGTTTCCCAGGTTCGTCAGCCTGACCTCCACCGGCACGGCGCCGGCGGCCTCGCACTCGTGCGGGCTCACCAACTCGGCCCCCACGTCCAGGTACCGCACCAGAAGCGGCGTCGAGAACGTATCGTTATGCGGCTCCATGTCGTACGTTAATTCGGAGATGCCCGTCATCACGTAGTATCCGGGAGCAGGCTTGAGGTCGGCGCCCGCGAAGGTCACCGTCACCTCGCCGTTCGCAGCGACCGGACCGCTGTTGGCTCTAAGCCGGCAGATGACGTCGCCCGGGTCCTCGGCCCGGGCAAGGAGGAACTCGACCGGGATGTTGTTGACGTTCTTCAGGCCGACGTTCTTGACCACAACCTCAGGGTCGAAAGTCGTGTTCATGTCGATCACCGGAGGCGGAACCGTGATGTCGATACACGAAGCATCGAGCAGCCGGGCTTCGTAGCACGCCTCGATTCCGAAGTCCATCCCGGCGTCGGACGGCGATACGCCCCAGACGCCATCGTGCCGGCCCCAGTCGTTCCCGATCGTGACCGGCGCGGTGTAATCCATGCCGACGCATGGGTAGTTGGGCGTGATGTTTGTCTGGTAGTAGGAAACGAAGAAGCTGTCGTAGCTCACCACCACCGCCGGGTCGAAGTATACTTCATTCCGGTAGAAACTGGGCCAGACCGAGGTGTGCAGCTTGCCGACCCAGGCATCGAGCATCGTTCCCGGCATGCCGCTGCCGCCATCGTCTCCGTACAGCCTGACTTCCGCGTCGTAGTCCGCTCCCGTGGAGCTGGTCAACCAGACCACTGCCTTGGTTATGGCCACCGCCGACATCGGCACGGCGAACTTCTCGGCTATCTCGTTGCCCGGTTCCTGCCACGAGAAGGTGTCCTCAAACACCCCGTCGTTGTAGGTCAGGCACCTCGAACACCACTCCGTCACGCGGTGAATCGCAACTGCGGCGTCATTGGCCGCGTTCTGGTCGCCGGGATTCTCGGTCCGCATCGTATCCATGTACACGGCTTCAATCGCCGGCGGTGTGAAGGGCACCGGGAAGTCAACCGTATCGACCGCGCCGACGGCGAGGTCAACGCAGACGACCTGGTTGTAGACCATCGTCCCACTGACGCTGTCCCTTATCAGACAGCGCACCGGCACGCCGGTCTGAGCCCGCGTGCCGTAGTTGGTGACTTCGGCCCTGAGCCAGATCGTGTCGCCAAACGCGAGGCAACCGCCGCTCGACTTCCAGATGATATTCGACACGCCGACATCGTTCGCCACGCCGCAGAATCCGATGCGCGTGTTGTAGTACTCCGCGTCGCGCGAACCGTACGGGGTCAGCGTGTCGGTGGTATTGGCCGCGTAGACGCGACGGTATCTGGACAGAAAGTCGTTGCTGTACCAACAAGCTGGAGAGGAGCCGGATGCCGAACCCAACCAGGTGACTTCGACCAGCAGATTGGAGGTGCCGTTGTAGGCGAACTTCCTCTGCAGGTCGATCGTATCCCAGGCGCCGGCCGTCCCCGTGCCGCGAATCAGATTTGCGGCGTGGTAGACCCAGACCGGCACATTTCCGCCGTAGTTGTCGGAGAAGGCAGTGGAGAGTGAGCTCACGTTGGTATGACACAGCTTGACGCTCACGTTCGGGAATCTGCCCTGGTCGGTGGAGTAGGTCTTCCACAGCGCCAACTGACAAATGGACCCGGACCGACCGATCTCGCTGGCCATGTACAACATCTGAAACCGGAAACCGGTGCTGTATGGGTACCAGGGAAACACGTTGGCGCCGGAGAAGGCTGGATCGATGTAGACGTAGTTGAGGTCGTCTTCTGCCCCGGTCGCGGGCGGAAGCGACGGCTGCGGCGTCAGGCCCGCGACCGCCGCACCGGGTCTCTGCAGGCCGACCGGCGTCCGGACGGTGCCGTTGCCGGGGTCGACCCATTCGACCCTGGCGGCCGCCTGGCCGGCGCGGTCCGACGGTGCTTTGTGGAAATCGGCGCCCGGTGCGTATGTAGCGCAAAGGGCGATGAAAAGAACCGCTAGCGCGATTCTGTTAGGCATTACTGCCTCCAAACCGGGGCCCAGTTCCTTCCGCACGTCCAGCAGGGTCGCCGGCAACACGGGCCCCTGAGAATGCCGCCGATGCAGCGCCACCGCCGGATGTCCCCGATTGAGCCGCGCACACCGGCTAACACCGGTCTGTCTCTGGATTGTTGAGTCCGGCGAGCGCTGCTGAACTGAGCCTCCAACAGGGACCGACCCTGACCAGTCTCACATGCCCGACATTCTCTCGCGCTCTGGAGACTACGCAATGGTAATGACGCGGGCGCGGATTGTCAACCCCCGGTCAACACCCCATTGAATCCGCGGGCGGGGCCCGGCAGCGAGTCCGAAGGACGGCTTTCGCCCCAACGGGGTGACAGGTGCACGTGCAACGACCAGAAGGAGTTGCGTACACCGCCTTGAGGGGCGAAAGCGAGCGAGGCTTGGCAGCGAAGCCCCGCCCGCCTCCGGCCGAGCCATGGGAAAATGGGGACTGTACCGCGCCAAGTTCGACGTTGGCGCTCTGTGGGACCGTCCCCATTTTCGCTCCGGCCGTTCTCCGGACTACGGTCCGATCGGTGCTCCGACGTTGAACACGTCGGTGCGGATGGCCGCGAGCACGGCCTCGGTCAGGCCGCGTGCCTTCCACTTCGCGGTCAACGTCGCGGCTTCCTGCGCCAGCGACTCGCCGGAGATCTCCGCACGGATCAGCCTCCACATCTCGCGACCGAAGTCGAGATAGAACGGGTACATGATGGTCGGTACGCCCGCCCCGTCGCAGACCTGCTTCACCTGCGATTCCATCGAGGTGATTAGCGGAAGCACCGCACTCATGTTCTGCAGCATCTGTGGTCGCTTCTCCGTCAGGACGGCGGTAACGCGGTCGAGGTTGTACTTCTGGTTCCAGTTGTTCAGCCTTGCAGTCGGGTCACTTGCCATGGCTATCACCTCCTTTCACCCGAGTCAGCGACGCCGGACCGCAATCGCTGCCCTTGCGTCCGGTTCTCCTGATTGTCAAAGAGCGGTCTTTGTTCTACGTGTTATTGATACGACCCTTCGGGGAAAAAGGTGCAGAAAAGCGGGCCCGGCACGGAAGGCCGGGCCCGTGGGGCGCGCGGGGATGGACTAGCCGTCTTTCTTCCGGTTCCGCCGGAGCTCGTTCAGCCGTTTCAGATTCACGCCCGGGTGCTCCCGGCGAAACCGACCCAACTCGCGGTCAAGCAGGAGCGCCGTCTCCAGTATCGGCCGCATCTTCGCTTCCGACCCCGGGCAGCGGGCGAGGTACTCGCTCAAGTCCGGGTTCTCGCGCCGCTGCACCGCCTCGGAGAAGTCGCCGAACATGTCCACCTCGGCGTCGGTGAACTCGATGTCGTCAGGGTTGGCGGGGACTGTCTTCATAGCACCTCCAGCCATTTCTTTGCATCCCGCAGCTTTATCTGCAGCAGAGCGATGCCGCGCGCGCCGTGGAATTTCGCGGTCCGCACCGACACGCCCCGCAGCTTCGCGGCCTCGGCCCACGTATACCCATCGTGATAGTGCAGCTCAAGCATGACCTGTTCCGGCTCGGGCAGTTCTCCTACCGCGTGCCAGAGCAATCGCTTCAGCTCGGCCAGCTCGTGCTCGTGTGCGGGACCATCGCACGCCGGCTCGCGCCTGCCTTCCATCCGGTCCATGCTCACGGTCGGTATCCGCTTCTTCCTGAGGAACGTGTAGGCAAGCGACTTCGCCATCCGGTAAAGCCACGTGCACAGGCTCCCCTTGGCCGGGTCGTAGGTTCCGAGTCTCTGCCAGGCATTCGTGAGCACGCAGATCGTCACGTCTCTTCTATCCTCGCTGTCCTTCACCAGCGGCGCGATCCAACTGCTCACCCGGTCTACAAACCTTTCGAAGAGGACACTGAAGTCGATCGTCCCCTTCAGAATTCCGCTAACCAGCTCGGCGTCGCTCATGATAAGCCTCCTGAGTTACGCCAGTATCGGCCACACCGAATCTGCCGGCGCGCCCGACCGCGGACCGGTCAACAACTGCTAACAGGGCTTCCGGCCTTCTCGTCCCGGCCGATCCGTTGCCGGTAAAGGCGCGCCGGCACACCGGACGCCCTGATAGATGCCAAACACGTACCATAGAAATTCTACCCCTCCTCTTCAACACCCGTCAAGCCACTTTGTCGTTTCCGCACATTCGAGCTTCATTCGTCATTCGTACTTTGACCTTTGTCATTTGCCCTCGCTCGCCAGGTCCATATTGAACACGTCCCTGGCAATAGCGATCAGCACGCCCCGCGAAAGCCCGCGCGCCTGCCACGTCGAAACGAGGATCATCGCCTCGATTCGCAGCGACTCGCCGGACAGCTCCTTCCGGCAGAGCCTGCCCAGGCTGAATGCAAAGCTGAAGTAGAACGGCCGGAGTATCGTCGCGACGCCCCGGCCGTCCAGCACCTGGCCGGTCATGCTCCGCTCGGCGTTCACCATTTCCATGCTCGCGGCATAGCGCGCCTTCTGCTCCTTGGTAAGCCCGTCGCGGCGCACGCCCATCTGCCCCACGTTCAATCGCGCCGCGTAGTTCTCGACCATCCGCTCCGACCGCGACTTCTCGTGCGTTTCCATCATCCACCTCCTGTCTCGTTTATCGTTTCACAGGGTTCAAGGAATCGAGGATTCCAGGGATCCAGTGTCCGAATCCGAAGCCTCTTCGTGTCTCTTGTGCCTTTGTCGGGAATCTCCCTTCGATTCCGCACTTCTGACTTCTCGCATCTAGCTTCTGACATCTGACTTCGTCCGTTTCGCCGGGCTTCGTGTCTTAGTGGCTTTGTGGTGAAATCCGTTCCTCGCCCGCAGTTCTGAATTCTGCATTATCCACCTCCCAGAACCTCCTGCCCGATCAACCACATCAGTCGACCCGAAAGTCCTCTCCGGAACCACTTCATCACAATGCGTTTGATCGGTTCCGGTGTGTACCCGGCAACTCTTGATTCTGGTCTCTGACCTCTGGACTCTGACCTGCCCGGGCGCTCAGAGCGGCGCTGCGCGTACATAAGTTCTTGCGCGAACGCCAGATACGCTGCTTTCTCTGAAACATCCGTCACCAGGCTGTCCACAATCGCCCAGAGCCGCAGCTCGTGCGGGCTTTTGTGGTGCGAAGGTTGGCTGTGTCGTCTGCTCATACATCACCTCACAGCTATTGATACGACACTTCTCGGAAAAAAGTGCAGTTTTCCGGGAAGTCCCCCACCCCCGGGGGAGCCATATGGGGTCCCAAATCACCGCTCAAAACTGCTGCCAAGACACCGGCCACGACTTCTGCCAAATCTCGCCCCAAGACTCCTCTCAAAACTCCTGCCAGGACTTCTGCCAAAACTCTCGTCACGACTTCGGCCAAGACTTCACCCACGACTGCTGCGATGACACCCGCAAAGACTTCTGTCACGACACAACCCAGGACTCATCTCAAGACAACCGTCACGACTTCCGCCAGGACTCCGGCCAAGACACCGGTCAAAACTCCCCCCATGTCTCCGGCCAAGACTCCTCTCACGACTCACCCCAAGTCTCCAGCCAAAACTCCGGCCAAGACTCCGGCCATAACTCACGCCCCGTTTTCTCGCAGAACCTGAGTTATCTCGCCTCCCCTATTCGCAACTTCTGATGCTACCCCGTCGGCAACGTCGCTGAGATTGAAGACGAATTCCACCCTGACATCGACGACCGGTTCGTCGCCAAGTTCGTCGGCCGGCCGGTCGCAGTCTCGTTGACATTCGTCTGAGCAGAAGTATCCTTTCGACGTGAAACAACGGCCGCTGCTCTACATCGAGACCTCGGTCTTCGGCTTCTACTACGATGAAGAGCCGCACAACGTGCTCAGGCGCGAGGCGGTCAGGACCATGTTCCCGCAGATATCCCTCGGGATGCTGGACGCGGCCGCTTCTCCCCTGACTGAGGAAGAACTCGATGCCAGCCAAGAACCCACGCGCTCAAAGCTCCTCGCGCTGCTCGACCAACTCGTCATGCTGGACGCGGACGACGCCGAGGTTTCCAGGCTGGCCGGGCTATACGTCAAAGAAGGTGTTATCCCGGCGGCTGAGACGCTCGACGCTAGACATGCGGCATACGCGACGGTGGCGAGGGCGGACATCATCGTGTCGCTGAACCTCAAGCACCTCGCCAACGCCTGGGCGGAGCAACGGCTCAACGCTGTGAACGCCCGAGAAGGACTGTCGACCGTACGCATATGGACACCGGAACAGGTAGTGCACTATGAAGATTGATGGACTGGATTGGATGGACTGGCTGCACAAAGTCCGCCACGAAGCGGAAGCGAGGCGCATCCGTGACGGGCTCACGGTAGAGCAGTGGCTGCAACAGGTCCGTGTCCGCGCGACCGAGGCCAGAAAGCGGAGACGCAGCCACGAATACCCCGCAGTCGCCCGCGATAAGTCCCCGAAGAGCAGTGAGCCGTAGTCCGACAGCCTCTCGCCGCACGCCCGCCCTTGACGGATGTGGAATTAAGTAAGGTGTCATCGAAATCCCCCAAAATCATGGCCGTGAAGCCTCGCAGGGCGCCCCTCGCAGTGGTGATCATGGGTCTGCTCACCTACAGCGTGGTGCTGGGCTCGGCTCGTCTGGATGGTCTTGGTCCTGACCTGTCGGGCATCATCGCCGACCGCACAACTGACGTCTTGGCGTATCCGCAACTGAATGCTTTCCGTCATACGTGGCTCGCCGATGTCGATGCGATTAACCTCGACAGAATCCGATTCCTTCTGTGCAAACCCGGGCGTCTGTCGGTAGTTGGCGCGGTCGATGCGGACCTCCTCGGCCTGTACGCGTTCCCAACGGCGTCGGTCGCATTAGGCCTTGGTTCTTGGACCGTGGGTTCGTCTTTCTCGCCAATGTCGGTCAGGAGGATGCCGGCTCGGCCGTACTTCTGGGTACCCGGGGATACAGACAATCTGCTTTGGAGCGAAGGCACGTGCGGTCCGGTCGGCGACTGCAGATTGGGAGCAAGCTGGACGAGACCCGGAATTACGCTGGACTTGGGACTCTATGCAGCTTGGGACTGGTGGGTAGGGTTTGTCGGCGTGGCTCCTGACACCTTCATGCGGACCAGGGACGGACTGTACACCCATCTATCCCCCGATCTTCGAATCAGCATACGCAACGACCGGTTGTGCGGCCGATTCCTAGCGTCACTAACACGGACCCTCCTACGTCAACGGCAGTTCGATACCTACGGGGACTGGGTATCGAGAACGTACTTCACGAAGGACGGCTCATACGACATCAGCGCCGGATTGACGTATACGCTGAAGAACCTCGTACTTGCGGCGGGACTCCGCCATCAAGGCTGGCTGGGTGATGAACTGGGCAGCCGTAGTTGGACGAGGTGTCTGTTCCTGCCGGTCTGCCTCGAATGGTCACGACGCCCCATCGCGGTCAGGGCCGGCGCAGAGGTGTGGTATGGTAACGGATATCTGGACTGGCGGGAACGATTCGTGCCGCTTGGGCTGCAAAGAAGTCGTTTTTACTGGGGACTCGGTCTGAACCCAACTCGGCACCTGAGATTCGACTTTTCGCGCAGCAACTACTATGCCATGTCCTCTGCCCGCGCCTGGGAAATCGCGGCATCCTACGAGTTCTAGCAGCCAACGCCGCGATTCCGCCAGCGGATTTGACATCCCCGCCCGGAATTCCTAGAATTGCGGCCGTCATCGCATCAATAGGAAACCGAAGCCGCTTGCACACGATTCTGGGGTCCGACAGAAGCGGACGCCGAAATCAGAGAAGGAGTAACATGTACGAATTCCCACTCAAGAAGTGCGGATCGCCGCGGTGCGCCGGTCTGCTGTCGGCTGCGCTGCTGTTGATGGCCGCAACGCCGGGTTTCTGCGGTGAGATGGAGAAGATAGCCTCATCCTTCAAGCTCTACACGGTCGTAGAGGATTCCGGCCCGGAGACCCTCGACGTTGATTGCTTCTGCTGGCCCGCCAACAACTCCGATGGCCTGCCGCAAGAGCTCGAACTGGGAGTCAATGAGTCTCTGTCTGTAACTTTGCCCCGATACAACGACCTTTGGGTAGGCCTCACGAGTGACGCTCCGGAGGCGTGGTGGCAACTCGAAGTGTTGTCCTCGCCCTGGTTCGCCACGGAGTCAGACACCTGGTACACCAACGAGCACTGGCCGGTTGATCCCGGCATTCCCAACCTCATCGCCATGGACGAGGGCGGCTGGGTAAATCTGAAGTCCTCCGACGGCAAGCTCGTGCCCGAGTCCATATCTCTGAATCTGGAGGAGGTGGACGGTTCGCTAGCCCACGAACTCAAGGTGCGCCTGCAGAGCAACCCCTCCGGCAGAGCAGGCTGCAGGATGATCGTATTCGCAAAGGGGCGCATGACAGACGAGTGACCTGCGGAGGAGTGCACGTTCAAACCGCAAGCTGTCAGCCGTGAGCCGAAAGCCGGTACCCCAGCCGATTTGACACCCCCGCCCGCG
>CAZAKP010000080.1:2947-12768 GCA_964485845.1 uncultured bacterium | reverse complement strand
AGCCGGCCGCGGTTCCCGGAACACCGATGGCCGAGAAGTGGCGCACCCGGGCGCGGGCGCCGAGCAGCCCGGTCAACTTGATTCCGTTGATGACCGTCGCGAGCATACCGGCTTTGTCGGCTGCGGCCTGGTCCATGTCGCGGGTATCACGGCCGCGCAGGATGTTGCCGCCGCCCATGACCACGGCGAGCCGGACTCCTTGGCGGTGAGCGGTGGTCAACTGGTCGGCGACCCGCTTCAGCGACTTCGAGTCGCTGAAGAGGTCGCCGGATATTTTGAGCAGGACTCGATTGTAGCGCCGGTTACTGCCTGAATCCGGCATGGAGAATCACCACAAAGACACCAAGACACAAAGATGCAACAGGCAGGTTGTTCCGGTCTGCTTGGTGCCCTTGGTGTCTTGGTGGTTGATGTCCGGGCCCGGAATCACTCACCGAGCTTGAATCGAGCGAAACGCCGAATGACGGTGTTCTCGCCGAACTTGGCGATGGTTTCCTTCAGGTAGTCGCCCACGGTCTTCTCGGGCGCCTTCACGAACGGCTGTTCGAGCAGGCATACATCGGCGTAGAACTTCTCGAGCTTGCCCTGGACGATTTTCTCGACGATATTGGCCGGCTTGCCGGACTGGGCAACCTGTTCCTCATAGATGCGCTTCTCGCGTTCGATGACCTCGGGCGCGACGCCGGTTCGGTCGATCGCGGCCGGGTCGGCAGCGGCAATGTGCATCGCCAGGTCGCGCACGAACCGGCGGAACTCCTGATTGCGCGCGACGAAGTCGGTCTCGACGTCCACCTCGATGAGCACGCCGAGCCGCTCGCCGGGATGGATGTAGGACTCGACTACGCCGTTCGCCGTCGGCCGTTCGGCCTTCTTGGCCGCCTTGGCGATCCCTTTGGTACGGAGGATTTCGATTGCCTTCTCAATGTCGCCGCAGGCTTCCTCAAGGGCATGCTTGCAGTCCATCATGCCCGCGCCGGTACGGCGGCGGAGGTCGACGACTTTCTCGGTAGGCTGGCTCACTGCACCTCCTCGGTGTCAAACTGCTTCCGGCCTTCCATCACCGCGTTCGCAACCATGCTGGTGACGAGCCGGATGGAACGCAGCGCATCGTCGTTGCCCGGAATCGGGTATTCGATGCCCTCGGGGTCGCCGTTGGTATCGATCAGGGCGATGACCGGGATGTGGACCCGCCGGGCTTCGGCGACCGCGGTTGCCTCGCGAACCGGGTCGATGACGAAGATCGCGCCGGGCAGGCGGTCGAGGGTCTTCAGCCCCGCGAAGACGCGGAGCAGTTTCTTGTGCTCGCGCTGGAGAAGCAGCGTCTCCTTCTTGGTCGTCTTGCCGTACTGCCCCTCGTTGATCATCCGCTCCAGGTCGGACAGCCGGGTGATGCGGGTCGAGAGAATTTCGAAGTTGGTTAGGAGGCCGCCGAGCCAGCGCTCGGTCACATAGCACGAGCCGCAGCGCGTGGCCTCTTCTTCGATGATCGGCCGCGCCTGCTGCTTGGTCCCGACGAAGAGGATGTCGCGGCCGGATTCGGTGATGGTCCGCGCGGCGTCGTAGGCCAGGCGCATCCGCTCCAGGCTTTTCTCTAGGTCGATGATGAAGATGCCGTGCTTCTTGCCGAAGATGAACGGCTTCATCTTCGGGTTCCAGCGTCGCGAGTGGTGCCCGAAGTGGACGCCGGCTTCGAGCAATTGCTTGATGGTTAACGTTTGGTCCACTGGAACCTCTTTCTCCGCTTGGCCAGACCGTACTTCATCCGTTCTTTCTCGCGCGGGTCGCGCTTCAGGAGTTCGGCTCCGCGCAGGGCCTTGCGCAGGTCAGGGTTGTAGGCGACCAGCGCCCGGGCCGCGCCCAGCGCTACGGCCGCCGCCTGGGCGGAAAGGCCACCGCCGGAGCACTGGGCCTTCAGGCTGAAGCCGGACGTATCGGTGGTCTTCAGGGGTGACATCGCCGCACTGACGAGGTCGGCCCGGCCGAAGTATTTCTCAAAGGGCAGGCCGTTGACAACCGCGTCGGTCCCGCCGGGAACCAGCCAGACTTTCGCCGTGGCTGACTTGCGGGTGCCGGTGGCAAAGTAGGTTTTTTCCATGTTATTTCACCGGGGTGAGCTTCTGGGCCTGATGAACGTGCTCCGGTCCCGCGTAGACGTGGAGCCGGGCCATCCGCCTGGCCTGGAGCCTGTTCTTGGGCAGCATCCGCTTCACCGCAAGCTCGAGCGGCCGGGTCGGGAAGCGCTCGACAACCTGTGCGTAGGTGAATGTCTTCAGTCCGCCCGGGTACATCGAGTGACGATGGTAGAGTTTCTCGTCGCGTTTCTTGCCGGTCAGCTTGATCCCGGAGGCGTTGACCACGACTACGTGGTCGCCGGAGTCGATGTGGGGCGTATAGATCGGCCGGTGCTTGCCCATCAAACGGACGGCAATCTGCGTGGCGAGGCGGCCCAGGGTTGAGCCCTCGGCGTCAAACAGATACCATTCGCTCTTTATGTCGTCCTTCTTGGCGACGTAAGTCTTCATCTTAGCTATCCTTATACCAAATTCGCGACTACTGTCAATGTTAGACGGGCTATCGGAAATACCGCTGGCCGCTGCGCAGGTTTCACTCCGGTGTCCCGCGACCGGGTCATGAGTCTCGCAGAGGATGGCTATGATACCGATTTTCCGGCGCAAATCAATAGCGGAGTTGGAACGTGAATTGACGGGCCGTGCGCCGGCACTTGCTTGGGCTGGCACATGCTGCTATTATCTTGGCCCTCATGATCAGTGGAGTCAGGCGAGAGAGGCCGCAGCCGGCATGAAATCAGCCTTTGCCGGGGTAGCTGAGGCGTTGCGCGAGCTGAAGGCCGGGCACTTCGTCATCGTGGTCGACGACGAGGGCCGCGAGAACGAGGGTGACCTGGTCTGTGCCGCCGACCGGATTTCCGCCGACAAGGTCAATTTCATGGCCCGGTACGGCCGGGGCCTTGTCTGCGTGCCGCTGACCGCGCGGCGATGCGCCGAACTGGGCCTGCCGCTTCAAACCGAGGGCAGCACCGCCCTGCACGGGACCGCCTTCACCGTTTCGGTCGACGCGGCCAAGGGCACGACTACCGGCATCTCGGCCCACGACCGCGCGCTGACCATCCGGGCGCTGGTCAGTCCCCGGACGAAACCGGAGGACCTGGCACGGCCCGGACACGTTTTTCCGCTGATCGCGCAGGACGGCGGGGTCCTGGTCCGCGCCGGCCATACCGAGGCCGCGGTTGACCTCGCGCGGCTGGCTGGTCGTCCCCAGGCCGGCGTGCTCTGCGAGATAATGGCCGACGACGGCACCATGGCCCGGCTGGCCCAACTGCAGAGGCTCGCGCGGCGGTTCCGGCTCAAGATTGTCACCATCAAGGATCTCATCGCCTTTCGCCGGCAGCGAGAGAAGCTTGTGCGCCGGGTCGTCGAGACCGTGCTGCCGACCGAGTATGGCGATTTCCGCGCCGTGGTCTACGAGGACGTGGTCGAACCCTACGCACACATCGCGCTGGTGAAGGGTGATGTCCGGGGGAAAGAGCGTGTGCTGGTGCGGGTCCACTCGCAGTGCCTGACCGGCGACGTGTTCCACTCGCTGCGCTGCGACTGCGGGTTCCAGCTCGCCAGGGCGATGAAGCTTGTCGCCCGTGAAGGGCTGGGCGTCGTGCTCTACATGCGGCAGGAGGGGAGAGGCATCGGCATCGAGAACAAGCTGCGGGCCTACGCGCTGCAGGACCAGGGGCTCGACACCGTCCAGGCCAACATCGCGCTCGGTTTCGAGCCTGACCTGCGCGACTATGGCATCGGTGCCCAGATACTGTGTGACCTCGGCCTCTCAAGCATCCGGCTGCTGACCAACAATCCCCGCAAAATCATCGGGCTTCGCGGCTTCGGGCTCGACGTCGTCGAGCGCGTGCCGCTCGTGGTCCGGCCGGGCAAGAAGAATATTCGCTATCTCGTCACCAAGCGGGACCGGCTCGGCCACCTGCTTGGCGATCTGGAAAAAGGAGTCAAAGATGGAAACCAGGGAGTTCAAGGGTAAGCTCGACGCGACCGGCCGGAAGTTCGCGCTGGTGGTGTCGCGGTTCAATGAGCTCGTGGGAAAGCAGCTCCTCGCCGGCGCGCTCGACTGTCTTGAGCGGCACAACGCCAAGGCGGTGGACATTGTCTGGGTATCGGGCGCGTTCGAGATTCCGGCGGTCGCGCTCCGCATTGCCTCGATGAAGAAGTGCGACGCCGTGGTGGCGCTGGGAGCGGTTATCCGCGGCGATACTCCGCATGCCGAATATATCTCGTCGGAGGTGGCGAAGGGCATTGCGCACGTCTACCTGGAGACCGGCGTGCCGGTGGCGTTCGGCGTCATCACCGCCGATACGCTCGAACAGGCGCTGGAGCGGGCCGGGGCCAAGGCCGGGAACAGGGGCTGGACCGCGGCGCTGTCGGCCATCGAGATGGCTGACCTCGAGAAGCAGAAGCTGGCATAGAGCGGAAAGTGCGAAGTCTAGAGTAGAAATGTCGAAGTCCGGGCACGGTTTCGCGGTCGCCGGCCGTCTCTTTCCGGCCATTCCCGGATGACTAATCGCCGCCAGGCCCGCGAGTGCGCGCTGGAAGTCCTGTACCGGCTTGACCTGGTCGGCGACGAGCCGGAGCATACGATCGCCGAGATCCTCCTGCGCCGGAACCCGCCGGATGAGGCCGAGACTTATCTCCGACGGCTGGTAGACTCGGCACTGGGCAACCAGCCGGAGATTGACGCGGTGCTGCGCCGGCACCTGGCGCGCTGGCGGCTCGAACGGCTGACCGTGCTCGACCGGGCGATTCTCCGGCTGGCCGCGACCGAAATTCTCTACTTCGACGACATCCCGCCCAAAGTGACAATCAACGAGGCGGTGGAGATCGCCAAGAAGTACGGCGATGACGATGCCGGTAAGTTCGTCAACGGCGTGCTCGACAGCGTATTCCAGGAAACGGATCGAGTCAACCAGCCGTGAAGCTCGGCATAATCTCCGACATCCACGCAAACCTTGAGGCACTTGAGGCGGTGCTCGGCGCGCTCAAGGACAAGGGTGCAACCAGGTTCATCTGCTGCGGCGACGTCGTCGGGTACGGGCCGGACCCGAATCGCTGCGTCGAAATCGTCCGGGAGCTGGGCTGCGTCGCCGTGGCGGGCAATCACGACTGGGGCGTCGTGGGTCGTACACCGCTCACCGGATTTAACCCGGCCGCGCGCCAGGCCGCGCTCTGGACCCAGCCGCTCCTCGCCGAGCCGAACCGGAGCTACCTCGGGTGTCTCTCGCTTACTGCCGACGAAGGGCCGCTGTTCATCGTCCATTCCTCACCCTCGGCGCCCGAGACCTGGGACTACGTGCTCAATGTTCGCGAGGCGGCACACGAGATCGAGCGCTGTTCGAGTGCCAGCTGTGTCGCCGGGCACTCACATCAGCCGCTCGCGGTTGAACGGCTGCCCGGCAGGCCGGCTCGACTGGTGCGTCGTCCGTCATTCCCGGTACGGCCGGATGCCAGATATTTCATCAACGCCGGCAGCGTGGGTCAGCCTCGCGACGGCGACCCGCGCGCCTGCTGCCTGCTGTACGACGACGACACCCGGACGATGGCCTACATCCGCGTTCCCTATGACATCGCGGCCGTGCAGGCGAAAATCCGCGCCGCCGGATTGCCCGAACCGCTCGCCGCGCGCCTGGCGACGGGACGCTAGTCGGGAGCGAAATCCTTCCTGAAGTGTCCGCGGCGGGAGTGTTCGCGGCCGGTTGGCCGGCTTTGTCGTCGGTCGTGCGGGATGACTTGACACCGGCAATGAACCGCTTAACATCTACCCGGTGTAAGAATGAATCCATGCGTGCGGACACATTTCGGGCGAGTGGCTTTCGCGGGCAATCCGCCGTGCGGCAAACGCTCATAGGGTTACCGGTTTGAGCAGCCGTTCTCTCAGTTCAAGCGCCCCGACGGATCCCGACGCGCAGAATCCGGCGGCCGGTCCCTCCTACAAGCGCGGCGACGTCATCGGCCAGAAGTACGAGGTTTATCAAGTTCTCGGGGCGGGTGGGATCGGCGCGGCGTATCTCGTCTATTCACACGAGGCCAGGGAGGTTTACGTTCTGAAGACCTTCCGCGACGAATACCTGGCCGACGCGCAGGCGCGGCAGTGTTTTCGCAAGGAGGCGAGTGCCTGGATTGCCCTGGGCGGCCATCCGTACTTAGTGCGGGCCTGCCACATCATCAACATCGCCGGACGGCTGTTCGTCGGGCTCGAGCACGTGGCGCCCGACGAAAACGGTTTGAACACGCTTGAGGGGCACCTGCGCCAGCGGCCGCCCGACCTCGCGCAGGGGCTGCGCTGGGCCATCCAGTTCTGCCGGGGTATTGAGTACGCCTACGCCAAGGGCATCCGCTGCCACCGGGATATCAAACCCGCCAACATCATGATCGGTACCGACCAGACGGTCCGAATCACCGACTTCGGCATGGCGGCCGCCCTCGGCGCGTCCAAAGTGACGTCGGGAGAGGTGATTTCCCGGTCGGGAACCGTCGGCCTCTCCGGGCCGTGTCCGGACGGCGGCGGCTACGGCACGCCTACCCACATGGCACCGGAGTTGTTCAGGAATACCGAGTCCGGCGACGAACGCAGCGACATCTACTCGTTCGGCATCGTGCTGTTCCAGATCGCCCGGAACGGCCGGCTCCCGTTCAGCATCTCCCTGCCCACCACTGCCCTGGAGACGACCCGCTTCTGGGGCGAGATGGCTCGACTGCACGCGAAAGTGCCGGTGCCGAAGTTCGACTCGCCGCTGTCGACCATCATCCAGCGCTGTCTGGAGAAGGAGCCGGGCAGGCGCTTCCCGACCTTTGCCGCGCTGCGGGCGGAACTCGAGCCGCTGCTCAAGCGTCAGAACGGCGAGACGGTCGAACCGGTCACCGCCGACGTGCCCGAGTTCCGGGAGTGGTACAACAAGGCGGCGAGCCTGCAGGTCCTGGGCCGGTACGAAGAGGCCATCCGCTGTCTCGACCGGGTTGTTGAACTCGTTCCCGAGCACGGGCAGGCCTGGTGCACCAAAGGGATGATTCTCCACCGACTCGAGCGCTACGATGAGGCCCTGCGCTGTCAGGAAAAGGCCGTCGAGCTGGCGCCGAAACTGGCGGCGGCGTGGAACAACAAGGGAGCGACCCTGCGCAGCCTGGGCCGGGACGAGGAGGCAATCACCTGCTACGCGAAGGCAATCGAGGTCGCCCCGCAGGACATCCCCGCCTGGCACAATCAGGGTAATACTTACCACAGCCTCGGCCGCTACGACGAGGCGATCGGCTGCTGCGACCGCATCCTCGAGCTCGACCCCGCAAACGTCGCGGCCTGGAACAACAAGGCGAACAGCCTGAGCTGCGTCGGCCGCTACGAGCAGGCCATCGAATGCTGCGACAAGGCCCTCGGCCTTAATCCCCTCCATGCCCCGGCCTGGTGGAACAAGGGCAACTGCCTCGACGGCCTGGAACGGCGGGCGGAGGCGGTCGACTGCTACGACAAGGCGCTGGAGATTAACCCGCGGCTTGTTGCCGCCTGGCTCGGGAAGGGGAACGACCTCTATCACCTGAGCCGTTATAAGGAAGCGGCCGGGTGTTTTGACAACGCGCTTGAGATCGACCCGCAGAACCTCGCGGCCTGGTCCGAGCTCGCGAGCAGCTTCGACGCCCTCGGCCGCTTTGAAGAGGCCCTCCGCTGCTTTGACAAGGCGCTTGGAATTGACCCGAAGAACGCGGCGGTCCTGGTGAACAAGGGCGCGAGCCTGCACGGTCTCGGCCGGGACGAAGAGGCGGTCGGCTGCTTTGACCAGGCGCTTGAGGTCGACCCAGCCATCGTGCGGGCGTGGACCAGTAAGGGTACGAGCCTGAACGGCCTCGGCCGCCATGAAGAGGCAATCGCCTGCCTGGACAAAGCCCTGGCCCTCGACTCAGCCGCGGCCGGCGCCTGGACCGACAAGGGAAACAGCCTGTACGGGCTTGGCCGCTATGAGGAGGCGATCGGCTGCTACGGCCAGGCCCTTGCCCTCGACTCGCACGACGCTGCCGCCTGGTACAACAAGGGCAACGCCCTATTCCGGCTCGGCCGGCACCAGGAGGCCGTCGACTGCTACGATCGGGCGGTCGACCTGGCTCCGCAATCCGCTTCCGCCTGGTACAATCGCGGGCTGGGCCTCGACAGCCTCGGCCGTTACGAACCGGCGGTCGACAGCTACGACAAAGCCCTGGAACTGGACCCGAAGCTGACGGCGGCCTGGCGAAACAAAGGGATCGACCTCTACAACCTCGGCCGCTACGATTCGGCGGTCGCCAGCCAGGAGAAGGCGCTGGAGCTTGCTCCCGACCTGCTGCCCGCCTGGTACAACCAGGCCAACGCCCTCTTCAAGCTCGGCCGCTACGAAGCGGCGGTCAGTGCCTACGACAAGGTGCTCGAGCTCGACCCGAAACACGTCGGTGCCCTCAACAACAAGGGCAACGCGCTCGACAGCCTTGGCCTGCACGACGAGGCGGTGCGCTGCTTCGAGGGTGCGCTCGGACAGGACGCCAGCCACCCGGCGGCATGGAATAACAAGGGACTGGGCCAGGACAGCCTCGGCCAGTATGAAGAGGCAATCAAGTCCTACGACCGGGCACTCGAGCTTGACCCGAGCTATGCCGGCGCCTGGAACAACAAAGGCGGGAGCCTGTTCCGGCTCGGCCGAGCCGAGGAAGCGCTCGCCTGCTACGAGAAGGCGCTGGCGTTGTCCCCGAACGAGGCCGCGGTCTGGCGCAACCAGGGCGACGTTCTCAACCGGCTCGGGCGCTACGACGACGCGCTCGCGAGCTACGACAAGGCAATCGAACTTGCTCCAGGCGAGGCGGGAGTCTGGCGCAGCCGCGGCGACCTCCTGAACCGGCTCGGCACCAACGACGCCGAGGTCGTCCGTTCGTACGGAAAGGCCCTGGAACTCGCCCCGGACGAGCCCGGAGTCTGGCACGTACAAGCCGACGTCCTCGTCCGGCTGGGACGACTCGACGAGGCGGCCAGCGGCTACGAGCGGGCGCTCGCGCTGGAGACGACCGACCCGGGCTTGTGGCGCAGCAAGGGCGACGTTCTCAACCGGCTCGGCCGGTATGAAGACGCGGTGCGCGCCTACGATGAGGTCATTCGGCTCGACCCGAAGAACGCCGAGGCGCTGAGCAACAAAGGGTTGAGCCTGTGCAGCCTCGGCCGCTACGACGACGCCGTCGCTGCCTGCGACCAGGCGCTGGAACTCGACGACGAACTGGCGGTGGCCTGGTACAACAAGGGTCGGAGCCTGTACAGCCTGGGTCGCTACGACGACGCGGTCAGTGCCATCGACAAGGCTCTCGCCCGGTCGCCGCTGCTCTTTCTTGCCTGGAACCAAAAGGGAGCCAGCCTGGCCGCGCTCGGCCACCACGAGGATGCGCTCGTCTGTTTTGCCAAGTGCCTGGAACTTGACCCGCGCAACTCCGCGGCCTGGTCAAACCAGGGCAGGAGCCAGGAGATTCTGGGGCGCCTCGATGACGCCGTTCGCAGCTTCGATGAGGCGCTGAAAATCGCCCCGCGGTTCGGCGAGGCGCTGTACCACCGGGGCGTCTGTCTGAACCGCCTGGGCCGCCACGAGGATGCAATCCGAACGCTCGACAGCGCCGTGGAACTCGACCCGCGCAACGCCGATGCCTGGACCCGCATGGCCGCGAGTTACAGCAGCCTGGGGCGGCACGATGACGCCATCCGCTGCTTCGACCGGGCGCTGGAAATCGGACCGGACGCCACAGCGG
>CAZAKP010000080.1:0-2847 GCA_964485845.1 uncultured bacterium | reverse complement strand
GACGCCATCCGCTGCTTCGACCGGGCGCTGGAAATCGGACCGGACGCCACAGCGGCCTGGGCCGGCAAAGCCGCGAGCCTCGACAGCCTCGGCCGCCACGAGGATGCGGTCCGCTGCCACGACAAGGTCGTGGAACAGGACCCGGAGAACGCGGCGGCCTGGTACAACCGCGGCGCGAGCCTCGACAGCCTTGGCCGCTACGAAGACGCGCTCCGGTCGTACGACAAGGCGCTCGAACTGGCCCCGGACAACCTGAGCGCGCTGACCAGCAAGGGCAGTACCCTTGAAAGCCTCGGCCGCTACGAAGAGGCGCTGGCCTGCTTCGACAAGGCGCTCGCGCTGGCTCCGCCCGAGGCCGGAGTCTGGCGGAGCAAAGGCGACGTACTCAGCCGGCTCGGCCGCCACGAAGAAGCAATCGGCGCATACAACGAGGCCCTCGAACAGGACCCGTGGTCAATCCCGGCCCAGAACAACAAGGGATTCAGCCTCGACAGCCTGGGCCGCCATGACGAGGCGCTCGCCTGCTACGACGAAGTGCTCAAACAGGAGCCGGCCAACTTCGAGGCCAGCTACAACAAGGCGCGCAGCCTCTACGTGCTGGGACGACTTGAAGAGGCGATCGCCTGCTGTGACCGGGTCCTCGAACTGGACCCGCAGCTTGCGCTCGCCTGGAACCACAAAGGCCTCTGCCTCGCCGGGCTCGGCCGCCACGAAGAGGCGGTCAACTGCTTCGACAAGGCCGTGGAGATCGACCCGACCAACGCCGGTGCCTGGTCGAACATGGGCATCAGCCTCGCCACCCTCGGCCGCAACGACGAGTCGCTGCGCGCCTACGACACGGCGCTCGCGCTCGAGCCGGATGCCATCTTCGTCTGGTTCAACAAAGGACTGCTGCTGCGGGAAATGGGCCGCCATCAGGAAGCGATCGAGTGCGGTGACAAAGTCCTTGAGATAGACCCGCACTACGCCATGGCCTGGTACGGCAAGGCGCTCGACCAGGAAGCGATGGGGCGGTACGACGAAGCGGCCGGGTCCTACCGGCAGTTCATCGAACTCAACCCGACCGAGTTTGCCGACCAGCTCGCCTATGCCGAGCAGCGGGCCGCAGAACTCGGCGTCAAATTGACGAGCAACAACCACAAGCACGAGAGCAGACAGCGCAAGCACCACCACAGCCACAAACACTAGCCCGTTCCGACAACTGCCGACTGGAACCCCGCGGCGAACCCGCGATTGGGCCTCTCAGTGTACCCCTCGCTGTTCGTCAGAAAGTACCGGCCAGGGAATCGTTCACCGCGTAGCGCACTGCGTCCGTAACAGCGTCGTTCGCTCTATCCCGAACTGAACCTCAACCTTGACCTCAACCTCTGTCCTTCACTGGACCGCTCATTACTCGCGACATCGTTCCTGAAGTCGAACCCGCCATCGTTCGCGTCATCGTTCAGCTCATCGTTCATCTCAACGCAAGTCTGATTGCAGGCTCCATCGCGTCTCGCATTACTTCGGTGAAGGCTACCCCCTCTACGGTCTGGGGGCCGAGGGGTGGGCGGCAGAATTGTGGTCGGAGACGGCTTAACCACTACATATGGACGACTCCCCAGACGCTTCTTGTGACCGCTGCAAACCGAAGGGGCAGGCTCTTCGCCCGCCCCTCGCCTGTCAGACGATGACGGACCGGCGGCACTGTCGCGGCCCCTCAGCCATGTCCTGAACCGACCCGAATCAGGGATACCCGCCAGCACCCCCAACCGAAATCCGACTTCCCAGTCCCAAGTCCCCAATCCCTGGTGCTCAACCTCGAGCTTGACCTCAACCTCGACCTATCCTCAGACCGCACCCCCGCAGGCATGGGGAAGCCGAATACTGCCTCTGCGCTTCTGACAAGGTACCACGGCTCTGCTTGACATCAGGAACCTGGGAGGTAAAATCGCCCCAACGAGGGCGTCGAGAGCGGAGGCGCAAGGGGCGCCGCCGCAACCACAATCTCGACACCGGTCCGTATGGGTTCTATCCGAATTGGAGGTCGCAATGGTACGTGACCGCGTCCGTATGTCCTGCAGTATGACCGTCTTCTCAAACAGCTCAGCCGCACTGCCCGTCGCCGCACCGCGCGGTATCGGGATCGCGGGCTGGCGATGGTCCGGTCAGAGAAGGAGTTCGATAAGCAGTCGGGTCCGCAACCTCGTCAGGCGCCTGGACTGGGTACAGGTCGGCTACCACTCCGCCCTGTTCTCGTGCGGTGTGGCCTTCGGCCTGCTTGTCGGCGGCTTTGTCGGGTACATGGAGAACGCGACGCCCCACGCAGGGACAACCGAGAGCCTGGCGCAAGTGGCTGCGTCGGACGTTCAATGGGCGACGATGATGGGATATTCCCGTGCTACCTCGACCCAGTATCTGCAGCGCATCAAGGACGCTAGGGGGGTGTCACCGGTAGGCTTCACGCGGGTCTGGTGGACGTCCGAGCTGGCGGCCTCAGTTCCGGCGGCTCAGTCGCTCACAGCCAGTCAAGGTCGGAACCAAGCTGGAGGCAACCATGGCGAGAACCGATACTCGGGGACGAGGTAGCGGTCCGCTCTCCCCGCACAACTGGATGTGGCAACTCCTGGCATCAGCGGTCCTCGTACTCGCGCTGGGGGCGGGGGTGGTGTTTGGGCAGGGAAGGACGCTCTGGCAGGATGGAGGAGTTCAGCTCTGCGGACCCAGCTGCCGTGAGCCAATAGCTGCCACCAGCGACAGCGCCGGCGGCGCGATAGTGGTGTGGACCGATACCCGCAGTTGGCCTGAGGGCATCTATGCACAGCGGGTCAACGGGAGCGGCTTGCCACTCTGGACCGAGAATGGCGTTCT
>CAZAKP010000079.1:0-13032 GCA_964485845.1 uncultured bacterium | reverse complement strand
GGCGTCAGTATCTGTATTATCGGCCTGTGTATCAAGTTGTCAATGCCAAGTACGGTCCTGAACCCGATATTGCACCACAGAGTTCACAGAGACTACGAAGGTACAGACCGGACCCTGGCTTCACCTACTCCGTGCTCTCTGTGGGCTCTGTGGTTGGCCCAACGTCGGCCGGGGGTACGGAAGAGCGGTCCGGAGCACCTCGTGCCGTCTATGGCTTATAGTGCATATTCCGCCTTCCGCCGGCCCTTGTCCTAACTCCACTATCCTCAATCCTCTATCCTCTCTCTTCGCCCGGACCCCTCCCACGCCTCCCCCGCAGCTACCCGCATTGCCTCCGAAGTCACAATCCGGGGAGCTTCCCGAGGAACTAAGACGGCCATTTCGTGAGCTGCTTTCACGGCTACTTCGTCCGCTACTTTGCGGGCTGCAGTGCAGGCTCCTTGTCCGGTTCCTTGTCGGGTAACAGTCACCATTCCTTCCCAAGCTCAATCCTGAGTTCCAGCCCACATTCCGGTCCGGGTTCACTCCCGAATTCCTCTGCGAGCAACTTCGCAGGCAACCTGCGCAGCCACTTGGAAAGCAACGCGGAGAGCTCCGAGGTCGGGTACCGGGCAGCGAGTCGCATTCGGGCCCTCGAAACTGAGAGGGCGGCCGCAGCCGCCCTCTTGGTGGATACCGATACCTGCTACTGGATAACTACCGGCCGGGTCGCCGCGCCCCGGCTTGTGGTCAGACGCACAAAGTAGGTGCCGGCCGGGACTTTGCCGTCCCAGACGAACGAGTTGCCGGCCGGAGCAGCGATGCTCCGCACGATTCTGCCGCCGGCATCGCTCACGAGGAGCCGCTGCGCTCTGCCGCTCCAGCTCACACGGACCGGGCCGCGGGCGACGCTGGGAATCACGCTGAACACCGGTGCCGGCCGGGCCGGCTTCACTTCGGCCACGCCGGTTAGCCACGGCCCGTTGAAGTAGCCGTTGCCGCTCTGGCCGGCGAATATCAGGCCGCCGCCCGAGCCGGGTCCGCCCGGCGAGTAGACTATCCTGGGGAAGGTTGAGGAGCCCCGGCCAACGTATCCGGACTGGTTTATCCAGGGGCTGCCCAGGCCGGACCAGACGTTCGGTTCGCCGGCATTGGAGTAGCCGAGCCAGGCATTGCCGTTGCCGGCCGAATCCGCGTCCACGTACGAAAGGTTGACGTAGTCGTTGCCCGTCGCGGTGTAGTTCTTCAGGTCAACGTAGGCCTCGGCGTCGCCGGTGTTGGCGATAACGGTCGGGCCGTTCCAGTCCATGAGCGTGTCAGTGGCGTAGGCCGCATAGACGTCCAGGTTGTCGCCGCTGCCGCAGGCACAAGCGACCCAGACGGTCGCGTTCGACGCCGGAGACGTGAAGGCCGGAGCGATGGCGACATCGTGGATTTCAAACGTGTCGGGCTCAAAGGAGCCGAAACGCCATGAGCCCGGGGAACACCAGGCTGTGGTTACCCCGGTGCCCACCGTGCCCCGAAACGCGTTCTGCCGCGGCACAACGCCCAGGTAGCCGCATTCGCCCGCGCCGAACGCGAGGCGCGGACGGTCCAGGTTGAATGCACTGTCCGTCACCGCCCAGGTCAGGCCGTAGTCCGTTGACCGCAGCACGTGACTGCGGGGAAAATCTCCGCCCGAAAGCCCGTTGTGAGCGACGGCATAGAGCCAGTAGCCATCGCGGAAATCACGGCAGGCCGTGAAGTCGGTGATGGTGTCAGCCCCGACCAGTACGCCCCAGTTGTTCAGGTGCGTGCCGTCCTTGTCGAACCGCACCGCACTGAGGTCGCCGTTGCTGCTTGGCATGTTCTCAAAGACGTAGACGAACCCGGAGTCGCCCTGACCGACAACCAGCTCGACCTTGTCGATGGCGTGCTTGGGGGGCACGAAGTACTCCTGTATCTTGCTCCAGCTCGCGCCGTGGTCGGAGGACTTGTAGACGCGGATGGCCGAGTCGGCTCCGGCGAAGGCCGCCCACATCGTCCCGTCCATTTCGTAGTCGGACGACAAGGCGTTCACACCGCCGGCGTAGATGAGCTGGTCGGCTGCAAGGTTGGCCCCGGTGCGGCTGGACTTGACGGCTTTCACCGGCACCGGTTGCGGCACGACGTGCTGCTCCCCGATGAGTACTGCCTGGACCTGTCCTTCCAGCTCGCGGGCGGCGGCCACGTCGCCCCGGGCAAGGGCGCTGCGCTCCCGTGCCTGCAGCGCGGCGATGTCCGGACTCACCTGCGGATAGTAGTGGGATGAAACGCAGTTCTCAGCCGTCGGCAGCGCCTGCGCCGGCGGAGTCTCAGCCATCATGACCGCGGCCAGACCGAGCATCACGACCGCCGGCACGACATTCTTACGCATCGTTCCTCCTGATGTTCACCGGATGTGGGAAACCTGAACTTCGCGTGCCTCATGGTAGCACAATCAGAACCGGTGTGCAATAGCCGTGGACTCGTCCGCGAAAACAGCAGCGGCGGCCGGGAAAGCCGCCGCTGCCGGTATTCGGTAGGCCGTCTACCTGTCGGTGCGCTACCTCGTAACCACGACCTTGGCCATTGTCGATTGTCGATTGACGATTGACGAATGGACGAAGTAAACGCCGGGCGAGAGCCTGCTCACGTCATTCGCGCCCGACTTCAGGCGCATCGCCTCTCTTCCGCTGATGTCCAACAGCGCACAAGACGATCCACGCATTATGCTCGACGCTGGAACGCGAAGAACGCCGCGGACGATGGTCGGGCCGGAACGGCGCAGCGGACCGGACGATGCCGCCGGTTCTTCCACGCCCGCTCCCCAGGTCCGGTAGACCGGATAGATGTCGATGTTGCCCGCAAACGGCGAGCCCCACCCCGTGTTGTTGGTGCCGGCCGCGTCCATCTCGAGCGGCGCCATGACGACGAGGTTCTCGCCCGAGACGAGCGAGTCGGTGGCCCACGGGAAGGTCCATCTCACCGAATCCGTGCCGGCGCCGCTGGTGATATCCGAAAAGACCCAGACTGCCTGGCCCCGGCCGATGCGACCCAGCACGCCCATCATGACATTGTGAAATGGCGCCAGCCGGTTCACCGCCTGACCGACGATATCCGGCCGGGCCAGCATCGTCGCGTGTCCGGGCAGCGAGTCGGTCGCGGCGCGGACCTGGGTATCAAAGAACGGGGCCTCGTCAATCACCGTGACGTCGTCGCTTGCATCGTTCGCCACGTACACCTTGTTGGTCACCGGGTTCAGCGCGACCGCAGCCGGCAGGGTCCCGGCGGCCAGCGTGGTCGTGCCGTTGGTCGTTCCATCAATCACCGTAACGCTGCCGCTGTCCGCGTTGGCGACGTAGACCTTGTTGGTGACGGTGCTCAGCGTTAGGCCAACCGGACCCGCGCCCGCCGGCACGGCGGCCGTTTCGTTCGTCTCGCCGTAGATGACCGTGACTTCGCTGCTGCCGTTGTCCGCCACGTAGATCCGGTTGGTCAGCGGGTTCACGGCCACCGCCACCGGGTCCTCGCCGACCGCCACCGTGACTGTCGTGTTCGTCGCCCCGTTGATGACCGTGACGTTGTCGCTGCCGCGGTTGGCCACGTAGATCCGGTTGGTCACCGGGTTGACCGCCAGGGCAACGGGAGTATCCCCCACTGCCACGAGAACGGTATCCCGCGTCCACCCGTCGATGACCGTGACGTTATTACTGCCGCGGTTGGCCGCGTAGATCTTGGCTGTGCGGGTGTTCACGGCCACGGCCCGCGGGTCCACGCCCGCCGGCACCGTCAACGTATCGAGCGTCGCGCCGTCGACGACCGTCACGTACCCGTCGGGGATTGCCACATAGATCTTGTCGGTCACCAGGTTCACCGCAACGCCCGCCGGGTTCGCGCGCACCGCCACCGCGGTAGCGGCGTTCGTGGCGCCGTCAATGACCGTGATTGAAGAATCCCCGCTGTTCGAGATGTACGCCTTGTTCGTCACCGGGTTCACGGCCACGGCCGCCGGCGACTCGCCGGCCGGCACCAGAACCGTGTCGTTGGTGCTGCCGTCGATGACCGTGACGTTATCGGTACCGTAGTTGGCGACGTAGACTCTGCCGGTCACGGGATTGACCGCCGCATCCCGGGGACGGTCACCCGCTGCCACCGCGGTCGCAGCATTTGTGGTGCCGTCAACGACCGAGAGGTTCCGGCTGGCGCGGTTCGCGACCATGACCTTGTTCGTGACCGGGTTCACCGCCACGGCACAGGGCGCGCTGCCGACGGCAAGCGCGGTCGTGCCGTTCGTCTCACCGTCAATCACGGTGATGCTGTCGCCGGCGCTGTTCGCGACGTAGACCTTGTTGGTGACGGGATTCACCGCCACCGAGGTCGGGGTCGGGCCGACCGCAACCGTGGTCGTGCCGTTGGTGGCGCCGTCAATCACCGTCACGCTGTTGCCGGCACTGTTCGCGACGTAGATCTTGTTCGTGACCGGGTTCACCGCCACCGCGATGGGACTCAGGCCCATGGTCAGGATGGCCGTGTCGTTGGTGGCGCCGTCAATCACCGTCACGCTGCCGACCTGAGGCGACAGGCCGGGCTTCAGATTCACAACGTAGACCTTGTTCGTGACCACGTTTATCGCCACCGCGTACCCCCCCGTGTCCGAGGCCACCATGCTGGTATCGTTGTCGGCGCCGTCGATGATCGTGACGTTCTTGCTGGTGTTCGCCACGTAGATCTTGTTGGTGAGCGGGTTCACGGCGACCGCGCTCGGCCCTGAGCCCGCCGGCACCTGGATGGTGTCGTTCAGCGGGCCGTCGATTACCGTCACCTTCCCACTGCTATAGTTGGCGACGTAGATCTTGTTCGTGACCGGGTTCACGGCCAGCCCGACGGGACTGGCGAATCCGTTCAACTGGGTCGCGGCGTTATTGTAGCCGTTGATAACCGTCACGTTGTTGGCGTCGCGATTCGCGACGTAAATCTTGTTGGTCACCGGGTTCACGGCAATCGCGCTGGGATTCTGGCCCGTGGCCACCATTGCCGTATCGTAGGTGACGCCGTTGATAACCGTCACGTCGCCGCTGTTCTGGTCGGCGACATAGACCTTGTTCATCGCCGGGTTCACCGCCACCACGCGGGGAGCCGCGCCGGTCGGCACCGTGGTCGTAACCCAGTCGGCGTGCGCGACCGATGCCGCCAGCGCGCACGTTATCACGAATAGCAATAGCTTCTTCATCGAATCCTCCTGCTCGGTCCTTAACACTCCTGCACTAGCTGCGCTGCTTCGGTGAACGCGGCCGCGTCGAAGCCCCAGAGGGGCCTCACCGGCCGCCCGCCTGACCGTGAGCCACCGGGATACCAGGCGGCACTCAGTCCGCGTCCCGGGTTGGCGGACGACCTTTCTGTAAGAATCCCGGGATACCTAACATTTACGCCGCCAAACGCGCCGCTGTCAAGTTCTGCTCGGCCACCCGGGCATTGCTGCCTTCCTCACCCCGTCATCCTTCACGCCTGCTCGTGAGCGATTCGACCCACTCGCGCCTCCGCCACAGCGCGCAGCCGCCGCGGGTCTCTTTGAGTTCCGCGTGATTGTCGCGAATCGCCTGAAGCAGGTGCGACTTGAGGGCGTCGGCGAGCGGCCTCTCGGCGACGCTTGAGTCCGAGAACGGCGCGAACGGGCAGGGCTCGAGGCTCCCATCCGGTCCGATGTGGACGAACCCGCGACCGGCGGCAAGGCAACCGCCGAACTGCTCCTCATCGCCGGGGAAGACGATGAACACCGGCCGTGACTCCCGCTGCAGCCCCTCCGAGAACTCGACCAGCCTTCGCCGTTGGGCCGGCAAGAGGCACAGGTCTTCGGTGCCGGGCTCGGCCGGCGTGTATTCGACGAAGACGAACAGGCTGCAGCCGTTGCCGATGAGCGCCTGGACCAATCCTTCTGCGGTAATGGCCTCAAAATTGCGCCGCGTGACCGTGAGCGAGACGCCGAAGAAAATCCCCGCGGTTCGCAGCTTCTCGGCCGATGCCGCCACGGACTCGAATACGCCGCTGCCGCGCCGGTTGTCGGTCTCCGGCTCCCAGCCCTCGATGCTCACGACCGGGATTACCTGCGGCTGGTCCTTGAACCGAGCGATGGTTCCGTCGTCCAGCAGCAGCCCGTTGGTGAACAGCGGAAAGACTATGCCCGGGAACGTGCGGGTAACGTCGAGGATGCTCGGGCGCATCAACGGTTCGCCGCCGGCCAGCATGATAATCGAGACGCCGAGTTCCTTCGCCTGGGCGAACAGGTTCGACCACTGCGCGTCGGTAAGCTCCGGGCTGACCGAGCGGCGTCGAGCCCGCGCATAGCAGCCGCGGCAGTTGAGGTTGCAGCGCCGGGTAATACTGGCGATAACCAGCGGCGGCACCTGCACGCCGTGCTCGCGTTGCCGGTCGCGTGTTTCCGCCGCCCGCTTTTGTGCCGCCTTGATTCGCGCGAAGAAGAGCGCCTGCTTCGGGTTCCTCCATGCCGCCCGCGCCGCATACTTGAACACGCGGGCGACCTGGCTGTCGAACCGGCCGAGAGAATCGAACGCCACGGTCTTCAGAATAGCACCTCCCGCGGGAAAGGCAATGCAGAAACAGACTGCCGAACGGCGAACGGGAACGCGCGCGGACGAGCGGGGTTTGACTTTGCTGCCGAACACGGCAATATCACGGAAAGAACTCGCGCGCTGGCGTTTGCTCTGGACAAGGAGTCATGAGATGAAAGACACTCTCCGCATTACCGCAGCGCTGCTCGCGCTGCTGGCGGCCGGTTGCGGCGTCAAACCCGTAGTCTGGCAGAAGACGCTGGACACCGGCGGCGACGAGACCGCGACCGCGCTCACATCCGACGGGACGTCCTACTACGTGAGCTTTGTCGCCACCAGGCCCGGCGGGTCCGACCGCGCCGGCTGGTTCGTAACCAGGCTGGACAGCGCGGGCAGGGAAATCTGGACCCGGACGTACAAAGAATCACCCTACGCGATGTGCGAAGACCTCTGGGCGGACAACCTCGGCCACCTGTTCGCCGCGGGCCGGGCAAGGGCGGAAAACAAGGACGTCTGCCTTGTCATCCGCTACGCCGCCGGCGGCGAAATCACCTGGCAGAAGGGGCTTTCAGTCGGTGACAAGACCTGGGGCACCGGCATCTGCCCGGTCTCCGGCGACCGCATTGCCGTCTGCGGCTCAGCCGGCACCGACGCGAACACCGACTACATGGTCGCCCTGCTCGACGCGAAGGACGGCCGGACCATCTGGGTGAAGAACATCGACCTCGGGCCCAACGACCTCGCCGCCCGCATCGCCGGTGACGCCGACGACAACCTCGCGCTCGTCGGGCTGCACGGCGAGAACGCCGCCAACCCCGATATCGTCATCGTGAAGTTAGCCCCCAACGGCGATACGCTCTGGACCCGGCGCTACGACTCGGGCGGCAGCGATGAGCCGGGCGACATTGCCTTCGACGGTTTCGGCAACATCATTGCCACCGGTACCGCCCGCGTCGGCGACTCGACTCGCTGCGTAATCATCGAGTACGCGCCCAACGGCGACCTGATCCGCAAGCTGGCATACGGCACCGTGGCTCAGGCAACCGGCCGGGCCGTCTATGTCACGCGCGAATCCGACATCTACGTCGCCGGCAGCCTGCTGGAGCCGGGCGGGAAGAGCGAGATACTCGCTTTCCAGTATAAACCGGATGCGGTGTCGGTCTGGGAAAAGCAGTACTCGCCCGGCCCGAACGCCGGCGCCGTCGACCTCGTTGTCAATGGCGACGTCTATGTCGCCGCGACCGTCGAGGCAAAGACGAAAGACGTGCTCGTCTGCCGGTTCCGGCAATTGACGTCAAAGGAGGCGAGCCGGTGATTACGAGACTACCCGACTGGACCCCACGGATCGACCCGACCTGCTACGTCGCCCCGAACGCGACCATCATCGGCCAGGTTACGCTCGGCCGCGGCGCGAGCGTCTGGTTCAACGCGGTCGTGCGCGGCGACATGGCGCCGATAACCATCGGCGAAGATACGAATGTGCAGGACCTCTCGATGGTGCACGTCGACTACAACACACCTACCGTCATCGGCAAACGCGTCGTGGTCGGCCACCGCGCTATCATCCACGGCGCGACCGTCGGCGACGACTGCATCATCGGCATGGGCGCGATCCTGCTCAACCGTTCCCGGGTCGGCAACAACTGCATCGTCGCTGCCGGCGCGGTCGTGCGCGAGGATTTCGTCGTGCCGGACGGCTCGCTTGTGGCCGGCGTCCCCGCCGTGGTCAAGCGCCCGCTTACACCCGAAGAGACCGAGCGCATCCGCCGCAACGCGACCGACTACGCGACCAGGGCGCAGTTCTATCGAAAGGAATTCCGTCTTCCGAATCAACCGCTGAACGGCGGTTGACAACGCCGGCTGAACTGGACTATACTAAATGAGTAATATGCCCGGTCACGACGGCCCTACCGCGGTCAGAAGACCGGGACCGGCGGGGCGGACAAGCACTCGTTGCCGCCCGGCAGATTAAATGCGGATGATATTGATCTCAAACCGCCAGGCACTATCGCCTGTGTGCGAGCAGCATTCCTGAGGTGAAAAGATGAGCAAAAATGTTATCGGTCTATTGACGGTCCTCCTTGTCGCGGGCCTCGCCGCGGCGAGCCCGGCGGACCACTATCGGATGGGCGCCTCGCACCGGTTCGAACCGGCGGCAGGCGATGAGGCGAACTACGTATCCTTCACCAACGGCTTCGTCGTCGACACCCGCGCCGGCGAGCCGAGTCTGCCCGCCGGTCTCGCGACCCAGTCGGCGCCGGGTGAAGTCGCGTACTACATCATCCAGTTCGAGGGTCCGATTCGGCGCGAATGGGTCAGTGAACTCGAACGCCGGGGGGTGAGTCCCTTCGGCTATCTCCCAAGCTACGCCATGCTCGGCCGACTGACGCAAGAGCAGCGTGACCTGGTCAGGACGCTTCCCGGCATCCGCTGGGTCGGGTTGTTCCAGCCGGCCTACAAGCTCCAGCGTGCGCTGCTCGACGCCAAAGGCTTTGAGGAAATCGTCATCCAGCTCATGCCCGGCGAGAAGAGCGGCGCGGTCGAAGAGCTCATCCGGGCAGGCGGCGGCACGGTCGTTGAAGCGCTCACCACCAGCTTTGCAACCACGGTGCGGGCCGGCATCGCCGCCGGCCGTATCCCCGATATCGCCCGGCTTTCCGAAGTCCTCTGGATCCAGCAGTGGGTCGCGCCTGAAATCTGCAACAACCAGTGCCAGTGGGTGACCCAGACCGGCTGGAAGTCATCGCCTCAGCCCGACACGGCACTGTCCGTGCGCACGTCCTGGCTCCGCGGCGTCCGGGGACAACGGGTCATCCTCTCCACGACCGACACCGGCCTCAATCTGGGCCACGACATGTTCCGCGACCCGTCGCTGCCGGTAACGGCCCCGGGCATCTGGCCCGACCACCGGAAAGTCGTCGCGTTCAAGCTCTTTCAAGGCGCGAACCCGGGCGAGAACCCGTACCACGGCAGCCACGTCAACGGCACGGTCGCGGGCGATGATTCGGTTACCGGCGGGTCGAGCTACTACGACGGAATGTCGTTCAAGGGCCGCCTCTACTTCGTCGACCTGACCAACTCCTCCGGTGGTTTCACGGTCGGCTCCGACCTGACGCCGCTCTGGGACTCGGTCTATCTCGGACGCGGCCTGCCCGATTCGGTGCGGCCGATTCTGCAGCACTCGGGCTCGTGGGGCGCGGGCAACAGCGTCGGCGACTACGAGTTGATGGACGCATCCACCGACGCCTACTGCTGGGTCCACAAAGACTTCATGAACATCTTCGCGGCGGGCAATGAAGCCAATCCCCACACCCTCCGCAACCCCGGAATCGCCAAGGATGTCCTCACGGTCGGCGCAACCTACAACGGCAACATCAGCAACATCATCGCCGGCTTCTCCAGCCGCGGCCCGACCCAGGACAACCGCATAAAACCCACGGTCATGGCTCCCGGCGTCAACCTCTGGTCGGCGCAGGCGTCGGGCACCAACGGTTACTCCCAGATGTCCGGTACGTCGATGGCCACGCCTGCCGTCAACGGCTCGGTCGGATTGATGCGCTGCTACCTCCGTGAAGGCTACTACCCGACCGGCAGCCCGGTCCCGGGTAATCGCATCGACTACATCTCGTCGGCGCTGCTCCGTTCGATGGCCGTCGCCTCGAGCGACCCGAACATCGGCAGCTACTCTATCCCGAGCTTCGACATCGGCTGGGGCCGAATCGACGACGATTCGGTCCTCTACTTCACCGGTGACCTCCGCCGGCTCATGATCAAGGACGACACTGCCGGCATCGGCACCGGCGAGTACCGGGAGGAGCAGTTCGACGTCAACTCGGCCATTCCGCTCCGCATCGCCCTGGCCTGGACCGACACTGCCGCCGCGCCCAACGCCAACCCGACGCTCGTCAACGACCTGAACCTCGAGGTCACCGACCCGAACGGTACGGTCTATCACGGTAACCAGTATTCGAGCGGCCAGTCGGCGCCCGACCCGAGCACCTGGGACAACCGGAACGTCGAGGAATGCGTCCGCCTGAATTCGCCGGTTGCCGGCACCTGGACCATCCGCGTGCGCGGCCAGAACGTCGCCACCGCGGCGAAGCAGAGCTTCGCCTACACCATCACCGGCGACTTAAGTTCACCGTCCTCGGGCACCGACGTCGGAGTCCAGCGAATAGTCGCGCCCACCGGCACGGTCGACTCCGGCGCCACCGTTGTCCCGCGGTCGTGGGTCGCCAATTACGGGGAGGATGCGGCCAGCTTCCCGGTGACGATGAGCATCGGTACGGGCTACTCCGACACCAAGCCGGTGACCGACCTTGCGCCCGGCGATTCGGCCCTGATCATGTTCAGCGCCTGGACCGTAACGCAGCGCGGTATTCAAACGGTGCGCTGCTCGACCGACCTCACCGGCGACGAGAATCCGGCAAACGACACGCTGTCGGGAACGTTCACGGTGCGGGTGACGAATGTCGGCGTGGCCGCGATTGTCGCTCCGGCCGACACGGTCGACACCGGCGCGACCGTTACCCCGCAGGCCCGGGTAAAGAACTACGGCACTGAAGCCGTCTCGTTCCCGGTCCGGTTCCGCATCGGCTCCTTCTACTCCGACTCGCAGAATGTCTCAAGCCTCGCGCCCGGCGACTCCGCGCTGGTCTCCTTCACGAACTGGAACGCGGCGCAGCGCGGCACTCACGCCGTCCGCTGCACGACCGCTCTATCCGGCGACGTTGTCCGGGCAAATGACACTCTGGCCGGCCTGGTCACGGTGCGGGTGAGAGACGTCGGCGTCTCCGGCATCAATAAGCCGATCGGCACCTACGGACCGCGCGAGGTCGTTACCCCGACCGCCACCATTCGCAACTACGGCAACGTCCCGGCCGGCTTTGAGGTCTGGATGCTCGTCACCGACCCGAACGGCAGCCCCTACTACTCCGACAGCGAAACGATCGCCAGCCTCGACGCCGCCAACAACCTCGTGGTAAACACCTTCCAGCCGTGTACCCTGCGGCTCCTCGGTGACTGGTCGGTCAAATGCAGTACGGCCCTGTTCGGCGACAATCACCCCGAGAACGATGTCAAAACGGCTGCGTTCAAGACCCGCTCGCAGTGGGTCGAGGTGAAAGCCATGCCGGCACCGCCGTCGTACCGCCAGGCCAAAGACGGTGCCTGGCTCGCCTACGATGGCGGCAGCGACCTCATCTATGCCGGCAAAGGTAACAAGTCGGCCGACTTCTTCTCCTACAACCCGCTGGTAAACGACTGGCAGAAGCTGCGCGACATACCGCTCGGCCTCGAAGGCAGGTTGCCCCGCCGGGGCGTGTGCGGCGCCGCCGACGGCTCGCGCTACGTCTACATGGCCAAGGGCAACAACACCCTCGCGTTCTGGCGCTACGATATCCTCACCGACACCTGGCTCCAGCTCGCGAACGTACCGGCCGGCGGGCACCGCAAGGTCCGGGCCGGTGCAGCCGTGTACGTACAAATCGGTGACAGCGGCTACGTCTACCTGCTCAAGGGCACGACCTGTGAGTTCTACCGCTTCAACGTGGCGACGTGGACCTGGCAGACGATGCTACCCGCCCCTGCCGGCAGCCACTCGAAATGGTATGCCGGGTCGTTCCTCGTATTCGACGGCGACCACACCATCTACGCCCACAAAGCCCGCTACCACGAGCTCTGGGCCTACGATGTGCTCACCGGCAAGTGGAGCGGCACAAAACTCAACGGCATGCCGTTTGCGGGAAACGCCGGCCGCCGAAGGAAGTCGCGTGACGGCGGCGCCGGTGCCTGGTTTGAGGGCGGCATCTACGCGCTCAAAGGCGGCAACACCGACGAGTGCTGGCGCTATGACGCGGCCGCCAACACCTGGGTCGAATTCGACCCGCTACCCTCGCTGGGAAGCACCGGCAAGGCGAGAAAGGTGTACGCCGGCGGCAGCATGGTGAATGTGGACGGAACGCTCTTCGCGCTCAAAGGCAACAAGACGCTTGAACTGTGGCGCTACGCGCTTGCCTCCTATGTTGCGCCGCAGCCGTCACGCGATGGTGTCCTGGCCGCGCCGGCGTCGCTCGGCAGCGGACAACTGTCAATCAGCCCGAGTCCGCTTGTCTCCGGCTTCGCGCTATTGCGATTCGGCCTGCCGAAGGACGGGTCGGCGACAGTGTCGGTCTTCGACGCCTCCGGCCGCCTCGTCCAATCGCCAATCGCGAGTCGCGGGTCGCCAATCCGGCTTGACCTTCGGTCATTGCCGGCAGGCGTCTACCTGGTCAGGGTCGGGGCCGCCGGCCTCTCCGCCACGCAGAAGCTGGTCATAGAGGAATAGCGGCCGGTAGCTGCAACGAGTTGAGGCGGCCTTCGGGCCGCCTCGTCTTTTTCTCTTTAGGTCCCATAGGTCCTGTAGGTCCTATAGGTCCTATTCTCAGGACCGTCCTAGAAATAGAACAGGTACCGCAGCTTCACCGCCCCCACCCGGCTCGCCAGCGTC
>CAZAKP010000078.1:0-13306 GCA_964485845.1 uncultured bacterium | reverse complement strand
TCTGATGAAGTACACCCCCGGCGCCAGCGCCCGCACGTCGTTCGCGCCGGGATGAAGGTCCGAAAGCTTACGGCCGTCGGCGGAGAGGAGAGAGCAATCAGCAGCCGGCAGCGAGGGCAGAAACAGGACGCGGCGAACAATGGTCGCCAGGTAGTCCCGCGGACAGGACGTTCGTCGCTGCTCTTCGCTGATTCCAGGCGGTTCGTAGCCAAGGAACAAACCGGCGTGCTTTGTGCCTGCAAACACGTTGTAGCCCGGTGGGGCGGTTGCCACTGATGTGACCTGTGAGTCAACCAGGCCGCTGCTGTAGTTGTACCACGTGCCGCCACCGGAATAAGTAACAAAAACGCCGCTGTCTGTGCCGGCCAGGATAGCCCCGCGCTGGGTATAGACTATCGAGTTCACGTCCGAGAGACCCCGATCCTGCCACGTCCGGCCGGTATCGGAGCTGTGGTACGCGCCGTCGGAAGTCCCGCAGTAGAGATCATTCCGGCTTGAGGGTCCGAATCTGATACAGTTGATCGTACCGTTCAATCCCGTCCCGGCGCGAACCCATGTACGGCCGGTGTCGCGAGTCGCGTAGAGGATGGCATTCCCCGCCGAGTCACCGCCGACAAGGAAGCGACCCGGCTCCACAGAGCTGAGTGCAACGGCCCGACCCATTCCGCCGCCACAGAGCAACGATTGGCTCCAGGCTTGCCCGCTGTCGGTGGAGAACAAGACCGCGAGTGAATCGCGGAGCCGTCCGGTTGCCACGACGATACTCGCAGGCGGCTGTGACGCCGCGACATCGCCAGCGGAGTCAAACCAGTCGCCTTTGAGCGTCCACGCTTCGCCGCGGTTCGTGCTGTAGTAGAGGCCTGCATCGTCCAGCGCCCACACGTCACTGACACTTGCCGCCAGGCTGACAGCGCTGTCCGAACCGGGAAAGCCCCGGCATCGACTCCAGTCGCGGCCGGGGTCGGTTGAACTGAAGATCCCGAAGCCCGCAATCGCGGCGTACATGTTCTCAGGCGCAGCACCGCCCGTGGTCAGCGCAGTCACGGAGACCGCGTCCAGCACGGCCAGAGAACCCCAGTCTCCCCACTCGTCGCGGGTCCTGAGCACGCCCGAACCGTTGGTAGCCAGAGCAAACAGGGCAGAATCAGCACAGGTCAGTACGCAGTCAACGGTTCCGCCATAGGGGGGCTGATAGAGCCCGCTCCATGTCCGCCCCGCGTCGGTGGTTCGGTAAATGCCCTTAGTGGCCCCAACGTACACCAACTGCGGCTGTAGCGGAGAGAAGGCAAGCGAGTGCGCCTCGCTGAAGCCAGGGTAGTGATACCAGCTTGCGCCGCCGTTGGTAGATCGACATACACCGTACCACGGCTGAGCCGCGAGCAGACTGCTGGTGTTGAGCGGGTTCACGTAGAGAAACCGGACTTGCCCGAGCACCGGGACTTCCGGCGCGGGCGGGCTGCAAATCGTGCCCGAATCGGCCTTCGCCGGGGATGGCAGGTCGTGCGCGACCCAGCTTGCACCTTTGTCCGTGCTCTTGTACACGACTGCCCGGCCGGCAATCGAGCCGCCGCAATAGAGAGTGCTGTCGCGCGACGGGTCCAGAGCGATGGAATGAGCCGAGGAGCGCGAAGTAGTGTCGCAGACGAGCATCGTCCAGGTTGTACCCGCGTCGGTGCTAATGGCGACTGACGCCCGTCCGTGCGTACTGGCGTCCGAGTACCCCGCGAGCCAGACCTCACCCGAATCCGTCGGGTCAAGCGCGAGGTTGAGCCACACGGTCCCACCAGGCGTACCCAGTTGCGACCAAGTCAGGCCGCGATCGGTGCTCCTGAAAACGTCTCCGGCCGTGACGTAGAGAACGCTGTCACTGCCATGTTCGAAGGTGATCGCGAGCGGCCGGAATGTCAGTGACTCTGTAATGGTCGACCAGTTGGAGCCCCGGTCGGTGGTGAAATACAGGACGGCGGCGGTTCCCTTCGACACCGCCACGACGGCAACCTGCGGGTTGACGGATGATATCGCACCGCAGAGAACCGGGAACAGCTCAGGCCCGGCCGGGCTCCAGATTTGCCCCACGGCCGTCGCTGCCCCAAACATGACGAGAAGGACGCCAACCAGCGCCCGATGCATGCGTCCAGCTTACTCCTTTCCAACCCCGTGTCAATCCGATGGCGGAAGAGCCGGCCTCATCCTGACCCGGACTGGACGGCGGGACTCACCCACAGTCGGTCGAGGCGGGGACACGTCCGACATTTACTGTCAGGCGGGGATGATTCGGTATTCGAGCTTCGAGTTTCAGGATTCCATCGCCGGCGCGCTTTCAAGGCTTCAGAGTCGGCTTCGCAGTGCCGGTCGGCTTACCAGGAATCAGTCCAGCGGCAACGGCAGTTCCCGACGTGCTGCAAATGCTTTGTTGACAGGAACACAAGGAGATGTAAGATGGAGGTGGTGCTCCAGCCTTCAGGTTGCCACTGGGTCGTGTTCGCTGCGCGTCATGCGGCGTATCACGACTCAATTGCTATAAGCGTACCGGCGGCAACGGCCGGTGTCCGTCCGCCACAGAAACGACTTCAGGGGTCGCTTCCCTTGACACCCAATTTCGTGAAACCTATAATAGCCGCACCATGAAAAAAGGAGGAAGAATGCGCACAAAGCACTATGCTTTTGCCGCAGCTTCAGTTGTTCTCTTGGTCCTGGTCCTCGCCACGCCGTCGCTGGCCGCCCAGGGCAACAACAAGCCCTGTCTGTGCTATCCGACGATCACCCCGCAGACGGGCACGGCGAAAAACGTGTACGTCGCTTCGGTCATGTACAGTGACCCGGACGGCGACGTCGCTGCCAAGGTGGAAGTCTACATCGACAATGTCCCCTATCCGATGAAGCGCCTGGGCAAGGGCTCGGCTGCCAAGGCCACCTATCGGGCCCGGCTGACTCTTCCTTCTGGCGAACATACCTATTACTTCTACGCCGAGGACGCACGGGGGGCAAACGAGCGGTTCCCGCGCTACGGGGCGTACGCCGGCCCGTTTGTCGGCACGAAGAAGACGGTGTACAACCGGCTGCCGAGCCTCACCGATGGCGGCGTCTATTACGAGCGCGGCACCGACCACGACATCTACACCTACAAGGTCCATTATCAGGACCCGGACGGCTGCAAGCCGCCCCGCGTCGTCAGGGTGTTCGTCGACGGCGTCTGTCACGACATGCAGCTCTACACCCACGACCCTGTGTACAATCAGGCCAGTTGCGGGAGCCCGGCGTCCAATGCTTCGCGCTACAACGGCACCTACACCTACCAGACCATGCTGCCGCCCGGACCGCACGCCTACTACTTCGTCGTCAAGGACGGCAACGGCGACTGCGTAACCCTGCCGTCGGCGGGATTCCTTCGTGGGCCCTGGGTCATGACGGTGCCGAACTCGGCGCCGGCGCTGATCGACCACCGGCTTGAGCCGGCAGTCGGCGGCGTCACCGACCTCGCGGGCTTCCAGACGCGGTACCACTTCCTCGTTCACTATAACGACGTGGACTTCGACGCGCCGAGAGTTGCGCTCGTCTACATCGACAACGTCCCGCACGCGATGAAGCGGGTCCAGGGCAAACCGGCCAACGGCCTCTACGGCTTCACGAGCGGCGAGTTCCTGAGCAACATGCACACTTACTACTACTACTTCGAAGACGGCAAAGGTGCCAGTGTCCGGTTGCCCGACGTCGGCGTGTATCACGGTCCGGTTGTAACCCGGTAGCCTGAAACCGGCGGCCGACAGGGAGGTTCGTATGGATTGGAGAAAGACCGCAGCGACGGCTCTGCTGGCGCTGGTAGTCGTCCTGGGCTTGACCGGCTGCCCTTCAAAGCCGCCGGCCACCCCGGGCGCTCCGTGGGGAGCGGATTCAACCTGGACCTACTCCACCTATACCTGCAGTGTCGTAACCACGATAGCCAAAGGTAACATCCGCTACATCATGAACTGGTCGGATGCCACCGATACCGGCGACATCGTCTACGCGTCGGGCGAAACCGCGGCCGTGACCCACGAGTGGGATGCGGTCGGCACCTACAACGTCACGGTGCAGGCGATTCGCGACGAAGACCCGAAGAAGGCTTCCGACTTCTCGCCGGCCAAGTCCGTGAAAGTCGTCCTGAACCAGCGGCCGGTGGTCGACTCCGTCTTCATTCCGGCGGTCGCCATCATGGGCGCCCCGACCAATATCACGGTCTACGGGCACGACGACGACAACGACAGCCTCTGTGCCGTGGTCAAGTGGCCGAAGGGCGACACGACTACGGAACTTACGCCGACGCCCGGCTCTTGGACGGTCACCAACGTCTTCACGACGGTGGAAACCGCGAGGGTGATTGTCTGGGTGCAGGACTGGAAGAAGGCGAAGTCACTCCCGGATACGGTCTACATACCGGTGGGTAAGGAAGGCGGCGTCAAATGGCTGTGGCAGGATGCTGAAGGGAACTCGATGTCTACTTCAGCGCTCATCGTCAATGACGGCTCGGACGATGTCGTGATTAGCTTCTCCTGGGACGACTGGACGTTGCGCGCCATCACTACCGCCAAGGGCAAGTCCAAGCACTCCGCCACCACGGTAAGTGATGAAGAGGACTTCTCCGGCGGCCCGGCCTTCTGCGCCGCCACCGGCCATGTCATCGTCGGCAGCTCCGAAGGCGAGCTCTATGCGCTGACGGTCTCCGACCTGGCCAGGATCTGGCGGTGGCCGAACATAACGCCGGCAGACAGCGAGCCGGGACTCGCCTTTGGCGCGCCGGCAATCAACGGTTCCGACATATACGTCGGCCGCGAGTCAGATACTGACAATCTGGGCAAGCTGTACAAGTTCACAGACAATGGCGCATCGGTCACGCCTGGGCCGGTCTATCAGCTCGGGCGGTTCAACACGGTCGTTGATGCGCCGGCGATCGATGCGGACGGCAGCGTCTACGTTTCAACTGACTCCGGATACCTCATCAAGTTCGACGCCAACCTTACTTCTCCGACCTGGCGCAAACTCCTGATGCCGAACCGCGAACTGGGCGGGCCAACCATCGGGGGCGACGGCACGGTCTACTGTGGCGCGAACGACACTCCGGCGGTTGTGTTCGCAATCCGCCCGGATAGCACCACTAAGTGGACCCTGGCGCTCGATGGCGTGGCCTCCCGGCCGGCGCTCGGGCAGTCGGCGCTCTTCGTTGGCTCGGACGCGGGCACGGCCTATTCCATCGACCCGACGACCGGCAACATCAACTGGACCTTCTACGACAGCCTCGGTGCGTTCATCACCACGCCCATCGTTGCAGCTAATGGCTTTGTCTATTTCCAGGATGACGGAGACGTGCTCTACTGCCTCAGGCAGGCTGACGGCAGCAAAGTCTGGGTATGCGACTGCAACTACTATCTGCCCGGCGGCGGCCGCAGCGGCGGACGCTTGAACCGACCGAGGGTCACGGGGTTGGTCGACTACTCCCCGAACCCGTCCATCGCGTCCTCCGGCGACATCATCGTGGTCGGCGATGGCGCGCTCTTCGGCGTGGCCGGCTACAGCGACGGTGCGCTCGACCTGTCGGCGCCCTGGCCCAAGTGGCAGAAGGACCTCTACAACACCGGCAAGAAGTAGCGAAGAAACCTCCGACACGACGGGCCCTCCTCCGAGGGCCCGTCACTTTTGTCGGCGGAATAGCGCAATTCGCCTCTTCTTCGTTCATCCTTACTTGGGGGATTTCGCGCCGCGTTTGACAGAGGCTGTTTCCCGGCTATCCTTGTCACTTGCCCGCAGGGATCGAGCACGCCTCTAACAGACGATTGGCGACCCGTTGCGGCAAGGCAACACATTAGCTATGGAGGAAGCATGAAATCCAGTCGGTTCCTTCCCATCCTGCTCATCGCGCTGGCCGCTCTTCTGGTCGGCGCCTGCGGCAAGCCACCGCTGGTTCCGGACGCCCCGAAGGGGCCGAACCAGTGGATGCTCGACATCGCGATGGCTTGCACGACCTCCACCACCGACCCGTCCGGCGTTCCGGTGTCCTACCAGTTCGACTGGGGCGACGGCAGCACCTCCGAGTGGTCCGCTTTCATGGCCGGCGGTGTCTCGTACTCGGACACGCACTCCTACACCAGACTGGGCTCGTTCGCTATCAAAGTCCGGGCCAAGAACAGCAAGAAGGCATCGGCATGGTCAGACCCGCTGCACGCGAGTGTAGTCCCGGGCGAGGGAGTGGTCGCCTGGTCGGTCACGTTCATGCCCGACCCGGAGGACCCCGAAGACCTGGGCGACTTCAGCTCCAATTCCTTTGCCCTTGGTTCCGACAACACGGCCTATATCGGCTGCGATTATGGCGCGCTCGTGTTCCGCCGGTCGTCCGGTGTTTCGTCCAATGTCGTCCTGAGCGCCGACTTCGAGCCCATCGTCGCCGCGCCGCTGATTGCCGACGACGGCACCATCCTCATCGGCTGCACGAATGAGTTCATCTATGCGCTGAATCCCAGCGGAACCCTGAAGTGGAGCGACTCCATCGGCAGCGGGGTGACCGCCACCGGCGCGCTCGGGGCCGACGGCAATGCCTACTTCCAGACCGAGGATTCCATGGTCATCGCCCTCCGTTCGGACGGCTCCACTGCCTGGACATTCCTCTCCGGCGGTGGCAACTCGGCTCCGGTTGTCGGTAAGGACGGCACCGTCTACGCCGTGAACCAGGACGGCACGATTTTCGCCATCAACCCGACCGACGGCAGTCAGAAATGGGCCGACAGCCTCCGCATTCCGACCGTCCAGGCGCCCGCCATCAACTCCGAGCGGGACACGATGTACATCGTGACCGAGACCGGCACGCTGCAGTCCATCGACATGACCACCGGCTCCAACGGCTGGTCGCTCGTCATCGGTGAAGATGCATCCGGGCCGGTCATCGGGCCGGACGGCAGCGTCTTTGTCGGCGGCGGCGGCAGGTTGTTGAAGCTCAGCCCCCAACTCGACTTGATCTGGGATTTTGTCCCGCCGCTGGCCGGCGTCATCTCCACACCCGCCGTATCGGTCGACGGCTACGTCTATGTGCTGGTCACGGCCGGCAAGAAGCGACTCGCGATGCAGGAGGAAGCTGACACGCTGTACGCGGTCAATGCGGACGGCAGCCGGCGCTGGGCCTGCGCCCTCGGTGAGGGGCTGGCCGACCCGGAGTACGCGCTCTCTGCCCCCAAGATCGATGCCGGCGGGTTCATCTACGTCGGCGACGGCACAAAGGGATGGTGCGTGGCCGGCGTCAGCGGCCCGGCCCCGTCAATCTGGCCGATGATCCATCGCGACGGCCAGAATACCGGCCGGGCAAGGTAGCAGCGAATGGCGCAGAGACTAGCATGAAGCAGCAGGATTGCCTGGTCCGACGACGTCCCGGACTTCAGACTTCTGCATTCTGCCTTCTGGCTTCTGATTTCTCCTGATGTTCTCACAAGTTCCCCGCCAGCCCGACCACCGTGAAATCGAACCGCGCATCCTCCGGTTCTGGCAGGACCGCGGCATCTTCGCGAAGCTCGTCGAGCAGAACCGGGGCAAAGCCAAATTCCGGTTCCTCGACGGTCCGATTACCGCCAACAACCCGATGGGCGTGCATCACGCTTGGGGCCGGACCTACAAAGACCTGTTTCAGCGCTACCACGCCATGCTCGGCGAGGACCAGCGGTACCAGAACGGTTTCGATTGCCAGGGACTCTGGGTGGAAGTCGAAGTCGAAAAGGAACTGGGCTTCAAATCGAAGCGGGACATCGAGAAGTTCGGTATCGACCGGTTCGTCGAGAAGTGCAAAGAGCGCGTGCGGAAGTACTCACGGGTCCAGACCGACCAGTCGGTCCGGCTGGGCCAGTGGATGGACTGGAACGACTCCTACTACACGATGTCCGAGGAGAACAACTATTCCATCTGGCACTTCCTCAAGAAGTGCCACGAACGCGGCCTCGTCTATGAAGGCACCGACGTCATGCCCTGGTGCGCGCGTTGCGGGACCGCCATCTCCGACCAGGAAATCGCCACCGAAGGCTACCGGGAGCTGACGCACAAGGCGGTCTTCTTCCGCCTGCCGGTCCTCGGGCGCGAGCGTGAGTATCTGCTGGTCTGGACTACCACCCCGTGGACCCTGACCTCAAACGTCGCCGCCGCGGTCCACCCCGAGCTCGAATACGTCCGCGCACGCAAGGACGGCGACGTCTACATCCTCGCCAAACCGCTGCTCCGGGTCCTCGGTACGGGCGCAGAAATCATCGAGGAACTCAAGGGCGAGCAACTCGTCGGCCTGCGCTACCAGGGGCCGTTTGACGAACTCGGGCCCCAGCAGGGCGTGGAACATCGGGTGGTGCCGTGGGACGAAGTGAGCGCGGCCGAAGGCACCGGCATCGTCCACATCGCTCCGGGCTGCGGCAAAGAGGACTTCCTGCTCGGAAAGCAGTTCAACCTGGCGGTCATCGCGCCGCTCTGTGAGGACGGCACGTTTGCCGAGCACTTCGACTGGCTCAAGGGCATGGACGCGCCGGCCGCGGCCCAGCCGGTATTCGACAGCCTGGCCAAGAAAGGCCTGCTCTTCAAAGTCGAGGATTACACCCATCGCTACCCGGTGTGCTGGCGCTGCGGCCAGGAGCTTGTCTTCCGGCTGGTGGACGAGTGGTTCATCGCAATGGATTCGCTGCGCGAGGAGATAAAGGAATCGGCGCGGCAGGTGCGCTGGATTCCGGAATTCGGCCTCGCCCGCGAGATCGACTGGCTCTCGAACATGTCCGACTGGTGCATCTCCAAGAAGCGCTACTGGGGCCTTGCCCTGCCCATCTTCCGCTGCGAGTGCGGCTGGTTTGATGTCATCGGCTCGCGCGAAGAGCTGAAGTCGCGGGCTGTGTCCGGATGGGAGAAGTTCGAAGGTCAGACGCCTCACCGGCCCTGGGTCGACGAGGTACGCATCGAGTGCGGCAAGTGCGGCAAACCGGTGGCGCGAATCAAGGACGTCGGCAATCCCTGGCTCGATGCCGGCATCGTGCCTTTCTCGACGACGCACTACCTCACCAACCATGCCTACTGGCGGGAGTGGTTCCCGTTTGAGTTCATCACCGAGAGCTTCCCGGGCCAGTTCCGCAACTGGTTCTACTCCATCCTCGCCATGTCCACGGTGCTGGAGAAGTGCTCGCCGTTCAAAACCATTCTCGGCTACGCCACGATGAAGGGCGCCGACGGCCGCGAGATGCACAAATCCTGGGGCAACGCCATCGACACCGACGAAGCCTTCGAGAAGATGGGCGCGGACACGATGCGCTGGGTTTTCTGCCGACAGAACCCATCCCAGAACCTGAACTTCGGCTATGCCCTCGGCGACGAGGTCCGCCGGAAGTTCCTGACGCTCTGGAACGTGTACAGCTTCTTCGTGACCTACGCCAATATCGACAAGTGGACTCCGGAAACGGCGAACGGCGAAGGTCGAATGTCGAGCTCGGGAGCAATCGCCGATCGTCATTCGCACCTCGACAATCCCCTCGACCGCTGGATTCTCTCGCGCCTCAACTCGCTGGTCAAACTGACCCGCGAGCGCCTGGACGACTACGACCCGTCCTCGGCGCCGCGCGCGGTCGAAGAATTCATCGACGACCTTTCGGTCTGGTACGTGCGCCGCAGCCGGCGCCGGTTCTGGAAGTCGGCGTCGGACACCGACAAGCAGGCGGCCTACCAGACGCTGTACGATTGCCTTGTCACGCTCACGAAACTCATCGCGCCGTTCATGCCGTTCGTGGCCGAAGAGCTGTACCAGAACCTCGTCCAGCCGGGGGACATGACCGGATTGTCTGACAATCCGGATCGTGTCCCGACTCCGGAGTCGGTCCACCTCTGCGCCTACCCGGGACCCGACGCGTCGCTCATCGACCTCGACCTCGAAAAAGAGGTCGGTCTGGTCCGGGCAATCGTGTCGCTTGGCCGGGCCGCGCGCGAGAAGTCGAAGCTGAAGGTGCGCCAGCCGCTTGAGGCCCTTATGGTACGGCTGAACGAGCCGGCCGAGAAGGACGCAATCCTGCGCCACGGGGAGACAATCAGGGAGGAGCTGAACGTCCACGACCTGCGGTTCGGTGACAAGGAGGCGCAGTTCCCGGCCGACTACGCGGTCGAATCGAGCCCCGAGCACGCCGTGGGCATCTGTACGAAGCTTACCCCCGAGCTGGAAAACGAGGGGCTCGTCCGCGAGCTGGTTCACAAGGTCCAGAACCTGCGCAAGGCGGCCGGTTTCGACGTCACCGACCGCATCAGGCTCCACTACCAGTCATCGCCGCGCCTGGCGGCGGCGGTGCGGGCGTTCGACGACTACATCCGCCGTGAGACGCTGGCCGTAACTGTAACCGAAGAACCGCTGGCTGAGCCAGACATCAGGGAAAGCGCCAAGATCAACCGGGAACCCGCTGACCTGGCGCTCAAGAGAGTGAGGGAGTGATGACCAAACGCGAGATGCAAAAGCATGAGAAGGCCCTGTTGGCCGAGAAACAGCGGATTCTGAAGCAGGGCCGGGTAACCGATGAAGTCATGGACTCGGCCTGTCCGGACGTGACCGGCGACCTCTCCACGCACCGGACCCACACCGCCGACCAGGGTACCGAGAATTACCAGCGCGAGATGGCATCGCGCTTCAAGACCATCGAAACCGATACTCTTCGCCAGATTGAGGACGCGCTCAAACGGATTTCGGACGGCACCTACGGCGTCTGCATTTCCTGCGGCGGAGCGGTGCCCAAGGCGCGGCTTGAGGTCGTGCCGCACGCCCGGTTCTGCATGAAGTGCCTCAAGAAGCGCCACTAGGACAGGTAAAGGTAAAGGCTAAAACAGGACTAAATCCTTCCGGATCACGACCTGAACCTTAGCCTCAACCTCCGGCCCCCTGAGTGCCCAACCTCAAGCTGACAATCGAGTTCGATGGAACCGGCTACGCCGGCTGGCAGTTCCAGCCCGGCCACCCAACCATTCAGGGCGAGGTCGAATCCGCACTACGCCAGATCATCAAGCAGGAAACCACGGCCTATGGCTGCGGCCGAACCGATGCGGGCGTATCGGCGCGGGGCTACGTGGCCAACGTACACATTAACTCGGCCCTGCCCCCTGAACGCATGCGCGCGGCCCTGAATCACTTCCTGCCCACCGACATCCGCGTCCAAAGGGTGGAAGAGGCTGCGGCTGATTTCCACGCCCGTTTCTCGGCCAAACTCAAGACCTATCGCTACCGGCTCGTGCGCGGGGCCTCGCCCCTGCGCCGCCGCCACGCCTGGGAATACCACTGGCCGCTGGATTCCGGACGTGTTTGCCGGACTGCGCGGCTGTTTCGGGGCCGTCGCGACTTCCAGCCCTTCTGCCAGACGCGCGACGCGAACGGGGTCTGCCTGGTTGAATCGGTCACGGTCGAGGAAGCCGGCGACGAACTCGCCATCACGGTCTGCGGCGACCGCTTCCTCTACAAGATGGTTCGAAGAATCGTCGGCGCGCTCGTTGCTGCTGGCTCAGGCCGGCTCACCCAGCAGGACATTCGTGCCGCGCTCGCCGGCCGGCCCACCAGGCCCTTCCAGACCGCGCCCGCATGCGGCCTGCTGCTCGACTCGGTCGAATACTGACGGCCAAGGCGGCCGGCTGAAATTGCGTCGGTCATTCGAGCTTCAGTCGTCATTGACCTCAGCGGTCCCTGTCGGACAGTGCGGACTTCGAGCTTCGGACTTGCGCGGCTGCCGACTACTGCGAGCCGCGCCCGTAGCGTGTCGCGGCGTCATCCAGCGCCTGGCGAGGTGACTTCGCCCCGAGCATCGCCTGCTCGAGCTCCTCAACCAGTGCCTTGCGTCCGGCCAGCCACTTGAGCCCGCGCGGCTCGAACACCGCGTAGTCCATCTGCGCGTATGCCGCCTTCAATCCCGGCGTCTCCTCAAGTCGCTTCACCATCCTCGGGTCATCGAGGCTGCGCCGGTGAATGGGCACGTACCAGGTGCCGAGCGACCATTCCACCTGCTGTTCAGGACTCGTGAACCACTTGATGAACGCCCATGCTGCCGCCTTCTGCTCAGGCGTCGCCCGCCTGAACATGCCGATGTTCGTGCCGTAGACTATCGCCGCCTGCTTGTCCCACGTCGGTATCGGCGCCATCCCGACCGGGAATGACTCCTGTCCCACGACCGGCGCGCGCCAGGTTGAACTCCCGGTCAGCGTCGCCATCCTGCCCACAAGGAAATCGTCCATCGGGGTTCTCCCCACATCGGTGTTCTGCACCTTGTCCTTGAGGACCATATCGACCTGGAACTGCAAGGCCTCAACTCCCTCTTTACCATTGAACAGGGCCGTGCCATCCTCCTGCTCGAGGAATCCTGACCCCAACTGGTACAGCATGGAACCGAATATCCAGATGTCGGTCCCCCCTGCCGCACCCCACCGCTGGACGTTTCCCGCAGCGTCGCGCTTCGTCAGCCTGATGGCAGCCGTCCTGAACTCGGGCCATGTCTTCGGAAACTCGGGAAAGCCCGCAGCCGCGAACATCGGGACATTGTAGTAATAGACCGGCACGCTCTTGTTGAACGGCAGGGTCAGAAGCCTGCCGTCCCACGTGTTGTTCTCGAGCAGGGCCGGGTAGATGTCGGCCATCTCCTCGGCGCCGAGCCCGCCGGGTCCGCGAACGAAGCTGTCCAGAAATACGAGCTCGCCGCCGGCGTGCAACTGGGTTGTCCAGTTCTCGTACATCTGAGCGATGACCGGCGGGTTCTTTGCCGCGACCGCGCCCATCAGCTTCTGCGAGAGCGCGTCGTAATTGCCCATGCCCACCAGCTCGATGTGGATGTTTGCGTGCGTGCTCTCGAACCGGTCAACCATCGCCTTCAGAGTCTTCTGCGATTCACCGCCCATCGCGTGCCAGAACGTGACCGTCGTCCTCGTGGAAGGCTTGCCACAGCCGACAAGAAGGGACAGCGCGAGCGCCAATATCACCCCCGGGCCGAAAGTCCTCTTTACTCCGTTTTCGCTCCTTCGGGGCCATCGATTTCGGGACCAGGGCATCATCCACGTCTTGCGGTTCATTGTCCTATTCTAGGCCCATCGGCTGGACAGTCAATGCCTCAGTCTGGCCCTGAATCCGGTATTGCACCTCAGAGTTCACCGAGACTCCGAAGGTAAGGCCGGACCCTGGCTTCACCTACTCGTGCTCTCTGTGGGCTCTGTGGTTGGCCCAATGTCGGCTCTGGGGTCTGGAAGTTCGCAGCAGCCTGCGGCGTTTGTACTATTGGTACGAATCGTGCAACTTGCCAAATCGGGCTAATACTGCTAGGAG
>CAZAKP010000077.1:0-13351 GCA_964485845.1 uncultured bacterium | reverse complement strand
TCACAGCGGCGGCGAAGCAGTCAGCTTACGACGAAGCCGGGCCGCCGGCCACGTCCACAGTCCTGAAACTCGGGAAGCGCGCAAGCACAAGAGCCCAAGCAAAGGAGGAGGCGATGCCTAAGAAGGTCGTAATCTGTATGATGCTCGCAGCGGTCGCGGCGCTGGCCTGGCAGGGGTTGACCTCTGTGCCGGCCGGGGCCGACGAAGAGGTCGGTTCGCTCATCACTTGGGGCAAAGACAGCGTCTGGGGGCTTTTCCCCGATGCGCTCAACGGCGAGACTCACGCCGGATACTACAAACCTGGCGACCAGTCCTGGCACATGGTCGATGACCCATGCGACAATGCCTTGCAGCACACCGGTCTCACGTTCCAGTGGCAGGAAGACGGCGTGCTGTTCGCCATCGGGAATGAGGACGGAGACCCGTATCAGTACTGGTACTCTCTGTACGACGATTCCTGGTACAGCGATGGCCTTCCGTTCAGCCTCGGTGCCGGAGCGAGCATTGCCTATCAGCCGAATGCCGACTACGACGAAGAGATGTACCCGGTGCCGGGATGGCTCTACTGCCTCGCGGGTGGAGGCACTGGTTTCTGGCGCTATTCGATTCCGACCTCGCTCCCCGGCGTGCCCGCGAGCGGCATCTGCCCGCAAGACAGTGCCCGAATAGCGGATAACACGCCGTTGTTCCACTGGGACAGCGCGGCGGCGACCCTGTATCGGCTGCAGGTCTCAACTGACACCACATTCGGCACTGCCTTGATAGATGCGACTGAGACTGATCCGGAACATCAAGTGATACCCGGGAACGCGCTCAGCAACGGGTCGTACTACTGGCGAACGGCCGCGCTCATCGGCGGCACCTGGTTCTGGAGCAGTTCGCACAGCCTCAGGATAGACGGCGGCTGGCAACAACTCGCCGGCATTCCAGAGCGCGTAGGCGCGGGAGCGGCCGTCGCCTACGACGCGGACATACTCGGGCACGAGGCGATACTGGCGCTTGTCGGCGGAAACGCGACGGGCTTCTACGGGTATAACATACCCGGCGGCGAGTGGGATACCCTTGAAGCCGCCCCGCTGCCCGAGAGCCTCGGTACGTCTCTAGCGACTCACGACGCGACTGAAGCAGGCGGCCTCTATCCGTGGGCCGCGTTCGGGGGGTCGGACACTGCCGATGGCCCATACTACTTCAATCCCGCGCGCTCGCCTCATTGGGTCAGTTTCTCTCAGGCGAGCCAGGACTCATACTACAGCGCCCGGTTCCCAACGAGACTCGGTGCCGGTGCATCCATGGTATACGGCACGAACAAGAACGTCTACCTGATCGTCGGCCTCGATAGCGGCGGGGACCCCAGAAACGACTTCTACCGACTTCAGCCACCGGGGCTTCTCATGGACGGCAGTCAGACCGGCGCGCCGCGTCACGAAGTCAGCCGCGCGTACGTGGTGAGTCGGTACGACGACGTCCAGGTCGAGTATCAACTATCCAAGTCAGCTAACGTGCGCGCAACTCTGCACGACGCAGTCGGCCGACTAGTCGGCGTGCTTGACGCTGGCCCGCAGCAGGCTGGAGTGCACAGGCTGAGCTGGACGCGAGACACTGAAGGCCGAAGGCCGAGCGCCGGAGCCTACTTCATCCTGCTCGACATGGGCAAGGAGCAAGCCAGGCTGAAGGCGGTGTTGAGATGAGGTGTAGTATCACGACAACCGTTGACCGTGGTTCTGATTTGGCAAGTTGGGCATGGTGCGGCGACAGGGCGCGGCGGACGAAGAACGACTGCCGGCGGGCCGCGCATTCGCTAGATTGGATTGGCGTGAGCTACTGGCTTGCGCTGCTCGTCTGCTGTTCTCTGCTTGGCCTCTTCGTGGGCGGGTATGTGGGGTTCATGGAGAACGCCACGCCGCACGAAGACCCGCCGCATTCGTTCACACAACTGGCCGCGACCGATGTGGGATGGGCGGCCAAGATGAGACAGGACTGGCTGGCAGCGCACCCGCTTGAGTCTGCAGCGATGGGGCAGAGCGTGCGAGAGACGCGCTGGCAGCGTTTGATGGAGAGCGCGGCCATCGACAGCGGACTTTGCGGCAGACCGTCACTGATGATGCTTCGTGGGCACTTCGTCCGACTCGGTGCCCCGGCTGTCGGCCGCGTGCCGCGCCACCCGTACCACAAGTCTGAGCGGCAATCAGACAAACCGAAGTTCTGAGAGCGAGAGATAGGATGAAGCAAAAGGGCAGCACCTGCAATCCCGGCCAGGAAAAACAGGTTCAGAGTTGGACTCTGTGCTGCCCGCGAGATTGTAGCCGGGATGTAGAAGGAAGCAAGCAGGGGATGGCAAGACTATGAGCGGTTTTCAGCCGCCGGTGCTTCCGAGCAACGGTAGTCATGGCCGCCTCTGCGATCCCGGCACCGGGTCGAGGTCCGTGGGGCACTCCGAGGTGCTCGAGTGCGCCCTGAGCAAAAGACCTGAAAGGAGGCTTTCATGCTCAAGAAACTCACAGTAATCTGCGGGCTATTGCTCGCAGCAACAACGGCCATGGCTTGGGACCGTCTGACTGATATCCCTACCCATGTCGACGTCGACACTGGCACTCACTTCATTTGGGGAGACACCCTTCTTTGGGGGGTCTTCCCAAGCAAGGGCCACCCCGACGCGACCTATCTGGCCAGCTTCAACCCTCGATTGGACGATTCCATCGCGTGGGATACATTGAGGATATCGGGCGTGACGCTTCACCGCACCGGAATCGCGTTCCAGTGGAATGAAAGACCGGTTGTCTGGGTGATTGGGAAAGACAATGACGGCCTTTCGAGGCTGTACCGATATGACGTAAGAACTGGTGCTGGCACGCAAGAGACCCTCAACAACTTCACGCTGGACCAGGGGGCAGCCATTACCTATGCGCCGAACCACGGCTATAACCCCTACAGCTTTCCAGTCCCCGGCTGGCTGTTCTTTCTGCCCGGAGGCAACACACCTGGAGGCGGCACGGGGTTTTGGCGACATTGGCTTCCGGCCGAGTCCATGCCTGACGTGAATGTCTACGGCTACCTCTACCCGGGCTCCGGGGCAGTCATAGCCGACCCGACGCCACCTTTCCGGTGGAGTCCCGCAACGACAGCGCAGTACCGGCTCCAGGTTTCACCCGACTCCAACTTCGGCCCGGGCAGCATCGTCATAGACCAGGTCGTCTCCACCAATGAATATCAGTCGACCACACCACTTTCCGACACGACCTACTACTGGCGCACTGCCACTTGGAATCAGGGCGGATTCTGGGACGCGTGGCCGATCGGATACCACCACTTCACCAAGCATCCCGGATGGGATTCGCTTCCTAACATCGACCACAATGCCCTCAATGGCGCCAGGCTCGCGTACTGCGACGCAGACCGTCCCTTCGACCACGATGCCATTGTCGCGATGTATGGCGGAGATGATAGGCTCTTCTCCGAGTACAGCATCGGCGGCGGCTACTGGACGAGTCTGACGACCACGCCATGGGATTTGACCGTCGCTGCGTCGCTCACGACTACGCTCGATACAGTAGTTGGAGGAGACGAAGCAGGCTATCGAATCTATACAGCGTTCGGTCACAGCGTTGAAGGCGACTGTCCGTACTATTACCGCACCGGTGACCCAGACGGCTGGTACGCGCTCGACGACGACGACACGAGTGATATCTACAATACCCACTTCCCGGACGATATCGACCCGGGTTCTTCAATGGCGCTCGGAGCAAATGACATGATGTATCTCACCACCGGCTCTGGGCAAAGGTTCTACGGGGTCAGTGTGTCCCGTTTCGGCGGTGGGGAGCAGGCCCGGACCGTGCCGGGCGGCAGAGGAAAGGCGCAAGCCGTGACGGTCCGTGAGGGCGTAGAAGTCGAGTATCAGTTGCCTGCTGCTGCGCACGTGCGGGCGACCCTGCGCGACGTTGTCGGCAGGCGGATAGGTTTTCTTGACGCGGGCGAATTGAAGGCCGGCACGCACCGGCTGAGCTTCAACCGCGACAATGAAGGCCGCAGACTGAGCACGGGTGCCTACTTCGTGCTGCTTGACATGGGCAGGGAGCAGGCTAGGCTCAAGGCAGTGGTAGAGTAGGACCACATTCCGGAGGGGCGGCGCTCGCCGCCCCTCTGGGTCTGGAGGTATCGTGAAAAGGTTGTTGCTCGTCCTCGTTCCGCTGGCAGTGTTCGCTCAGGTCGTGGTAGACACCATCATTCGATTGCCGGTGGCGATACGCCCGGGGGTCTACCTGCAAGACCTCAACAAGCTCTACCTGTGCAGCTATGCCGAAGACCAGTTTCTCGTGCTGGACTGCTCAACGTATCAGCTCAAGGCACAGATCCCAGTTGAAGGAAACGGTTCATACCGCTACACGTATAATTGGCGACGGCAGAAGCTCTACGTCAATTTCGGAGTATGGCCGGAAAGCACACTGGTGATCGACGCGGCCGCGGATTCAATCCTCAGGTGGCTTGATGTCTATCGAGAATTCCGCAACGACGTCTATCTGAGCGACCTGGACGTCCGGTTCAAGCCCGCGGTTGACACGCTGTACGAATACGAATGTGATGCCGATACGATAATCCGCCGGTGGCCGATACACTCTACCTATGCCTCCTGGGATTCGGTCAACCACAAGCTTTACGTCGGGCAAGGGTCGTGGGCGAAGCTCTATGTCTACGACTACCTGGCGGATTCATTTCTCAAGGTCATTGATGTCGGCGCAATTAACACTCGAATGTCTGACGCCTGTATGTTCTGCTACAACTATCACCGGGCGTTTGTCTCTCACTGGCACGGTGACTACGTGGAACAGGAGGTCGGCATCATTGACACTCAGCGTGACACGTTGGTTCGGGTGCTTCCCGTGGACGCCGAGTGGGGCCTCTACACCCACGTCGCGGTGGACCAACGTGATGGGAAGGCTTACGTTGCCAGCTATCCGAGAACCATGTGGATCGTCGATTGTGCCAACGATTCGGTGCTAAAGAAGTTCGATCTCGGTGAGGGCGGAAGAACGGACGAGTGCATACGCTGGGTGCCGTGGAGTAATCGCATCTACGTGCTTCACTATCTCTTGGGTGAGACCAACCTTGACATCATTGACTGCAATACCGACTCGGTCATTGTGAGTGAAATGCGTCTAGGCCATTGTGGCGATCTCCAACTGGACCCAGTTCACCAGCGCATCTTCGCTATCGGGGCATCGGACACCAACTGCGTATGGGTACTGCGCGACACGGGATACGCTGCGGTCGAGACACCAAAGACAGAGTTGCCGGCCGGTTCCGGTCTGCAGGCGCGAATGGTCTCAGGCGGATGCGACATTGAATACTCCCTCGCTGTGCCGGGCCATGTCGAGCTGTCCGTCTACGATCAGTTAGGGCGCCAGGTCAGACAGCTTGTGGCGGAGGACCAGGTAGCGGGTCAGCACCGCGTCACCTGGGACTGCCGCGACAGCAGCGCTCACCGCGCTCCCGCCGGGATCTACTTCTGCCGGTTGCAGGCCGGCGGTGCGACTCAGAGCAAGCGAGTCACCCTGATCAGGTAGAAAGGAAAATGCGGGGAGGCGCTCGCGCCTCCCCGCTGCCGATATGACGATACCTTTACTACTCCTGCTCACTATGTTCTGTGTTGAGTCACGCGGTCAGTCCTTCAGACGCATAGCACGAATCGAGTCTGGCCCTCCGTTTGCAGTAGGGCGGATCGTGTGCTACGACTGTGATCACGACAGCCTGCCCGAGATCACATTCTGGACAGGAACCATCTATCCCTCCGACCCTCGTCGCCTCGAGTTCTGGGAGCATCAGGGCTGGAACCGCTTCGCACTTGTCTATGCCGACACCGGCGCGTACCCGGAGCCCAACGGTATCACGACCGGGAATGCCTTTCCGTGGAGCGCGGGCGACGCTGACGGCGACGGTCTGACCGACATCGCCTGCAGCAACTACGAGTTCTTCCCAGACAGCATACGCGACATCTTGATGCTGTTGGAAAGCCCTGATGCTCACAGCTATCCTCGTTCGCTAACGTGGCACTTCCGTGGACGCAACTACAGTCAGTCGGGTGAGGCGTATATCACGCCCGACCTTGACCGCGACGGACGCAATGAGGTAATCGGCGGTGTGGACGAAACCGGCTGTCATGTGTGGGAGAGCGTAGGTGATAACCAGTATGAGGACAGGTGGTTCGGTCAGGTAGGAGGCGCCACACTGGCATTTCGAGATTTCGACTGCGATGGTAGAAGTGACATTGGCACCAGTACGATTAACGTCGGCCCAGAAGTCTGGGAAGGGACCGGTGACGACCACTATGAAAAGGTATGGATGGACACTTCACAACTGCCCGCTGGCTACGATGCCTTCTCAACGAGTGACATCGACGGGGACGGTCGACCTGAGTTGTACGTGTGCTACGAGTGGTTCTCCCCACGTTCCGTAATGTGGTTGTACCTGTATGAGGCTGAGAGCGAGGGCAGCCATGTATTCAAGGGGACCTTCATAGATTCCCTCAGATTCAACGGAGTGTCGGATTGGGGGCACTATAGCGCCGGAGGAGATATCGATGGAGACGGAATAGAGGAGTGCATCTGGACCACGGTAGACAGCGTCCGTGTGTACAGGGCGTTCGGCGACAACGACCTGCGCAAGGTCTGGGATTGGAGGAACGACCATCATGATACGTCCGGGTTCAATTCGCTGACAACCACCGTCTATGACGTGAACGGCGATGGGTACAACGAGCTACTGCTTGGCGGCAACTCGAAGATATCGGTATTCGAGGTCGATGCAGTTGACCTACTCGCCCCCAATGGCGGGTCGTGCAGCGTGGGCGATACCGTACCGATACGATGGGCAGTCAACACGCCGCCGCGGTGCGACTCGCTGTCTCTGTTCCTGAGGCGCGATTCTCTGTGGAATCTCTCGACGATTGCGACCGGGCTGCCGGGAACGGACACGGCCTACCGCTGGGTTGTGCCTGCTAGAGTCCCGGAGACTGCTCGCGTCGTCGTGATTGCGTACGGGCCGGGCTGGCAGTTTGACATCTCCGACAGCGCCATCACTTTCATCGGCGGCGGCGTGGCCGAAGGAACTCAGAGAGTGCCGCTCCGTTGGTCGCTTTCAGTCAGTCCGAACCCGGCTCTCGGCCCGTTCACTGTGCGCTACGACGTACCGCGTCAGTCCCAAGTCTCGATCGGCATCTACGACGCAAACGGCCGCCTAGTCAGGTCACTTCACAAAGGCGATGCCGCGCCCGGCCGGTACGAAGCCAGGCTCCAGTCGGCCCTCCTGCCGGCCGGGGTCTACTTCTGCCGGCTGCGTGCCGGCGCAACGACCGAAAGCAAGCGAGTAACGTTGATAAAGTAGAAAGGAGAACGCGGGGAGGCGGGATTCCGCCTCCCCGCGGTTCCCGATGAACCTCCTAATAGTGATCAATCTGACAGCAGTGCTTGCTTTGCAGCCGAGCCTAAGCATGAGAAGGGTTTTGAGGCTGCCGTCCGGCCCACTCTTTGAGGGAAACGGCTTTGTAGTTGGCTGCGACAGCGACCATGACAGCCTGCCCGAGTTACTTTTCCAGACTTCCGATCCGTCAGCGTGGCGGATTGAGATCTGGGAACATCAGGGGTGGAATTACTTCAAGCTCGTTTATGCCGATACTGGCGCCTATCCGGAGCCTCAGGGAATAACGACTGGGAACGCCGTTCCCTATGCTGCGGGCGACATCGACGGAGACGGTCGAACCGACATAGTCTGCACCAACTACGAGTGCTACTACCCGGACAGCGCGTTCAACATCGAAATGACGCTGGAGAGTCCGGACTCGCATAGCTACCCCAGTCGACTGTCGTGGTATGAGCGGACCTGCGACGTCCTCGCCGCGTTTACCGGGCCGGCCTACTTCACCGACCTCGACCACGACGGACACGAGGAGATACTCGGTTCGGTGCCGGGGGGCGCCTGGATCTGGGAGAATGTGGGCAACGACTCAAACGAGCTGGTCGGTCGCCACGAGCTATTCGGCGGGCAAATGGCGATTCGCGACTTCTGCGGCGACGGCCGCACCTACTTCGCTTGTGCTGGGGGAGGGGCCGCAGTCTTTGTGGATACCGGCAACTTCCAGATTGACATGATCTGGATGGACACGGTCAATGGGTTTGGTCAAGACGTTTGGTCTACATTAGACATTGACGGAGACGGCAGGCCGGAGTTCTACGGATCGTACTTCAATTACTCGCTCAAGAGGATGTGGTTGTACATGTACGAGGACGAGAGTGATGGCGATCACCAGTTCACGCGCACGCTCGTGGATTCACTCTACTTCCGTGGGAACGATGACTGGGGTCGGTCAAGCGCAGGCGGCGACATTGACGGCGATGGGGTCGACGAGTGCATTTGGACAACGTACGACAGCGTGAGAGTGTATAAGGCCTTTGGTGACGATGACCTGCGCAAGGTCTGGGATTGGAGGAACGACCATCACGACACGTCTGGGTTCAATGCCCTAACCACTACAGTCTATGACGTGAATGGTGACGGGTACAACGAATTGCTGCTCGGAGGCAACTCGAAGACATCGATATTCGAGGTCGATGCCGTTGACCTGCTCGCGCCCAACGGCGGGTCATGTGGCGTAGGCGATACGGTTCAGATACGATGGGCAGTCAACACGCCGCCGCGCTGCGACTCACTGTCTTTGTTCCTCCGGCGCGATTCGCTCTGGCATCTTTCGACGATCGCGACCGGGTTGCCGCCTGCAGACACGCTCTACCGCTGGGTTGTGCCTGTTGGAGTTCCAGAGACAGCGCGGGTCGTCGTGATTGCGTATGGCCCGGGCTGGCAGTTCGACATGTCGGACAGCGCCATCACCTTCATCGGCGGCGGTGTGGCTGAAGGAACCCGCAGTATCCCGTTGCAGTGGTCGCTCTCAGTGATTCCAAACCCGGCTCTTGGCCCGTTCACTGTGCGCTACGACGTACCGCGTCAGTCCCAAGTCTCGATCGGCATCTACGACGCAAACGGCCGCCTAGTCAGGTCACTTCACAAAGGCGATGCCGCGCCCGGCCGGTACGAAGCCAGGCTCCAGTCGGCCCTCCTGCCGGCCGGGGTCTACTTCTGCCGGCTGCGTGCCGGCGCAACGACCGAAAGCAAGCGAGTAACGTTGATAAAGTAGAAAGGAGAACGCGGGGAGGCGGGATTCCGCCTCCCCGCAGCTTCTTCATGAACTCTTATGTCAAGCTTCTTTTGTTGGTGGCAGTCGCCCAGCAGCCCGGCGATGGTATGAGCATGAGGAGGATCGCCAGGCTACCGTTTGGACCGCTGTTCGACCCGGTCGTCTGCTGCGACAGTGACCACGATAGCCTACCCGAGCTCATTTTCCGGGCCTACTACACGCCAGGACCTTGCCGAATGGAATTCTGGGAGCATCAGGACTGGAATCGCTTCAGGCTGGTCTACGCTGACACGGGTGCGTACCCAGAGCCAAATGGAATCACGACCGGGAACGCTGTTCCATACGACGCCGGAGACGTTGATGGCGATGGACTGACCGATATCGTGTGCTCCAACTTCGAGTTCTTCAACCCGGATAGCGTCCGGGACATCACTATGACGCTGGAGAGTCCGGACTCGCATAGCTATCCCTCCTTACTTTCGTGGTACTATCCGGGATGCATGGGTGTGGGGCTGCCGCCGGTCTACATTAGGCACGACTTCGAACACGATGGACACAACGTGATATTCAGCTCGCTGGAGGGCAAGTACAGTGCGTGCATTTGGAGGAACGCGGGTAACGACTCAAACGAGATGGTCTGGCGCGACAGCACGCATCTGTGCGGCGGGTACGTAGCCTTCCGTGACTTCGACGGTAGCGGCCGGTCTGACGTCGCTTGTGGTGGTTTCAGGGCTGAGGTTTGGGAGGACACCGGCAATTGCCAGCTAGAGTTGGTCTGGGAGGACACGTTCGATGCGGGCAACGGGCCAGATGTTTGGTCTACGTCGGACATTGACGGCTCCGGACAAACGCGGAGGAAATCGTGACAACTAGCGTGAGTGCGCTTTACCTGAGTCTGCTGCTGACAGGACTTGCGCCGGCTCAGGATTCTCTTGACGTCCGCTATGTGAGCAGTTGGCCGTTCGGCCGGTCGAAGGCGGTAGCGGTCGATTCTGCCAGGGGCCTTGCGTTCCTCGGGTCGGGGTGCGGGGTGTATGTGGTTGACGCGAGCGTCCCGTCTTCACCAGCGGAGCTGTCGGCAGTCGGATTCAATAGCCTCGTGAGCGGCCTGTGCTATGTTGCCGATAACCTCGTTGTCGCCGACTACGAGGGCCGGCTGCGTATCGTCTCGGTTGCCGACCCCGACCATCCGGTTGAACTCGGGCACTGCGACACGCCCGGCGAGGCCCATGGTGTTGTCGCGGTCGGGCACTACGCCTATCTGGCGGACGGAGATGCCGGGTTACGGGTCATTGCGGTTGCCGACCCGTCCTATCCGGTTGAGGTCGGACACTTCGACACGCCGGGCCCCGCCTCTGACGTGGCAGTGGCCAATGCCTACGCCTACGTCGCGGACGGGGGCAGCGGGCTGCGGGTCATCGATGTTGTTGACCTAGCTCATCCAACTGAGGTCGGGTACTGCGATACGCCGGGCGACGCCTGCGGAGTGGCGGTCGACGGGAACTACGCTTATGTTGCCGATGGCGGTGCCGGGCTACGGGTCATTTCGGTTGCCGACCCGACCCATCCGACTGAGGTCGGTCACTGTGATACACCGGGCTGGGCATACAGCGTTGCCGTGTATGGCGGATATGCCTATGTCGCTGATGGCGACTCGGGGCTGTGGGCCATCTCCATTGCTGACCCCGCGAATCCCGTTGAAACCGGTCATTGCGGCGCGTCCTACCCGGACAATGACGTCGCAGTGACCGGAGACTACGCGTACGTCGCGAACGAGTGTGAAGGGGTGCGGATAGTGTCAGTTACTTCGCACCCGGTCGAGGTCGGGCGCTTCACGCCAGGTTTTGTCTGGACGGACATAGCACTAGACGGTGACTACGCGTACCTGCTGACTTCTCCACCGCGACTGGTGATCATCTCCGTCGCCGACCCCGAGCATCCATCTGAAGTCGGGAGCTGTGCCACACCGGGAGAAGGTCTCGGTCTTGCGGTAGTGGGTGACTACGCCTACGTCGCCGGCGGCGATTCAGGGTTCAATATCTACTCCATTGTAGACCCGGTACACCCGGTCGGGGTCGGACGACTGCCGGGCGAATTCTACGACGTGGTCGTGCGCGGGCAGTACACGTACGCCGTGGGTGAAGGTTTCGCCGTCATTCAGATCTCCCAGCCTGAAAATCCAGTTCTGGTCGGGTCTTGTGGGACAGCCGGCTACAGCCTTGCCCTGAGAGGTGCATACGCGTACGTCGCCGACGAGGTTGAAGGGCGGTTGCGGGTGGTTTCGATTGCGGACGCAGCGCATCCGGCTGAGGTCGGAGACCTGAGCATGCCGCCGTACCACTGGGATATCGCAGTGAATGGCGACCTCGCCTATGTTGCGCAACCGAGTGAGGGGTTGGGCATCGTCTCTCTCGCCGATTCCATCCACCCAGCCGTGGTAGGCCGCTACGACACGCCCGGCAGCGCCTGCGGTGTGGCGGTAGGAGGAGGTGGTGATGCGTACGTCGCAGATGGATTCAGCGGGCTACGGGTCATCTCGGTTCGCGACCCGCACAACCCGGTCGAGGTGGGGTACTACGACACTCCAGGCAGGGCGATGGCCCTCGACGTGAGTGAATCCGGCGACATGGTCTACCTCTTGGACGAGGATGGCTTCCAGATACTCCAGTTCTACCCCGAGGCAGCGGAGGAGTGCGGCGACCTTGACGTGGACAACGACTCACTTGACGTCGTGGCGGACACTCTCCGGTTGCGGGGACCGGCGTCACCGGGGCGTCTTGGGTGCCCGGGGAGCACGTTGGGTGAATTCGTCCTGGTCAATACGAGCACCTCGTACAACCCGGATACTTCGGACGGGCCGAGCCAGTCCTGGATAGACTCTCTCAGCTACAGCGCCTCGCTTACCGGGCCGGGCGGGACACTGGACAGCATCGTCATTCAGAACCTGCCCGCCTACCTTGCGCAGGGTCAGACCGTGATCTGCACTCTGGTGGTGTACTTGCCGGACAGCTTGCCGACTGGGCACTATTCCGGCCCAATCTCCATCACCGGCCTCGATTCACTCCACCACGAGATAGCGGAGACGGTCTACGCGCTACTGAATAAGGTCCCGGCAGTAGCTGGCGACCTCGATGTGGACGACGACTCGCTGGATGTGGTCCATGATACGATGGTTGTGCGTGCGCAGCCGGGCTACGTGCCCAGCGGCACGGGCAGGTTCATGGTCGTGAACACGACGAGTTCCTACAACCCGGATACGGAAGACGGGCCGAGTCGGTCACCGCTCAGAGCGGTGAAGGTAGAGGCAAAGGTAGAGGCAAAGGGCGGGGGCACGGATAGCGTGTATGTACTCAACCTGCCGGAATCGCTCGCAGTCGGGCAGGCGGTCGAGTGCACCCTGGCGCTGGTTCTACCGGCCGGTGCCAAGTCCGAGGACTATGACGGTTGGGTCGTTATCTCCGCCACGGATTCGCTGGGCTTCCAAGTGCAGGACAGCTTCGTAGTAGTTGTGAAAGGCGCGGAGCCGCACCAGAACCTCGACTCGTTCCGGGTCGTGCCGATACCGTTCAAGCCCAATCAGAACCCGGAACACGACGCTATCCACTTCCAGGGGCTGAGTGCTGGGGCGCGAGTCATCGTCTACGACGCGTCAGGGCAATCGGTCTGGACTGCGACAGAGAACGGCGACGGCCACATCGCGTGGAAGGCCGAGGTGGCCAGTGGGATCTACGTGTACCTCGTGGTCACGGCTGACGGCAAGGCGAGCAAAGTTGGCAAGCTGTCAGTTATCCGATAGGAGGAAGGAATGGAAAGAACAGTGACGCCACGAAGACACGAAATCCACGAAACGAATCGGTCCGGGCAGAATCGGGTTCCTTTCATCCGGCTTCGTGCTCTCGTGGCCATCTACTTCGGGATCGGGATTCTTCTGCTGCCCACGCCGGTGCCGGCGAATGCCGGCGCTGCGTTCTTGAAGATAGCGGTCGGGCCGCGGGTGGTGGGGATGGGCGAAGCGGCAGTAGCCTACATCGACGACGCCTCGGCCCTGTTCTACAACCCGGCCGGGTTGGCCAACGCGCCCACGTACTGCGCCCTGCTTTCGCACAATCAGTGGTTCCTCGACATGAACCACGAGTACGTGGCCGGCGCGTATGGCACTGAGGAGCTGGG
>CAZAKP010000076.1:0-13397 GCA_964485845.1 uncultured bacterium | reverse complement strand
GGACTCTGCGGGCTTGCCCTCTGCAGGCGCCCGCACCAACGAACAGCCGGCCTAGACCAGGCCTGTGCATGACAGTCATATCTGCGAGGCGAACCGATGGATCGTCTCTCCGTCTCCGTGGGCGATGCCGACCGCAATCGCCAGCACGGCGACGGCCGATAGAATCACGAAGGACAATCGTCGTTTCGTGCGACCTCCTTTCGACCGTATTGTCGATGCTTGGGTGTGAAACAGTGGTGGTACGGGTCTGGAGGCATCCTGCCTCCCTTCGAACGGCAGTCACGAGTTCCACCTCCGCCCCATCAGCAGCAGTCTGCGGATTGTGCTCATGCCCGAGACCCGTTACCGGCGCTGAGTGCCGCGCCGAAGGCCCCGACCACCTGTGGATGTTCGGGTAAGAGCAGAGGAACGCCCAGTCGCTGTTCCAGCAGAATCCGAACGCAGGGATTGAGTGCCACACCGCCGGTCAGCACGGCCGGCTGCTCCGCACCTACCCGCCCGACCAGAGCGAGCATGCGGTTGACGATGGACTCGTGCAGGCCGAGCGCGATGCTCTGCTTGCTCTTGCCGGAGGCGATGAGCGACACGACCTCGGACTCGGAGAAGACCGTGCACATCGAGTTGATGCTCGCGGACTCCTGCGCCTTCAAAGCTTCGGGGCCGAACTCGGTCAGCGTATATCCCAGCGTCATCGCCATGACCTCAAGGAAGCGGCCGGTCCCAGCAGCACACCGGTCGTTCATCTCGAAGTTCACCTGCCGCCCGTTTTCGACCCGTATCACCTTCGAGTCCTGACCGCCGATATCGATAACCGTGCGGCACTCGGGAAACAGCCGGGCCGCGCCCAGGGCATGCGCCTTGATTTCGGTGATGACCGGCAGCCCGAGCTTCTCTCGGGCCAGATGGCGGCCATAGCCGGTAGCTGTGACCGGGACTCGTTCCCCGCTGGGGACACGATCCGGATTCGCCGAGCCGAATCCGGTCATGTCCCCAAGGAGCTCGCGGGCGCGGGCCAGCGGGTCGGTACCAGTGTCCACAATCCGGCTGCGCACGAGTTCGCCATTCTCGACGACCGCGACCTTGATCGTGCGCGAGCCGATGTCGAGCCCTGCTGCCCTGATAGCTGTCTCCTAGCCTAACTGCTCGATGAACGCCTCGATGCGCGTCCGCAACTGCCCCGCGTCTTCCTCGGAGTAGTCGGTCACGATCTTCAGAGATGGCTTGCCGGTCTCCTTCAGCGCGCCTTCGACCCGCATCGCTTCCACATTATAGGTGTGGCAGTACTGAAGCACGTATTGCACGACGCCGTCCACCGCGAAGTCGGTCGCCATCTTCTTCACCGCCTCCAATCGCTCGGTATTCGGGGTAAAACAGGAGCAGTTGACCTTCAGATACCGGTCGGCCAGCGCGGTCAATTGACCGTCGAGGTCGCGCGCCGTCTCGTCAACGAGGTTCTCGAAGTAGCGGGAACCCGTACAAGTCTCGTCGGCGACGATTGCCGCGCCCGACGACTCAACCAGGTGGTGCACCTTCCAGTTGCCCATCACCGACGGGCATCCTGAAATCATGACCCGCTTCACGCCCTTGGCGAACGGCGAGACGCGTGCCGCCACCCGCTGCTCGAGTTCGGCGTTCAGGATGTTCAGGTGCTCGGTGAAGCGGACCGGCTCGTCGTTGAACGCTCCCTGCATCACCGCCAGCGCGTCCAGACCGCTGATGGGCGGCGGATCTGCCTTGCGCAGTTCGGTCAGGCGCGCAAGCGCCCGCCGCTTCGCGTTCATCACGCCGGTCGTGGCGGCCAGTCGCTGCGGCTCCACTTTGCGTCCCACAATCTCCTCGACCTTGTCCTTGAACTCGCGCACCGACTTCCGCCAGAGATCGACGTCAATCGCCTCCTTCTTCTGCGGCACCTCCATGACGTGGAAGGTCGGGTCCGCGAGGATCTCCCATGTCTTCTTCTTCACGTCGCAGGTCGTCTCACCCACCATCATGTCCAGAATCGGCCCGTAGGGGCACGTCTTCGAGAACGCCATGCCCAAAGTCGACTTCACCAGTGGGCAGATGTCGCGGGGGAACGTCTTCTCCGCGTACGGTACCGTGAAAGCCGAACCGCCGCAGAGCGCGATGGGTATGGCATCAACTGCCATGACGATCTCTTCGGGCACATATACGCAGAACGTGCCGACGACCTTGCGGCCGGCCTTGCGGGCCTCGACCAGCTCGGCGATGCGGCCGCCGTGTGCGCCGTGCAGCACCCCATCAAAGTAGGCCATCGCCTTGGGCCGGTTCTGCTGCGAGCCGATCGTGCGCTGGAATGACCGTTCCGTGGCCTGCGACAGCTCATCGTGCAGCGGCACATTCAAGCCCAGCTCAGCCAGCAACTGATTGTGTTCAGGCATTCTTGCTCCTTTCCTCACTGCTTCCCGCAGCAGCCGCCATGGGCGGCGTTCGCGCCGGGGCGGAAGAACAGCCGGCAAAAGCAGTGGCCGTCCTTCGCGACCTCTTCATGGACACTCGGACAAGGACAAAGCACGTCCTTGGCCGGGTCGAGAGGGTGCGACTGCTTGCACGGGCAGTAGTACTTGCCGAACTCCGCGAAGTTCCTCGCCAGCAGGTTCGAAACCTTGAGCGTCCGCTCGACGTCGGGGTTCAGCAAATAGCCCAGCTTCTCGCCGACCTGCCGCGCCCGCTCGATGTTCACCTTGTCCCTGTCGGTCAGTTCCATTCTTCTCCCCTCCGGCCAGTCGGCGTCGGCAGGCGCCTCTGCGGGCCTGCCGACGTAGCAACTGGCCTTGGCTCGGTCAGAACGGCTCGATTCTATTTCTCGGCCTGGTACCAGCCGCGGCCGACCTGGTGGGCGTGCGCCGCATCGCGCCACAGGTTCACGAGCCCGCTCGCAAACCCGAACAGGTCATTGCCGAAGTTCTGCACGATGGTCGGCTTCAGGTCCACCTCGACCATCTTCTTGTACTCGTCGAAGCACTTCGCGTACTCCACGGTCTGGTCCTCGACCTTGATGTTCTTGAAGCCGTACTTCTTCATCAGGTCACCCCAGCCCGCGAGTGTCTCCATGTATGGGAACGCCATCGACTCGTACAGCTTCGCGAGCAGCGGCTCATCCACCTTACCAGTGATGACCCAGTCAGTGAAAATGAGCTTGCCGCCCGGCTTCAGCACCCGCACCGCCTCTTCCATGAGTTGGTCCTTGTCGGTGACATAGCACCACGCCTCCTGGCCCCAGACCACGCAGAACGTGTCCTTCTTGAACGGCATGTCCATGGCGTTACCCTCCACGTAGCTGACCAGTCCATCGAGGCCGGCCGCCTTGGTCCGTTCGATGGCCTTGGTCAACATCGTCTTGGTGAAGTCGAGCCCGGTCACCTTCACCCCGTACTTCTTCGCGATGTGCCGCGCCGGTGCGCCCAGTGCCGAGCAGACGTCGAGCACGTGCATGCCCGGCTTCAAGCCCACGGCCTTGGCCATCCGGTCCGTAACTTCGTCCTTGCCCGAGTGAATCTGCTCGGACATCACTGCTTCCCAAAGCAGGCCGCCCGGACCGTCGTACACGTCCTGAACGTCCTTGCCTGTATAGTCGTAACGCTTGGGCATCATGCCTCCTCCGCTATAGGTCCTATAGGGCCTATTGGTCCTATTCCGCTTGCCGGCAAACTGCCGGCACAAAGCCGGTCAATCATGCCGATTGTGTTCTTTGGGTTCTGGTTAGGTTTGTACTACGGTGAGCTGCAAACTGCAGACTGACAACTGGGCTGGTGGTTCCCGGTCTCCGAGGCGCACGGCCCCGGTAATAATACCGAGTCATGGCACGCGCCTCCGGCGCGTCACAAGAGATCTATCAACAGTCACCATACAATGGTAGGCTCCAGCCCAGGCCGAGTCAAATCCCGCCGCCACGCTTGTGCTTGGGCTTGTGCTTGAGCTTGCGCTTGTGCCTGTGCTACAGACTCAGAAAGATAACTGCCAAGCCGGCGCAGCCCAAGCCGAGTATGTGCGTAACTGTGAGCGGCTCTTTCAGGAAGATGAACCCGAGCACGGCCGGCAACAGGATGTACATGCCCGACAGCGGCACGACCACCGACGCCGGCCCGCGGCGCAGCGCCAGATAGTATGCCACTGTCGCGATCCCGGCCAGAACACCGGCCACGATCGGCAGGGCCGCCGGCTTCATCTCCCCGCGGGTTCGTGCGGTCAGCGAGTAAGCGACTATCGGCAGAAAACCCGCGAGCGTCGTCCAGAACGCGACATTGTGGTCCGACGACGTCTTGGTTGCGATCTTGCTCAGGAAACTCCAGAAGCCCCAGGCGACGAGGGCGACCAGGCAGAGAAGTCGGTAGTCCATGGCGAATGCTAGGCAGGCCCGTGCCGAAGTCAACGACAGCGCGGGCAGACGAAATCAGATGTCCGACGCCGCGAGCCCGCCCCTGGCTGCCGCTGCGTGCTTGCTGCTAGCGCTGAACTACTAACCGCGCGGTGGCATGCTGTCCCGCCACATCGCAGCGGACGAAGTAGGCGCCAACCGGCATTGACCAGAGGTCAAGCCGGAATGACGAAGTCCGAAGTCCGGATTCCGAATGAACCAGACAGCCGGACGCATCATATACGCGCAGCGCCACTGGCTTGGAGCTTGAGGCTTGTAGCTTGAGGCCGACCGTCGTCGTTCCGCGACACGGATTCGGCTCGCAGGTAACAGCGAAGCCCCGCGTCGGTGTCGAATTCGTCCTCGGCTCTGCCGCGCCGACGCTGCCCAGCGAATCGGTCTTGATGAGCCAGACGTCGTAGCCACCGGCCCCAGAGGAGGCGGTGTAGCCTGCCATCACGTAGCCGCCATCCCTGGTCCGCTGGACCGAGTAGGCGACATCATTTGAATCTCCCCCGAAGGTCTGGGTCCAGAGCAGGTCACCGTCGGCATCGGTTTTGACGAGATAGACGTCATCACCGCCCGCACCAAAGGACGCGGACGCGCCAGCTACTACGTAAGCATCATCGCCGACCTGCAGTGTCGATGCACCGACGTCCGCTCCGGTGCCGCCGTAGGCGCCACACCACTCTTGGTTGCCGTTCGAGTCGGTTCTGACGAGATAGACGTCGTTCGCGCCCGCGCCGAACGACCGCGTGGAGCCGCCAACAAGGTAGCCGCCCTCTGCCGTCTGCCGAACATCCTTCGCCACCTCGACGGAGTCACCGCCGAAGGTCCTCGTCCACAAAGTATCGCCATGCGAATTGGTCTTGAGGAACCAGACGTCGCCTAAGCCCGTGCTGACCGGCGTCTTCTCGCCGGCAACCACATAGCCGCCGTCCGCCGTCTGGCGGACCGAGTTGCCGGCCTCGTAGTTAAAGGCACTGCCGAAGGTCCTTGTCCACATCGTGTCGCCGTTGGCTCTTGTCTTGATGAGATAAACGTCGGCAGCGCCCGCGCCGAAGGATGAGCTGAAGCCGACGATGACGTAGCCGCTGTCCGCGGTCTGTTGGACCGAGGTGCCCGTCTCGATACCGGTGCCGCCGAAGGTCCGAGTCCAGATTGTGTCACCGCTGGCGTCGGTCTTGACTAGATAGACATCAACCGAGCCCGCGCCGAAAGATTGTGTCGAGCCGACGATGACAAACCCGCCGTCCACGGTCTGCTGAACACAATTCCCGCCGTCCCACATCGCGCCGCCGAAGGTCCGGGTCCAGAGCGTCTCGCCGCGCGCGTTGGTCCTGACCAGATAGACGTCATCCGAGCCTGCGCCAAATGAGCTGGTGAACCCGGTGATAACGTAGCCGCTGTCGGTACACTGCTGGACCGCGCTACCGATATCGTCGCCCGTGCCGCCGTACGTGCGCTGGAAAGTGACCTGGGCGGCAATGACTGTGGGCATGAGAATTCCGGCCACTGCGACCATGGCCAAGACCGATGCGGACCTGTCACGGAACATGAGTGCCTCCTGTTTGGAGAACCGCCGAACGTCGCCGAAATTCTAACCTCGGGTTGATTCTTGTCAATTCTCTGCCCGGCAGCGCCGGCCAAAAGGGGACGCTGCCCACATTTCGTCGCTTCATGTCTAAGTCGAACAAACATAGGGCGTTAGGGTTCAGAATCAGCGGCCGACGACGGATCGGGATTCGCCTTGGGAACCGTTCCCGGGACGGTTCCCAAGGTGGTTCGGAAAGGGACTCGGACAGACTTTTGGATGGTCGTCTGAAGGTTGACTGCCGGCTTGGCTATCACGGAGGTTCTCAAAGAGAACTCCCGCGTGAATTCGACCGCGATTCGCAGTGCCGCGTTGGCCGCGAAATGCGCCGCGACCTGGACTGACGCCCGTAGGGCCATGTGTCCGATGACTATGGCGGAGACTCGGACCCCGGTTCTCATCAGGGTATGCTGAAGGATTCGGGTGATCTTCTTGACATCGAGAGGGCAATTGCTATTCTCCCGGCCGGGGCACGGTGGAAGCGTACTCGCTATAGGCTCGGTCACTTGTTAGATTGCAGCCAGACTCGCGACCATCCGTGACCCCCTTTTCCTTTCGGAGGAGGCGAAGTCAGATGCTAGAGGCGAGATGTCAGAAGCTGGAACCGCCCCGGACAGCAGCCGCCCGATGACTCAAGTCAAAAGCCAAAGGGCAAAAGCCAAAACTCAACACTGCAGTGTGCCTGATGGTTCACCACGCCACGTTTGACGTTTCTGCGCAGGGGTTCTGCGACGTGATTGACTTAACGCCCCAGGTCACCGCCACCGTCGTGAAATCCGGTATCAAGAATGGAGTCGTTTGCATCGCGAACCCGGGCTCCACCGCCGGTATCACGACCATCGAGTTTGAGCCGGGCGCCGTCGCGGACCTGAAGGTGGCGATGGAGAAACTCGCGCCCGAGAGCGCGCGCTACCGCCACAACGACACCTGGGGCGACGGCAACGGCTTTGCCCATCTGCGCAGCGCTTTGGTCGGGGCTTCGCAATCGTTCCCGGTAAGGGACGGTGCCATCGCGCTCGGCACGTGGCAGCAGATAGTCCTGCTCGACTTCGACAATCGGGCGCGACGCCGCAAGCTGGTCGTGACCGTCGTCGGCGAATGAGCGAGACGAGAATCCCACCACAAAGACACAAAGGCACAAACAGGCCCTGACAAAGCAGAACCCGGAAACCGTTTGCCGGAGTGCGGCTTGGCGATGTCCGAATCAACGTTGTGCGGTGGACGAACGGTGTTGACAAACAGCCGAGAACGGCCTAGGTTTTAGGTATGAAACGACTGCTCCCAATGCTATTGGTGCTTCTTTCGGGGGCTTGCACCGAGAAGGTAAAAGTGACGGTCACGGCTGGGTCCTGGGACAGTGCCGATAACCAGTGGGTGGTGTACGGACTGGATACGGTCCGGGCCACGTGCTACCCGTTTGGCAGTGTCACCTTTCTTGAGGCGATAGTGGACAGCGCGGTCATCGGGGTGGATACGTTTCCGTCCTATGAGTCGGACTTCAAGTGGGACGTGAGCGGGCTTTCCGAAGGGAGCATCCATTGGCTGCGGGCCCGCGCGATTTCCGGCAGCCACGAATACCTGTCGCCCGAGGTATCGGTCAAAGTCGGATTCGGTACCCGCCTCGTCGTCGACGGGCTGTACAAGGCGCTTGAACTTTATCGGCCGGACGGCACCATTGAGGCCTCCTTCAAGCCGGAGCCGAGCGCCTACCCGTTGTGTCCGCGGCTGCGGCCCGGCTGCCATTCCGTGGTCTTCCTGGCCGACCACAAGCTCTACAGCGTCCCTCTCCCGTCCGGCCAGACCTTCCTGCTCGCCGAGGTCCCAAACGGTATCTACAGTTGCGATGCTTCGCCGGTGTCCGACGTGGTCGCGTTCGAGGGCTACCCGGCCGCAAACGCGCACCTGTTCACGGTCGACGGCTCCGGCAATAAAGTCCAACTCACCCACGACAGCGACTACGTCATCATTGATTCGAGCCGGTTCACCTGCATCGAGAACTCATCCCCGGTCTTCTGTCCGGACGGGACCAGGCTGGTATGTTTTCGCAGGAGCCAGTGCCTCGTTCCGGGCGACCCGCACGAAAACGAGACAAGGGAAGACGCGTTCGTAATGAACAGCAACGGCACGAACCCCGTGAACCTGACCGCGGGCATCGGCGACGCCTACTTCTCCGGTTTCACCTGGACTTTTGACGGGAAGTGGGTGCTGTTTCGCGCCGGAACCGCTCCCGAGCCTGACGGCATGTTCGCCGCCAACCTGAACGGACACATCATCAGCGGCTTGCCCATCGGAGCCGTGGCAATTGCTTCCTCGCCCGTCGATTCCTCCCTGGTCTACGTCAGCGTCGATAAATATCGCCGGCTGTACTCAATGAAGCTGGCCTGGACCAGCGAAACTCTCTATGCTGCCGGGGCCGGAATCCTGGTCGGCGGGGAGGATGCGGCTTCTCGGAGTTATGTTGACTGGGTTAAGTACGAAAGAGAATAAAAAAAGAGAGTCACGAGCAGCTCAGTGTCGCGGCAATGTTTTGACCGAACCGGTTTATGATACCGAACTGTCGTGCTCTCGAATATATTAGACACATGAAGGCCCCAAAAGGTTCGCTCACATTTTCTACTTCCGCGGGCTGGAATATAGGATTATAGTTAAGTTCCTATAATGCAAGAGGTTGCCGACCTGGCGGTCGTCGGTGGTGGGGCTTCCGGCCTGATTTGCGCCGTAACGGCCTGCCGGGCCGGCCTCAAGGTGATTGTCCTGGAACGGGGTGAGCGATGCGGGAAAAAACTTGCCGTGACCGGCGGGGGCAAGGGCAACTTCACTCATGCCGAGTCGCCCAGAGCAATGGCCGGCCGCTTCGACTGTGATGCCAGGCTCATCATGCCGCTGCTTCGTAAGTTCCCTTATCAGCGTATCATACAGCTCTTCTCAGCCCTTGGAATCGACGCCCGAATCGACGACGATGGCTGCGTCTGGCCAAGGAGCACCGACGCGGCCGGGATCAGGGACGCGCTTCTGCGGGAGCTGGTGGCGGCCGGAGGAAGGCTGAATACGGGATGCCGGGTGACCGGACTCGAACCAGGTTGGCGAATTCATGCCGGCGACGGTGTACTGGCCGCGCGAAACGTCTGCGTTGCGACCGGCGGAGCGAGTTACCCTCGGACCGGCTCGACCGGAGACGGGCTGGCGCTTTGCCGGGGCCTCGGCCTCAAGACGGTCGAATGGTTTCCGGCCCTGGCCTCGCTCCGAACGAGAGACGACCTGAGCGATTTGGCCGGAGTCACGCAGCCGCGAGTCGAGATGATGCTGCTCGTAGCCGGAGACGAGCCCCGAACCGCGGCCGGCCACTTCATCTTCGCCCACGCGCACGTGTCGGGTTCGAGCGTGCTGAACCTGTGCGGCTATGCGGCGCGAGGCCTTGCCGAGCACCGGCAGGTGGCCCTGAAAGTCAACTGGGTACCGGACCGGAGCGCATCCGACCTCTCAAACGACTTCGCCGCCGGGCGGGCCACTCACCCGAAGAAGCAGCTTGGGACATTTCTCGGCGCTTTGGTTGCCCGCCGACTGGCGGTGAAGTTGTGCGCCATGGCCGGTGTTCCGGCCGAACGGATTCTAACCGAACTGAGCCGGGCGGAGCAGGAACGCATCGTCCGCCAGCTCTGCTCGACCGAATTCGCGATTGTCGGCACCGAGCCGATGGAGCGCGCGACCGTAACCGGCGGCGGCGTAAGCCTTGATGAAGTGGACATGAACACGATGCAGGCGCGGCGCTTCCCGGGGCTCTACTTTACCGGAGAGGCACTGGATGTCTGGGCCGAGACCGGCGGCTACAACCTGCACTTTGCCTGGGCCACTGGCATCCGTGCTGCGGAATCGGTCGCGGCGAATCCGGGACACTGACCGGAAAGCGGGAACAGCCCCTCGGAGCGCGAGGACGCGCGGTACAGCCCCGTTTTCGCTATCTGAGAACGACCAGCTTCGCGCTGTACGTATCCCTACCGTCGAGTGTCAGCCTGACAACGTAGACTCCGGCAGCAGGTGGCGCGAAGGAGAAACGATACTCACCCGGGCCAAACCGGCCATCGGCCAGGTTCACGACCGCTCGGCCGGCCTGGTCAAAGACCGCCAACTCAGCTCTGCCGGTACCGGCCAGGCCGAAGCTGATGGCCCCGCTGCGGCCAATGGTCTGGGCCGCGCGGAGCGGCCGGGACAGCACCGCAAACGGCGGCTCCGCCACCGCCACGCCGTTGCGAGTCCTGACCTGCATCGAATCCAGCGTAGCATTGCCGTAGACGTCGCTCGCCCGAACGTAAACCCAGTAGGTCGTGTCGCCGACGAGCCCGCTGTTCCACTCGCCGGTAGTATCAGTGGCCTCGATGACCGAGTCGCCGTCAGTGTTGGTCACGATGTAGTAGTAGTCGCGGTTGTCGTAGTCACCCCGGGACCTGCAGGTATTGTCCGCCTTATAGACGACGTTGACGAGCGACCCGTCGAGCGTATTCGAGAACTGCACACCGATTGTCCGGGGGACAACAACCAGCCCGTCCTCCCTCTTGATTGAGTAGTCAATCTCATATGGAGCCAGCTTGTCCCAGGTCGAGTTCCCGGTTGTCACACCCGTCTTATCGAACACTTTGGCGATGATGTCTACCTCACCGACGATGCTGTCGTAGCGCACGTAGCTGTTGTTCCGGTTGTTCCGACAGAAGGCGAACTTCTGGTTGGTGCGGGCATTCTCAAACACCGGCGCCTCCTGGTCGGTGTTTGGCTGGATGATGGTCAACGGATTCTGGACGAACCACCAGGTCGGGTTGGGGAACCGCTGCCAGGTTGCGCCGGTATCGGAGACGCGGGCGAAGTGACAATGGTCGAAGCTCGCCAGTATCGGCCACGTAACCAGGTAACCGATGGAGTCGCCTTCCTGGACTTCGTCGCCGACATTGCGGTGCCAGCGGGTGGAATCGATGTGTGCATACAGCCAGCCTTCGGCCCGGCCGGTGAAGTCGGAGTTCGTGTCGCAGATGGCGAGCCGGTAGTGAAGCTCTTCCTGAATCGTGCCCCAGGCTTTGACCCACCCGTGCCGGACCGCCGTCACCCGACGGCCGTGAACGTCCGGGGTAATGACGTCGATGCCATTGTGAAAATACGGGTCGCCGCCATAGTCCTGGTAGTTGCCCCAGTTGTTGCCGAGCGGGTGGACCGAATCGAGCGGCACGAGCGGCCAGTTGGTCGCGCTGGCCGGCAGCGTCAGTACGAAGGCAAAGAAAGCAAACACGCAGGTAGTTCTCAAAACAGGCTTCCTTTCGCGAGATTCACATAGGAATTCTAGGCGCGCCTGCTGCAGTGTCAAACCGCCAACGCTGGTCTTGACGTCGCCGGTCCGGCGTAGGTGATTGACGTGCAATCACACGGACACTATCATATGAGATGTTCTGCCGACGGTCAGAACAAAGGAAGCGGCACTGAATTCCCATCGGATGCGGTTATCAGTTCTTCTCATCGCCGTGTCGGGCTGCCTGACGCTCGTGGCAGCCAAGGTTCCGGTCGTACCGTTCGGCATCGAGCGCCTGTCCAACGGCAACACGCTGATTGCCGACGGCAGGGCTTTCGGGGGTAATGACGCGTTCGCGCTGGAGGTGGACAGCCTGGGCCGGCTGGTCTGGGCGTATATCAAAGGCGACGTGCCGTTTCTTCACACCGCTCGGCGGCTGGCGAACGGCAACACGCTGATGTCTTCAAGTCTCGGTGACAAGATTCTGGAGGTGAACCGCGACGGTGACCGCGTGTGGCTCGATTCAGCGGGGCTGGCCTATCCGACTGAGGCTTTTCGCCTGGCGAACGGTAACACACTCATAACCGACCGTGACAACGAAGGGGTCATCGAGGTCGATTCCCTCCTCAACATAGTGTGGAGTTGCTCGAGTCACCAGAGCCCGCGCAACGGCAGCCGGCTGGCGAACGGCAACACACTCATCTGTGTGTCGGACAGCAGTCGGGTCATCGAGGTCGATTCCGCGTGCCACATCGTCTGGCAATACCTCTGCTTCCCCTCATCCGCCCAGCGCCTGGCGAATGGCAATACGGTGATAGCCGAAAGCTACCTGAACCGCGTCATCGAGGTAAACTATTCAGGAGCGATCGTCTGGAGTGCCAGCGGGCTCACGACGCCGTTAATGGCGGTCAGGCTGGATAACGGCAACACGCTTGTCTCTGAGATGAATCGGGTAGTTGAGTTGACGCCCGCGGACAGCATCGTCTGGCAATATCCGAACACCGTATCAGTCATTGTTGAGACCCTGCAGGTCGTGAACCCGACGTCCGGTTGTACACTCTACGTCCACATCCACCGACCGGCCTATGCCGGGCCGGGCAATCGCGTGCCTGGGGTAGTCTTTGCACCGGGCGGGACCGGCTTCGGGAGTGCTTTTGACGCGGACAGCTTCGGCATGCCGGATAACATCGCTTCTGACGGATTCGCGTTCATGCATTTCGACCCGGACGGCCGGGGCAAGAGCGGTGCGTATCCCGAGAACTACGATGGGTACGTGCACCAGGACGGGATGCACGCCTGCCTGTCGCTGCTGGCGGGCCGGGACTACGTGGATACGACCCGGCTGGGTGTGTACAGCACGGGCTACGGTATCACGATGGGTTCGGGCATGATCGCACGCCATGCCGAGCCGCGCGTCACGTTCCTGCTGGATTTCGAAGGGCCGGCGGACCGTTCTCAGACCTGTCAGGATTCGGGCGGGTTCGTGCCGGTGCCGGCTGACTCGGACGCGTTCTGGCAGGAACGAGAGGCGGCCCGGTTCATGAAGCAGGTGCCGTCCGCGTACCTGCGGATGCAGCCGCAGTTCGACAGCAACCCGCTGATTCCCGACAACCGGCACGCCATCCAGTTGATTGACAGCGCCACTGCCGTTGGGTACGGAGGCGCCGGCATTAGTTCCTGGACCCGCGTGAACGACTCGCAGATGAACCCAGAGAACCATGTCTACACTCTGGGCAACCCGCCGGTCTGGATTCCTGAGGTGCAGGAACCGCATGACTTTGTCCGCGTTCTACTGTACCTGCACGAACTGAGCGGCGAGTTGGAGGGTGTCACCGAGCACCCAGGAGTCTGTCCGGTCGCGTCCCTGCGGGCGTTTCCTCGTCCCTGCCGCGGCTTGCTGCAGGTCGGGCTGCAACCGATGACAGTCAGGTGCGAGTTGCAGGTCCACGATATTTGCGGCCGGCTCGTTGCGCGAACGGCTGTGCCGGCAGGCAGCTCGCGCACCACGCTCGACCTCCACCGCCTGAAGCCGGGAGTGTACTACGTCTCCACGGCCGGTGCCGGTACGGTGCCGGTCGTAATCGTGCGCTGACGCCCGCGTTCGCTACAGCCCGCGCAGGTACTCGGGCTTGAAGCGGTGGTTCCGAATCGCCTCAGTC
>CAZAKP010000075.1:0-13444 GCA_964485845.1 uncultured bacterium | reverse complement strand
TGGGACAAGTGGGAGATTACGCCGGTGGCCGAGACCACCCTGCGCCGGAACGCCGACGTGCTGCTCGCCCACCCGGACCTCAAGGTCGTCGTCAGCGGCTATGCGTCGGAGGAAGGTTCGGCGGAGTACAACGCCCGGTTGTCGGGACGCCGGGCGCAGGCCGCTATCGAGTATCTTGAGTCACTGGGCGTGCCGAAGGAGCAGATGCGTTTCCGGGTTGGAGGCGAGTCGGCCGGCAGGCCGTACCCGTTGTATCGGGTAGTAGATTTCGAGTTCGAGCCGGAGAAGTAGACAAGCGCAAAGGAACAATTTGGATGCCAGAATTCAGACGTCAGAAGTCAGCAGAGGAAGGTGCAAAGGACAAAGTGACAGGGACTAGGCAAGTCCGAAGCGCCAAAGGCAGGCACACGCGGTCCTGGCATTCTGCCCTTTCCGCGTTGCTTTGTCCATCGTCCCTGAGACTTGGCATTCTCCTTATCCTGCTGGCCGGGATTGGTGTGGCGCAGGTCCGGCCCGGGGACCTGAAACCGCAGGCGTCGGGTTCGAAGTACTACGTCTGGGGTCAGGTCCGTTCGCCCGGTGCGTTCAGCTTCCTGGCCGCCCCGGACCTCTTTGAGCTGATTTCCGCGGCAGGCGGGCCGACCGAGGACGCCAACCTGACTCGCGTAATCATCATCCGGGCAGTCAGCCAGACCCGGACGAGGATTAACCTGCAGGCGGCGCTGAATAAAGGGGAGCTCGTGCGGCTGTCGCCCGGTGACGTAGTCATGGTGCCGTCTTCCGCGTGGTATCGCATCCGCACGGGGCTGACAGTTTTTACCACGATCGTGAGCATGCTCACACTGGCCATAACGCTCGCGTCCTGGGTGGGGTGAGACCGTGAATCCGGGCGGAGACCCGTCCGAAAGTAAGCCAGTGACCGGGCCCATGCCGAGAAGCATTCACCAGCCGCCGAGGCAGGTAGTTCCCGACACCAAAGCAACGCTCTATGATTATCTCGGGATGCTCGTCCGCTGGAAGTGGCTGGCGCTTGGGGTGTTCGTCGTGATGATGGGACTCACCGTCCTTTCCATTGTCCGGACCAAGCCGCTCTTTCAGGCGCGGTCGACTTTCATGGTTACACCCCGTAACCCGGGCGTCTTCTCCGGTCCCTCCTTCTACGACCCCAGCGCGATGAACTGCGTCGCCAACTGCCTGGAGCTGCTGCGCAGCCGGAGCCTGGTGGAGAAAGTGGCAGAGGGGCTGCGGGATTCAACGAAGCGCGCCCAGGCCGAACTGGCACTGCAGGCCGGGGTCATGGCACGGCAGCGGGGTCAGACCGACGTCATCGAGCTCGTGGCAACCGGTCCATCCAGCGCGTCGGCCGTTGCTGCCGCCAACGCCTATCTCGATGCCTATCAGCAGTATGACCTGGACCAGAGCCGCGCCGAGGTGACGGCGACCCGCCGGTTCATTGAGGACCAGCTTGCAGTAGCGGGGCCAAGGCTCGACTCATCCGAGCGGAGCCTGGAAGAATTCAAGGCCGCGCACGGGCTCACCGACTTAAGCTCGGAAACCCAGGCGCTCATCGGCCAGCAGGCCGGAGTCGCCGTCCAGTTGCAGCAGGTGGACGCGGAGATAAAGGCGAGTGAGGCCCAGCTTGCCCAGGTTCAGAGTGAGATAGATTCGGCCGGGGCGGGATCAACGAGCAAGCTGCAGGGCATTAGCTCGCCGGTGGTGGCCAGCCTGCAGGGCAGCCTCAACCAGCTTGAAGTCGACAAGGCCAACCTGACCATCGGCGGCTTCGATGAGACCTCACAGCGGGTCCGCGACCTCAACCGACAGATTGACAGCACGCGCGCTCAGCTCCGGAGTGCGCTGCGGACTCTCATCGAGCAGCAGCAGTTCGTCGACCCGGTCGGGCGCTTGAGCAGCCTGTTCGACCAGGCGCTCACGCTCAACACCGGGCTCACCGCGGCGCGGGCCCGGCGCCAATTCCTGGCAACGGCCCTTTCGCGCTACGAGGCCTCGCTTTCCCGGCTGCCGGAGACCGAGCGCGTACTCGCCGGCCTGACGCGCGATGCGGAGACCGGCCGCCGGATTAACTCGATGCTTTCCGAGCGCTTCGAGGAGACGCGTATCCAGGAGGCCGGCCGCGTGCCCTCCGTGCGCATCATCGACCGGGCCCGCGGCGCGGGCCAGACTCAGCCCGACGTCAAACGTAGTCTCTCCTTCGGCCTGATGCTGGCGCTGGCCCTGGCGCTCGGCTCGGTGTGGGGAGCCGAGTACCTCGATACGTCTATCCGCAGCCCGCGCGACCTGCAACACCGGGGCTACTCGGTGCTTGGCAGCGTGCCGCAGCTCTCGGCCGGCGGACGGCGGCGCCGAAACAACGAGGTCACAGCCCACCTGATTACCCACACGGACGTCGAATCATCGGGGGCCGAGGCCTTTCGAATGTTGCGCACCGGGCTGGCCTTTGCCAATGCCGAGCGCAGGCTGCGCACGATTGCCGTAACGTCGTCCGGACCGAGCGAGGGCAAGTCGACCATCGCGGTCAACCTCGCAGCGGTGCTGGCCCAGGCTGGCGCGCGGGTTCTTTTGATAGATGCCGACATGCGCCACCCGGTCCTGCATACGATATTCCAGCACGAAAGAAAGCCCGGCCTGTCCGACCTTATTCTCAGCGGCGGTGACCCGTTCCAGGCCATTTTCCCGACCAAGCTCGACCGCCTTTCCTGCCTTCCCTGCGGCACGATTCCGCCGAGCCCGGCTGACCTGCTGACGCTCAACGCCACCCGTGCGCTGCTCGAGCGGCTCGGGGAAGAGTACGACTACGTCGTCATCGACACACCGCCCGTCCTCGTTGCGGCCGACATGCCGATTCTTGGGGCCCTGGTCGACACGAGCATTATGGTTGCCCGTGCCGGCCAGACGGCGATGGACGCGCTGGAGGCGGCCGTCGCCGCCATGTCAAACGGCGGGGCTCACCTGTCCGGTATCGTGGTCAACGACCTCAAGCGCACGGGCCGGTACGGCGGTTACTACTACTACCACTACCACAAGTACCAGAAACACTACGCGAGCCACAAGCCGGACCAGGTGAGTTGATAGTTTCAAGTTTCAGGTTTTATAGGTTCCTCTCGCGCGGACTCGCCCTTAACCTCAACCTGACCGGAGCATTATCCACAGATTCCACAGATTTCTGAAGATTGTGGGTCTCGAGTACGGACAGACAGAGCAGAAGTGTCATCCGCAGATTACGCAGATTTCGCAGATTCCTGAGGCTTGGGTCTAATGGTCAATCTTCCTGAAATCGGCGTAATCGGTGGAGGTCTCGCAGTTACTGGTTTTTGGTTTCTGGTTTCCAGTTTCTGGTTAGGTTCAGATCCCAACCTGAAACTAAGAACCTCAAACCAAAAACTGCTTTCGCGCCGTCTCAATCTTAGTCTCAACCTGCTGAGGAGAGGCAAAGGTCGAGGTGGTGGTCGAGAAGAAGGTCCGGATTCGCGGTCCCGTCCGTATTCCAGCTTCTGCGATCTAGCCTCTAGCTTCCGGCTTCGACCGGTCATGCCCTGTGTTCCGTCCCTTCTGACATCCCACATCTCTCAGCTAACCTCTGGCAACTTCCAGCTTCTGCCGGCGGCCGGCCGAGCATTTTCAATCACCCGAAAATAACCCCTTGTCGACAACAGCAGGGGGGTAGGATTTTTATGGCGCGAGTTTCCCGGACCGCGGTCGTGCTTCCTCGCGGTTTGGGTGCAGTGCCCGGGCGCTTGAGCTTGCTGGGTTGCGCAAGCGCGCGTGCTATCGGCCGGCGCAGCGAACCGGAATGGTTTCGCCGCGGCGCCGGAGGTGTTCTGGAGACGGCCCGCAACTGCGGGCTCGAGGTCGGAAGCGTGACCGGCACCATCGGACAGTAATCGCGCTTCGGGTTCACTTCCTTTGGGCGGGAAGCGGACCCCCGTGTACACACCGCAAGGTCCGTTAGTCGAGAGAGCCGCCTGCTGAAAAGGCATGCGGCGGTGAGGAATGTCTGGGCAAGATGGACAGCCGTCAAGGCTGTCGTCCGAAGTCGTGCGCATGTTGGCGCGGCGGTCCTCGGGAGCGCCGAGCTCATATGCCGCACGACCGGATGCCGCCGGCATCGGCGGTTCATCGCCTCTTTCCTGAATAATCGGCAAACGGCGACTGCTGCCCGCCGCGCAGGCGCGAACCCGGTGCGAGCCAGTCTCGTGCCAAGGTCACAGCCGTCGCGGCGCGTCAATGGTGAGGCTCCATCTTGCGGGAGCGCAAGCCTTATGGAGGCACTGGCTACACGCTCATCAGGAGATGAATATGAGCAAGCAGGCAGCACTGTTACTGATCGCATTCGTGTCGCTGCGCCTAAGCGCAACGACCTACTACGTTGCCAAGAACGGCAACGACAACAACCCCGGTACCGAGGCGCAGCCGTGGTTGAGTATACCCAGGGCAATCTCGGTGGCGGCAGCCGGCGATACCGTTTGGGTAAAGCAGGGGACATATGACAGCGTGAACCTCTACGGCCAACTTACCTTCAACGGCAACGACGGCACCGCGGCCGACCCCATCGTATTCAAGTCCTACGACGGCTGGAACACAATCTTGAACAGCACCGTGCGATTTTACAGGAATCACATCGTACTCGACGGTTTCAAGATTCTTGGCGATGCTGCCGCCTTTGCCAGAGGCGGAGGTTATGCCTATCTGGTCAGAATCGAGTACGACAGTTGCAGGATACACGGCTGCGAGATTGTAGAATCCCCGGCACACTCGGCAGCCATCGGGTCAACCATCGGCATACTGTTCAACGGTGCAAGCTACGGCAACGTCATCGACAGCAACGTGATTCACGGCTTCGGCTACGGCGGGCACGGTGATGGCATCTACGCACACTCGAGCACACACGGTCAGTTCACCTATAACACCGTGTACGACAACATCAGGATAGGGATGCAGATATATCCCAACTCGGACTCCAACCTGATAGCGTACAACACAGTCTACAGCAGCACGGAGGGGGGTATCGTTGTCGAGGGCGACTCGAACTCTATCCATGACAACGTTTGCTACGACGGCGGGATATGTGGCCTCCACGTCTACCGCGAGGAGCCGCCCGAGGGCGAACCGAACAGCCGAGACGGCACGGATAACGACGTCTACAACAACATCTGCTACGGCAACAATGTTGGGATAAAGGTGACTGCCACTGGTGCTAACGTATTCCGAAACAACATCTGCTTCGCCAACGCGTCGCAGGAACTATACCTGGATTCCCTCGCCAACAACAAGCTCGACTACAACTGCTACTACCCAGACGGTGCGGCCAAGTTCTCTTGGGGCGGTTCCGGCAACTTCGCGGCATGGCAGGCCTCGACCAGGCAGGACGGGAACAGCATCAGCGCCGACCCTTGCCTGACCGATCCGGCGGGGCATGACTTCCGCCCGACCGATTCCAGTCCGTGCATTGACGCGGGCGACCCGACGACCCCGCCCGGCTTTGACTTCGATGGCTTCCCCGCGCCGTTCGGTTCGGCAGTGGACATGGGTGTGTACGAGTACCACACTTCCGGCGAGTCGCTCGACGTCGGGGTTTATTCCATAGCCGCGCCCACCGGCACCGTGGACTCGGGTTCAACCATCACGCCGCAGGCGTGGGTGGTGAACTACGGGAAGGGTGCCGCGTCGTTCCCGGTGACCATGCGCATCGCCACCGATTACTCTGACACTCGGGCGGTTTCGGGCCTCGGGCCAGGCGATTCCGCGCTGGTCGTGTTCGGCAACTGGACCGCGGGTCGCCGGGGCGCACACGCGGTGCGATGCTCAACCGGCCTTACCGGCGACCGGAATCATGGCAACGATGCCGTGTCCGGCTCGGTGGCTGTACGCGTGCTCGATGTTGGCGTTGGTGCGATTGTCGCCCCGGCCGACACGGTTGACTCCGGTGCCGACGTTGCCACGCAGGCATGGGTCAGAAACTACGGCACCGATGCGGTGTCGTTTCCGGTCAAGTTCTGGATAGACTCCTTCTACTCCGACTCGGAGATGGTCTCGGGTCTCGCGCCCGGCGATTCTGCCCTCGTGGCTTTCACCCACTGGCAGGCCATTCAGCGCGGCAACCACGCCAAACGTTGCGGCACAGCTCTCTCCGGCGACGCCAACCCAACCTGCGACACCCTGTCCGGCACCGTCGTCGTGTGCGTGCCGAGACGGGTAGACGCGGGCGTAGTCAGTATCATCCGGCCGGCAGGTACTTATCGCCCACGCGAGTCGGTAACGCCCGCCGTGACCGTTCGCAACTACGGCAACGTTCCGGTATCGTTCGATGCCTGGATGTTGCTGACCAGCCCAAAGGGTCCCTACTACTCCGACCGCGTCCACGTGGCGAATCTCGACACCGCCGGGGACCTCGTCGTTGACGACTTCCGGTCCTGCAAGCTGCGTTACAGCGGGGACTGGACTGCACGGTGCAGCCTCGCCCTGGCCGACGACGAGTTTTACGGCAACAACGTCCTTGCTGCCGGATTCAGAGTGAGCTCCGAATCGCTGGGAATGTCGTCCGCGCCGGAATCGCCTTCACTCCGGCCGGTCAAGGATAGAGCCGGGCTCGCCTGCGCCGGTACGGACCTGAACTCCTTCGCCAAAGGAGAAAACACCAGCGAGTTGTCGAGTTTCAGCTTCGCGCCGGATGACAGCACTCCGCTGGTTCAACGCGTTGGTGTCATGGCCGCGCCGACAAGGCCGGCCGATGGTTGCGTGGCAATCACCTGGAATCCCTTTGCCTCCGGCTACGCCCTGCTACGCTGCAACCTGCCTGAGGCCGGGCCTGCGACGTTTGACGTGGTCGGCATGACGGGCCGAGTCCTGCTCACTCAGACTCTGGTTGTCGGGCAAAACGGGATTACCCGCCTCGACCTCCGGAAGCTGACGTCCGGTGTGTACCTGGTGAAAGTCACGTCGAAGGGTTTCTATACAACGCGGAGGCTCGTCATCACGCGTTAGCCCAGGGAAGCCGAGCAGCAGACCGGACGAAGTCAGAAACTAGATGCTAGACGTCAGATGTCATAAGCCCGGCCAATGACCAAGTACTAATGACCAATGACTAATGACCAGTGACCAGCGACCAAAGACTACAAACCAAGAACCACAAACCAGAAACCTTAAACTACAAACTAGAAACTAATGACCCTTATCTACCCCTTCTGTTGTAGACGGCCCGCCTGAGGGCGCGTTTCGCGACCCAGCCGGCGCCGGCAACTGAGGCTTTCGCCTGATACAAAGCCTCTGCCGGCGCCGGCAGTGCGTTTTCAATCCGTCGAACACGGCATCTTGTCGGCAAGACTGCGGGCGGGTACTCTGTTATCGGCGTTGACTGTCCGGACTGTGCTGTGCCTCGGTACGGTCCAGGGCAAAACGCCCGGGCGCTTGAGCTTACTGGGTTGCATAAGCGCGCGTGTTATCGGCCGGCGCAGCAAACCGGGTAGGGTTATCCGGCGGCGCCGGAGGTGTGCGGTGAGGCAGTTTGTGATTGCAGGGTGACGGCCGGAAGCGCGGCCGGCACCCGCGGGCAGTAACCGCGCTTCGGGTTCACCTTCTGTGGGCGGAAAGTGAACTCCGCGAATACACCGCACGGTCCGATAATGCAGAAGCTGTATTGCCGTCATGTGCGACGAGCAAGCAGCAAATAGGAGCGTCAGGCATGGATACTATTGAGCGACACGCACCTCCGGGCGTGTTCCTGCCAGTGGCACGGCGGCAAGCGCCGTGTGTCGGTAGAACGGACGCAACGTCCGGTCGGCTGCCGCAGAGCCTGCACTCCCTTGACGGCAGATCGGCATCCATCTGCGAAGAGCCCACGGCCAATCAGGCTGTAGAGACCGACCCGGCTTGGGCTGGTACTCTGCCGGGAATTATGGCGGGCAAACGGCCGCCGCGTACCGCGAAGCTGGCGCTAGTGGCAATACTCCTGACATTCCAGGTGCGCGCGACGACCTACTACGTCGCTAAGACGGGCAGCGACGCAAACCCCGGCACCGAGGCAGAGCCGTGGCTGACTATCGCTAGAGCTAGCACGACGCTCATGGCGGGCGACACCGTGTTGGTTAAGCAGGGAACTTACGACGAGAACCTCGACGTGAATGACGGAGCGCACAACGGCACGGCCGAAAATCCGATCGTCTACAAATCCTACGACGGATGGAACACCATAGTCACCGGGCACTCGCGGATAAATCGCACGCACATCGTCCTAGACGGCTTCAAGGTCGTGCGTGACAGCGGAGACGTTTGGAGTTGTACCATCAAGATATTCGTAGACAGTTGTTCGGTGCTGAACTGCGAAGTCACAGCCGCCGCCCACGACTCTGGTGGTCAGGGCGTAGAGCTTTCGGGACAAGGTTCCATCATCAGCGGCAACACGATTCATGGGATTGGACTCAGACGTCTCAACGACCACGGTATCTACGCCGAAGGGAAGTGTTTGACCTATACCTACAACACCATCTACGACTGCGCCAGCCACGGAATACACCAGTATAGCGAAAATGGAACATCTCGTGATTCCTGCCTGATAGCCTACAACACCGTCTTCGATTGCGGGTCTAACGGTATCATGGTCAGAGGGAGCTACAACCGCATCCATAACAACCTCGTGTATGACAACGGTAATGCTGGTATCAAGGTCTACAGCGGCAGCAACACCCAAGACTCCATCTGGAACAATACCATATGTAACTGTGCGGATTGGTCGCTGTCCCTCGCCGGCACGTACCACTATGTCAAGAACAACATCGTCATCGGGACACGCCCCATAGCTGTTGGGTCTACCAGCGACGTTGACCACAACTGCTACACCTACCTCGGAACAAAGTACTACTTGAATGGTCACGCGCTGACCTTCGCGGCATTCCAGGACAGCGGATTCGACGGGCATGGACTCAACACTGATCCATTCGTAACAGATACAGCCAAGCGTGACTTCCATCTCACCGATTCCAGCCCGTGCATCGACGCCGGCGACCCCGCAACGCCGGTTGGTTATGACCCGAACGGGATAGTCACGCCGCAAGGTTCGGCGATTGACATGGGCGCGTACGAGCATCCCGCGTATGACTCGGTCCCGAGGCGGGAGAATACCCAGAGCGTTTCGTTCGCCATTGCTCCGAACCCGCTCTCGGGCGGATTCGCGGCGATTCGGTCCAGCCTGCCGAGCGACGGTCTCGCGAGGGTCGAAGTCTTCAACGCCTCCGGCCGCCTTGTACGTCCGTCATCCGTCATTGGTCATCTGTCATCATTCCGACTCGATCTTCGTTCCGTCCCCGCCGGCGTCTACCTGGTCCGGGTCACGGCCGATGGCTCCACCGCGACGCAGAAGCTGGTCGTAATGCGCTAGCCCGCGCCAGGTTTATGTTGAGGTTAAGGCTAAGGTTGAGCCTCTAATCTTCGGAAATCTGTGGAATCTGTGGACGATGCTCCGGGTCAGGCTGAGGTTAAGGTCGAGACCCTAATCTTCGGAATCGGTAGATAATACTCCGCGTCCGAGCCATCTGCGAAATCTGCGTAATCTGCGGATGACCAATCCGTCCTTCGTTCCGAGTCTCAACCGTAACCTCAGCCTCCACCTTAACCTCGGCCTGTTCGTCATCAAGTATTGACCACTGCATATCGAACTGCGTTCTCGACTGGGTCGTCGACTGAATCCTACACTTAACCTCCACTGTTCCTACAGGGGCGAAGCCAACCTCGACCTCAACCTCTGTCCTTCCCCGGTCCGCGCGTTGTTCGAGAAGCCTGTCGACTCGCAACTCCCGAAGTCGGTTCCGGCGTCACCCCGCTCGCTCAGGCTCTTCAGAATCCTCGTGTTAGCAGTTCTCGCCGACCCTCAGCCGTTTTTTCGGAGGCCATCCCCCCGGCAATCTGGGGGCTGTTCCCCCCACGGGAAAATGCACTCCTTTTCACAGGTAGGGGGTTCGGCGGAGTATAAGTTAACGAAAGGAGTTACAGTATGGAGAATCTGTTCAAGCCGATGAAACTGAGCCCGGACATGAACCGGGTGCTCGAAGATATCCGCAACGGTGCGCAAAACGCCTTGTACGGCACTGCCGCGCCCGAGTCCGAAGAGCTGTTCCGCAAGCACGTGGAATCGCTCATCACGGGCGCGGGCCTGCCGACCATGCAGGTCATCCACTACCGGTGGTTCCTGCGCGAAGTCGCGCGCCTCTGGCGCACGCGGCAGGGAAGGGACCTCGCGTTCCACCTCGAACTCTGCCTCCGCAAGTGGAAGAGCCTCGGACTCGAATCTCATTCGATTCAATTCCTCCTCTGCGAAGCCCACAGCAGGCTCAAAGCCGGGTCCGCAACCCGAAGCTCGAATGACGAACACGGCACGAAGCCTGTCCCAACTGTGGATAGTCTCGTTCTTCGTCCATTAGTCCATCGTCCTTCGTCCGGCAATCTTCGGGAATCTGTGGATAATGGTCCCGAGACCCTTCGACTTCGCTCAGGGCGACACTCCGTGTCGTCTGCGAAATCTGCGGATAACCCTTCTGCTCTGTCTGTTCATGCCCGGGACCGTAATCTTCGGAAATCTGTGGAATCTGTGGATGACCCTCCTTCTCCGGTATCTGTGGATTGTTCTCCGGTTCCGAGCCCTCTGCGTGAATCTGCGGAATCTGCGAAATCTGCGGATGATCCTCCGGCTCCGGCGTCTGCGGAATCCGCGGATGCCTGCGCGTCCGTCGCCGGAACCCTGCCCGGCTCCATGTCCGGCCCACGCCCGCCTGCCACGTCAGCTTCGAAACTGCGGGCGGGCGGTGGGTTGTGAAGCGGCTGGACCGCCGGCGCCAGGCCCTCTCGGTTGAGCGCGCAATCCGGCGCTACACCAACTCGGTTCTGCAGGGCTCATCGCCCTGCAGAACCGATGGCGATTCCGTCGCCCAGTCCGCGAACTACTGCGACGCAGCCGAGCGTGCAGCGCTGCGGGCCGACCAGGTGCGCCAGGTTGTATTGACTGCCGGCGTCCCGCTCATTCAGTTCATCCCCTACCGCAACTTCGGCCTCCACGTCGACAAGCTCACGCGAAAACACTCGGGCCGGACCCTGCGCAACCTGGTAACCGCCGCTGTGGAGTACTGGTCTTCCTACGGCCTGCGGCGTAAGGTGCTCGTGGACATCTGCCGTCGATTGTTCGGCTTCGAGATGGACTGAAGCGCCAGGCAGGCGGCAGCACGCGATTCGGCCAAGGTCTTGGTAAACGGACGTTTACATACCCTGCCGATGGCTGGTGACGTTGAAGGTCGGATGAATATGCTATCAGACTGTGTAGCAATCACTTACGATAAGCAGGAGACTGCATTTTGACCTTGCTTTTGCTGCCGGGTTCAGTATCGTGGAGTGATTCAATGCAGCCTCGGACAAGATGTTCTCCAGTGTGCCCGGGGCCGGAAAGGTAGGCGCAAGATGACCGATCGAAGTCAGAAGTCAGAAGGCAGATTGCAGAAGGCAGAAGTGGGGACAGAGGCATCTACTGCGAAGCCACAAAGACACGAAGGCGATGCGGCCAAGTCTGTCCTCAAGTTGGAGGTCCGGGCAACGATGGACGATGGACGCAGAACGATGAACGATGTGACCGAGGCGATCGCGCGCGTGTTGGCCGGAGATGTGAACGCCTACGCCATAATCTACGCGGCCTGCAACGAGGCGCTACGGGCATTCGTCGTTCGCCGCCATGGCTACCTCGGTGACGACTTCATCAACGAAGTCGTCATCCGCACCCACGAGCAGGCGCTCAGAAACCTCAACCGCTACAGCTCAGACAAGGGCGCGTCCTTTCAGACCTGGCTGAACTGGCAGGCGCGCAGCACGGCGTGGCGGGTCGAGCGCGAGTGGTACAGCCGGCGGTTCGTCCGGTTCAACCCGGCCGTTCACGCGATTCAGGCGGTTTCGGCGGCAGGGCCGGTCGACCTCTACGAGGAAAAGCGTTTATGGCAGGTGCTGCGCGAGGAAACTGAGTCGCTGCCCGAAGAACGGCGAAGCATATTGTCGCACGACTTTGAGGCAAGGTCGCATGCGGAGAACGCCAGGTCCACCGGACTGACGTACGAACAGGTCAGGTACCGGCGCCGGCTGGTGCTGAGACGCCTGCGGGACCGGCTTTGCGCGCGTGGCGTCAGGCCCGTGCCGGTGGACTCCACGCCTGTGCCCATCTGGCATGGCGTGGCAGAAGAGGGGCAACCGCACAATTGGCATCGCGAGGACCGTACACAGCTCGACGACGATTTTACGTCGTCGGTTACCGCGGTTCTCCCGGACGGGCCGGACGAGCTGGTCGGCGCGGACGCGAAGGAAGCAGAGGACTAGTGAAAGGGGTCGGGTCTTCACAGGCAGCGGGTTTGCCTGAGTATAAGTTAGTGAAGGGCTGAGCGGAAGAGCGAGTCTTCCGCAATCGGAAGCCCGATTTCTGAGAAGGTCCGAACCACGAAAGGAGGGTCTGTGATAGACCCGACCAAACGAATCGCGAAGTGGAACGTCAAGTACAACACGGAGCGGATCAAGGCGACGCTGGACGAGCTGCGGCCGACAATGCTCGCGAACGTCTCCGCGGTGACGCCGATGATCACGGCCATGGAGCTGCAGGTGAAGCAGGTCTGCGATGGAGCCGGAGTGCCGACCATCCAGTACCCGTTCTACCTCAGCTTCGGCCGGGAGATGTGGGCGCTGACGCGCAAGGACATCTCCGGCGAGTCGCTGGCGATTGAGGCGGCAACGCTCATCGCGAAGTGGAAGGCTCGCGGCCTGACCGAGGCCTTGCTCGCGGCCATCCGCACCGACGTCTTCAACGTCGCGGCACCCGTCGCGCCGTAACGCGAGGGAAGGCCGGCGGGCCCCTGCCCGCCGGCCTCTGTGATCTGGCTTAACTGGTCGTCCTTGGCGTCCTCTCCGGTTCCCCCTCCGCTATCCTGCGCGGCCAAAGCATTTTGCCTTTTGATACTTGCACTCTGCAGTTTGACCTGCGCGTCCGCCGCGTGCACCGTGCTCATCTGTGGTTCAACTCTCCCGTCCTTGGCGCTCTTGGCGTCCTTGGCGGTTCTCCCTGCGCTGCCCTTCGTGGCCGAAGCATTTTGCCTTTTGATATTTGCATTTTGCAGTTTGACTTGCGCGTCCGACGCGTCCCTGGCGTCCGTCCCCGCTTTCGTGTTCTTCGTGTTTTCGTGGCTCCACATTCCGTCTTCGAAGCATTTTGCCTTTTGATATTTGCATTTTGCAGTTTGACTTGCGCGCCCCACGCGCCTTACTGCCGCCTATTGCGACGGTTCCAGCGCCGTGATTTGCGGCGATGCGTCGAAAGAATCTGCGCAGTATTTGCTGCGTGGGCGGCGCCGAAGCCAACTCATTGATTCTCAACATGATATGTCGACGCCAACCATGTTTCATCATGGAATGGAAT
>CAZAKP010000074.1:0-13525 GCA_964485845.1 uncultured bacterium | reverse complement strand
TTGGCGTTCACAACTTCGAGCGTGAGCGCGGCGGCGATTTCCGAGACCTTGTAGTAGTGGTCGGCATCATTCAGATGAAGCGCGCCCCAGCCCGCGGTCATGTTCGAGCCGTTGATGCAGGCGAGCCCATCGCGCGCCTCGAATTGGATTGGCGTCACGCCCGCCGCCTTCATCGCCTCGGCCCCGCTCATCCGCTTGCCCTGGTAGAAGGCCTCGCCCTCACCCAAAAGCACGAGCGCCATCTGGCTCATCGGCGAAAGGTCCCCGCACGCGCCGACCGAGCCCTTGTCGTAAACCACCGGCGTCACGCCCTTGTTGAGCATGTCAACCATGCACTCGACGACCCTCAGCCGGATGCCGGAATGGCCGTTTGAGAGGACGTTTATTCGCGAGCAGATGGCGGCGCGCACCGTCTCCTCGGGCAGCGGCACGCCGCAGCCGGCCGAATGCGAGTAGACGATGTAGCGCTGGAACTGCTCGGTCTGTTCCGGCGTGAGAATGGTCTCGGAGAGCTCGCCGATGCCGGTGGTGATTCCGTACATCACGGCCCGCGCCTTGACCTTCTCCTCGATGAACCCGCGGCAGTGGTTGATACGCTTCTTGGCCGCCTCGGACAGCTCGACTTTCTCGCGCCGCCGCGCCACGCGGACCATGTCCTCGATTTTCAGGTTTTTTCCATCCAGTACAACAGCCATCGGATCACCTCCGTGAAGAACGGAACTTGTTTTCGGCTTTACCTGCGGGGCCTGCCGCGGAACGACCGGCGCTGTCGCGGCGGCGGCCCGGCCCGCTGCGACATCTGCTCAACATGGTTGCCCGGCCAGTAGACCTTGCGGCACTTGGGGCAACCGCGAAAATCGTGATGAATCTGGTAGATGAAGAACGGCACCGACGGCCGCGCCTGCTCACGGGTCAGCTTCTCGAGCGGCACGTTGCACGCGAGACAGCGGCCATACGGCGCGATTCTCTCTGCCGGCGGAGAGACCGGTTGTTCAGGCACACGCTCAGGCTCAGGCTCGGGCCGGGGCTGAACCGGCTTTTCCGAGCCAGGCGCGCGCTCCGATTGGGGCCGGGGCTGCTTTTCCTGCGACGGTGCTGCCGGCTCCTCGACCGCGATCGGGACGGCAGGCTTCAGGCCCGCCTCGATTTCGGCTTTGACTTGCGCGACCTGCTCCGGTGCGAGCTGTGCCGGGACGTATATCGTACCCGGCAGTCCCTTCAGCTTGTTCGTGCGGGTGAGCAGTATCCGCCCGCTCTGCCGCGCAACCTTGTATGCAGGCATCCCGCCCAGGTTCCGGTCGTACTCGGCGTCGTACCCCAGCAGGCGCAGCTCGCGCGCCAGCTTGCCGAGCATCACGTCGCACAGAAAACTGACGTTCTCCGGGTTCTTCGGCGGGGCGATGTGGCCGCGCGGACCGCGGCCATGCGGCCGGTGGCGGCGCGGCTGTCTGCGGTTCTCCGGTGGTTGTGCGGGCTGCTCTTCCGGACTCATCAGGTTACACTGTAGCCAAAAAGCATCTGAAATCAAGGCCGTCAAGCAGTTCCCCGTAATACCGCCTCTGTTGACAAGTATGGCACGCGAAGGGATATTCCTTGCATGTCGCGGCCCCTATTCGCGGCGTTCTGCATGTTACTGGCCACTGCTGGATGTCACAAGCCCACGCCGGAGTCGCCGGTGCACTTCGCGCGGGAAGAGATAGCGATGGACGTGAGGGCGGGAACCCTGGAAGTGCGCGGGATGTATCACTTCACGTCCTCGGCCAAAGAACCGCTCGTGGCCTCGGTCTTCTACCCGTTCCCGCTCGACTCAACTCACCTGTACCCGGACTCCGTAGAACTCCGAACGACAAACGCCGAGCGGCAGACGCCGGATGTTCGGACGCCGGATTCCGGAGTTCGGCGTTGGCCGCGGGGGCCCCTGTCGGACAGCGCGGCGTTCGGCGTTCGCAGTTTCATCCGTCAGGATTCGGGCGTCGCATTCCGGATGCGGTTCAGGCCCAACGCCGAAGACTCGTTCTTCGCCTATTACCGCCAGCCGATCAAAACGAATTCAGCGACCTACATCGTTACGACGACGCGCAAGTGGAAGCGGCCGATTGACCTCGCGCAGTTCCGTGTGACAGTGCCTGCGAGCTTCAAGGACGTCAAACTCACCTTCCTCGCGGACAGCGTCGCCAAGTCAAACAGCACAATATCGTACTTCTTCGCAAGGAAGCGGTTCTACCCGGACAAAGACGTCACCGTCACGTGGCGCTAGAAGCGCGATTTTGGAGTGCGGGAGCGATGGCTCCCGCTTTTCCAGAAAAGCGGCAGCTCGCGCTGCCGCAATCCAAGTGCTCGGCTCTAGTACAAGACGAGCTTCGTCTTAAGTGCTCTTTCGCCGAGTCTACAATTAACGAAGTAGACGCCGCTCGATATACCGGGCAGCGCCAGTTCGTTGCTTCCGGCCGCGAGCGCAATCTTTTCTGACAGCCTTGCCCGCCCGAGATTGTCGAACACCGTAACCAGTGCGCCTCCGGGCCGGTCAGCGTTCAAGACGAGCGTCCGCCCGCGCTGACGCAGGGAAACCAGGAACGCAGTCCCGAGCCGCTCTTCGGCGGCGCCGGCCGGATACATCGTCATGTTGATGCTGTCGAGCCACCCGTTTACCCCGATCGAGCACGGCTCGGGATAGTAGGCAGGCAGGTAGTTCGAATCGCTGTGGGCGCTTACCTGGTAGATCCCAAGCCCGAGCGGACACATCACATACCGGCCCATCGAATCGCAGCCTGCGTAGCCCTTCCCATACGATGTCTCGAACCGTACCAGGCAGTGCTCCAAAGGATGGCCAGACCTGTCAAGGACCCTTCCGGCAATGCCCCCATTGTAGTCATTGTTGTATGCCCCGAACGTAGGTGACACATCAACGTACCACCGGCTATCGGAATACCGGGACGAGGACGCGCCCTGCGGAGGCGCCCAGCAATCGCTCGGATAGCGGACCTCCGATTTGAAGGTATCGCTGCCTCCCGGATACGGCACGTAGACTCGTATGTAGTCGGAGTCATCTCCAAGGCTGAATGTGCCAGTGGTGTTGGTGCTGTCAAGTACCACCTCATACGGCCATGTGTCGAAACAGACACCTGAGTCCACCACCGCGGTGCCGGCATTCGTGACAATCACCGAGCCGCCCACCTCGACGGGGAAACCATGCAGGGGCAGGTACGCTTCAAGCTCGATGCGTTCAAAGTACTGCGGTTTGGTCTCAAACTCGTTGATCTGGATGTACTCAAGATACGGGTTAGCAGTCATGATGCCTGCGAATCCCATCAGCAGGGCCAAGCTTGTCCTCATATTGACCTCTTCACCAGACGACCGCTTTGCTCCTTGTCTGTTTGGCACCCATCTGCGCCAAGGCGAAGTAGATGCCCGGCGCGAGCGTCGAGGGAAGCTCGATTCGCTTCTCGCCCGCGAATGTGCCGAGGTCGAACGCGCTGACGCGGGAGCCAACCTGGCTGTAGAGCTGCACCTCCACCGGCGCTGTTCCGTCGCTGGACAGCAACAGGGCTCGGCCCGACACCCGCAGTATCGGCGCAATATGAACGGATGGCATTTCAGCCACGCACGCGGTCGGAACTACGATGTTGATGCCGCTGGTACTTCCAGCATAGCCTACCGACACCGACTCGGGATAGGTCGCCTGGTAGGGTTGGCCCTGGTGATACGCATCGACGCTGACCTCGTACTTCCCGGCGCCGAGTCCGTCGATGGTGTAGTCAGTCGCTTTGGCGAGCCCGCAATAGCAGCGCCCGTTGACGCCTGATGCGACGACCGTGACTTCGTCCAGCGTGTCTCCATCAGTGCCAGTGACCGCGCCACCAATGATGCTATGGTCATCGTTTTCCGAGCCCGGCGTCGGAGTTAAGTCGATGTACCAGTTCATCGATTGATCCCAGGCCCCCACTTCATTCCAGAACGCGATGCTGCCCGGTATCGGCGGTAAGGGAGCCTTGCCGTGCCCGGTTGGATAGCTGGGATAGCAGACCCAGTCAGCGAGGCGGCCCGTATCGTCGAGCAGGAACACACTGTCTCTGAGCGGGTCCAGCCGCAGAACGCCGTGGCCGACGACCCCGAGAGCCAGCGCCTCAGAGTCAATGACGAGGTACTCGCTGGATTGCAGTTCGTGCGTCAAAGTGCAGGCTGATGCCGGCGTAAGAAGCTGCCAGCCATTGAGGTCAATCGGCTGATTGTCCGGTCCGCCATGGAGCTCGACGAACTGATGCGACGAGTCCACGCTGACCTCGCTCAGCACGGTAAGCACGAAAGGATTGGCGGCGACCACTGCCGCCACAAAGAACAGGCAGGCCAGAAGTCTGAACATAACCACCTCCAGTACGGAATGATTCTACTACCGGGCCTGTGCCTGTCAATAGACAGAGGTGAACCTATGACAGAGGTGAAGCTGGCGGCAGAGGTATAGACATGCATCCCGAGTCTCCCGTCCTCACCTATGCCTTTGCCTTCACCTTCCGCCATCCTCGCGCCGCTTGACACCACCATGCTGAATCATAGGGATATGATTCCCCAAGATGTTGACAATCCGTCATTTTGGCCTTATCATGATTCAGATGCACGAGCCGTCCGCGGCCAGACTCGGCTGGATTCCGCCGTATCTTTTCCAGGAACTCGATGACCTGAAAGCCCACGCGGGCCGCGACCTGATTGACCTCGGCGAGGGCAGTCCTGACCAGCCTGCGCCCAGGCCCATATCGGCGGCCCTCACCAAGGCTCTGAAGAACACCGAAAACCACCGCTATCCCAGCTATCCCGGCAAGCTCGCCGCACGCGCGGCCGTCGCGTCGTGGTACCGCCGCCGTTTCCAGGTGGCGCTCGACCCGGGAACCGAGGTTTCAATGCTGGTCGGTTCGAAGGAGGGCGTCTCGCATCTGATTTGGGGGACCTGCGGGCCCGGGGATACGGTTGCGGTTTCCGACCCCGGATACCCCGTCTACCAGAATCAGGTACGGCTGTCCGGAGCCACGCCGATACCGGTTCCGCTTGAGGAGAAAAACGACTTCCTTGTGGACCTCGACTGGCTTGCCCGCATCGCCCCGCGCATCAAACTCCTTTGTCTCAACTTCCCCGGCAATCCGACCGCAGCCGTGGCGACGCTCGGCTTTTATCGCGACGTGGTTGCGCTGGCCCGGAAGTACGGATTCTTCGTCGTCAACGACAACGTCTACTCCGAGCTCTACTTCGGCAAGACAAGGCCGCCGAGCATCCTGGAAGTCCCCGGCGCGATGGAACGCTGCGTCGAGTTCCACTCGCTCTCCAAGACCTTCAACATGGCCGGCTGGCGCATCGGCATGGCGGTCGGCAACGCCCGCTTGATAAAGGCGCTGCTCAAGATCAAACAGAACACGGATTCCGGCCCGTTCGGCGCCATCCAGGACGCGGCAGTCTACGCGCTGCAATCGGGCGCGAAGTTCGCCGCGGCCAATCGGCTGATGTACAAGCGTCGTCGGGATGTATTCTGCGGCGAGCTGGTCCGGCACGGCTGGGAAGTGACCCCGCCCGAAGCCACCTTCTACGTCTGGACTCGAGTTCCTCCGGGCTACGATTCTACGCCTTCCGGTGAATCGGTGTCGCTCAATTTCACCCGCCAGATGCTCGCGAGCTGCCGCGTGATGTGCGCGCCCGGCATCGGGTTCGGCCAGGGCGGCGAGGGTTTTGTCCGGTTCGCGCTCGTCGCGCCCGAGAAGCAACTCAAAAATGCCGCGCGCCGCATCGGCCGCCGGCTCGCGCAAAATGACGAGTGACGATTGTCGAGTGTCGATTGCGGACAATCGGGCCGAGTCGAGTCTTCGGCAATCGCCGATCGCAAATCGCCAATGCCTCTAGTCGTCCAGAAATACGGCGGTAGCTCGGTCGCGGATATCGAGCGGATTAGGCGGGTCGCGCGCAGGGTAGTAGCGACTCGGGCCGCTGGCAACCGCGTTGTGGTTGTTGTCTCGGCAATGGGACACACCACCGATGCGCTCACGAAGCTCGCGCACGAGATTACGCCCAGCCCCCAACGCCGCGAGCTCGACATGCTGCTGACCGCGGGCGAGCGGGAAGCGATGGCGCTCGTGTCGCTCGCCATCCTGAACGAGGGACTGGAAGCGGTCTCGTTTACCGGTTCTCAGGTCGGAATCATCACCGACCGATTCCACTCCGACGCGCGCATCGAGGAGATTCGCGGCGACCGGCTCCGCCTCGCCCTGCGCGGCCGGCAGATACCGATTGTCGCCGGATTCCAGGGCGTGAGCCCCGAACGTGAAATAACGACCCTCGGTCGCGGCGGCTCCGACGTCACCGCGGTGGCGCTCGCGGCCGCCCTCGGCGCCGACCGCTGCGAACTCTACAAAGACGTGGACGGTGTGTTCACCGAGAATCCTGCGGAATTCCCCGACGTGCGGCTCGTCCCCGAGCTCAGCTTTGAGGAACTGGCCGAGCTCGCCGGGTCCGGCTCGGAAGTGATTCATCCGCGGGCGTGCGCGCTCGCGGCCAAGTACCGGGTGCGACTCGTAATCCGGTCTTCTTTCAACGACAAGCGAGGTACGACAGTGGCCAAACTCGAGAAGATGGAAAAGGCATTCGTCCGGGCGATGACGCACAGCCACAAGCTGGTGCGGCTTTCGCTGGTTGACGTGCCGAAGAAGAAAAAGTGCATGCACCAGGTCGTAACGCAGCTCGCCGCGGCCCGCGTGCCGGTTGTGTTTTTCAACCACGGAGTGGTTCACGGCGACCGGTTCGACCTGTCCTACATCGTGCCCGAGGCGAACCTGCCGGGTGCCAGGACTATACTTGGGAAGCTCGCAAAGAAAGTGGGGGCTGACCGGCTTGAGATCAAGGACTCGCTCTGCTCGGTATCGGTGGTCGGGCCCGGCGTCGGCTCCGACCCCGGGATTCTCTCCGGCACGCTCGACACCCTGCATCGAGTCGGCATCCACCTCGACGCGTTCTCGACCTCGGAGACGAGGCTGTCGTGCTTCATGGACCGGAATGACCTGCGCCTTGCCGCCGCCGCGCTGCTTGCGCGCTTCAGGCTGAAGCGATGACGGAAGGAAGTGGTCAAGTGATCGAGGAATCCAGCGCGCAGTTGAGCGAAGCGGCAGGCGTTGAGGAGCCGGGCTTTGCCACCAAGACACAAAGACACGAAGAGGAAGAGACAGCCGCCGAGGGCGCGAGCGACGCTTCCGCCGATTCGCCAATCGCCACTCACCAATCGTCAATTCCCTCGCCCCTGGCCCCTGCTCAAGTGATTGAGGCTCTGCTCTTTGCCGCCGATTCGCCCGTGAAGCTCGACCGGCTCGCTGAACTGGCCGAAGTACAGGCGGAAAGTGCGCGGGCGGTGATCGACGAACTGAATACGAACTACAAGGAGACCGGCCGCACGTTCCGGGTCCAGCGGGTGGCCCAGGGCTACCAGCTCTACACAATGCCCGACTACGCCGAGTTTGTACGCCGCCTGTACCAGCACCGGTATACCCACCGTTTGTCGCGCGCCGCGCTCGAGGTGATGGCGATAATCGCCTACAAACAGCCTGTCACTCGTCCGGAGATAGAGCAGTTGCGTGGGGTTGACTGCTCGGGCCCGCTTGTTACACTGCTTGAGCGCCGGCTGATCGCCACCTATGGTCGCGCCAGCCGGCCCGGCAACCCCTTCCTCTATCGGACTACGCCCGAGTTCCTGCGCTATTTCGGCCTGGCCGGACTCGAGGACCTGCCGCGGATGGAGGAAATCGGCGAGTTCCTTGCCCGGCGCGAGAGCGGGGTGGACGGAAGCGAACCGGACAAGGCCGAAACTTTCGACTCACTGGCAATGGATGGCGGCCACCGCGACGGCGCGCCTGAAGACGCGAGGTAACCGAGATGTTCGAACGCATCAAAGAAGAGCAGCCGGTATCCGACCCGGCCAAACTGATAGTCGGGCTCCTTTCCTCCGACCGGACCCTGCTTGTCCAGGCCCAGTCGGCGCTGGCCGAGGGGTTCGGGACCGTGACGGTGAAGAGCCAGGAGATACCGTTCAACTTTACCGACTACTACGAGAAAGAAATGGGCCCGGGCCTGATTCGACAGTGGGTCGGGTTTCACGGCCTCGTGGAGCCGGACCAGCTCTTCGACTTCAAGCGGACAACCAATCTGCTCGAAAAGCGCTTTCACGGCCCGAATGGCAAACGCCGCGTCAACCTCGACCCCGGTCTTTTGACCCTCTCCAACCTCGTGCTCGCCTCCACCAAGGGCTACGCGCATCGCATCTACCTGCGCGACGGCATCCACGCCGAGCTGACGCTCATCTTCCACGCCGGCAAGTTCGAGCCACTGCCCTGGACCTACCCGGACTACCAGACGCCCGTCTGCCAGGATTTCCTGATGCGCTGCCGCCGGGAGCTCTTAGCGAGCGCGGCCGAGCAGCGCACGGGCCACGACAATCCGTTCATCAAGGCCACGTAGCCGAAGTTGAAGGAACTTCGTCACTACTTCCTGACCGGCGTCGCGACGCTGCTTCCGCTCAGCGTCACCGTCTTCATCTTCTGGTTCATTGTCGTCAGGCTCGGCAACCTCTTCCATCCGCTCTTCCGTATCCATCCCTGGCTTGCGCGGCACGTCCCCGACTGGGGCGCGAGCCTTGCCGGTTTCGTGCTTTTCCTGCTGATCATCCTGCTTGCCGGCTGGATCGCGTCGGGGCTGATCGGCAAGCTGGCGCTTGGCTGGATCGACGCGATACTCAGGCGCGTGCCGTTTGTGAAGGGTATCTACGGCTCGGCGCGGCAGTTCACCGATGCCGTGTTCGTGGAACGGAGCTCGCTCCGCAAGACGGTCCTTGCCGAATATCCGCGGGTCGGAATGCTCGCGGTCGGTTTCGTAACGAGCGATGAACCCATCCGGCTCGCCGACGGACGCAAAGCGCTCTTCGTGTTCTTCCCGACCGCGCCCAACCCGACCTCGGGCTGGCTGGCGCTGATACCCGAGGTCGACGTAACCGAGACGTCGATGAGCATCGAAACCGGCCTGAAGCTCGTGGTCTCCGGCGGTGTCATCAAGCCTGCGGACATCGGGTCTTTCATCCTCCCCAAGAACTGAGTCTGTGCGGTCGCCCGGAACCATCCAGTGCGGAGCGGAACCCACGCCACTGCCTCAGATCAATCCAGAATCCGCACGGGTCTTCGCACACGCCTGCGCCGTCGGCCCGGGATGAAATCGCCTTCTCCGCGTCCAAAGGCGCTGCTTGCGTTGACGGTGCAGTTAGCCATCGGCGTCCTGTTGACTCTGGCGGTGGTCGTTCTCGCATATCATGGGCTTGGAGGGATTCTGGGCAAAGCTACCCGATCGGCGGACCTGCGCATAATGGACGTCGTCTACGGGTGGCGCAGTCCGCTCCTGACCGGAATGATGTTGGCGGCCACTAACCTGGGCACAGCCTACCCGATTGCCGCGCTGGCCCTGGCGATGATACCATGGCGTAAGCGCAGGAAGGAAGTTCTGGCCTTTGTCGCCATCTTCATGATGGGAGTGCTCGTACATACCTTGCTTAAGGGACTCATCCACCGGCCCAGGCCACTGATTTCGCCCCTTGTCGAGCAATCTGGCTACGGTTTCCCCTCGGGGCATGCCATGAACGCGGTCGTGTTCTACTCGGCGGTGGCGTTCTTCTTGTTCCGTCTCATGAAGAAGAACGGGCTGCGCCTGCTGGTGATTCTCGCGGCAGCCGGTATCATCATCCTGACCGGGTTCAGTCGCGTGTACCTTGGCGTCCACTATCCGAGTGATGTCGTGGCCGGCTACCTTGTCGGAGCCTGGTGGCTGGCAGTGGCGCTGTTTACGAGCCGGTCGGCGGCATGGGGAGACGTCGCCGGGACGAGGGGAAAAAACGTGACTCTGCCGGCGTAGAAGCGCCTGGACAAAACCTCTTGGCCCTCAGGACAGTCTAAGAACCGAGCGTGAATACGAAACCGGTCGCTCTACTGCTTGCCGCCATGGCCGCGGCTCTTTTGAGCTGCGGCGGCTACGCGCCCGGCACGCGGCTGACGGCTGATGGCCGTTCAGGGAGGGATACGACGATGAGCAATCTACCTCTGGGAAAGGTGGTAGTCCGTTTTCTGGGTCCCGATGGGAATCCCAGCGCGCCTGAGACAGTCGATAAAGTGGTGAAGCCCGATTCGGAGTGGCAAAGGTTGCTGACTCCGGAGCAATACCGGGTCACCCGCGGCCAGGGGACCGAACCTGCCTTCTGCGGCGGGCTGCTGCACAACAAGGGGACGGGGGTCTACAAGTGCGTCGACTGCGGCCTGCCGTTGTTCGCCTCAACGGCAAAGTCTGAATCCGGCACCGGTTGGCCCAGCTTCTTCCAACCCTTTGCCCCGGAGAACGTCACCGAACGAGTTGACCGGAGCTATGGAATGGAACGGATTGAGATACTCTGCACCCTTTGTGACGCGCACCTCGGGCACGTCTTTCCCGACGGGCCGCCGCCCACCCATCTCCGCTACTGCCTGAACTCAGTGGCCCTCATCTTCGTCCCGCTGACAAAGTAAAGGGCCGTCGATTCTTTAGTCGGTGACAGCCTTGTGACCGCCGAGCTGGGCTAGCAGCTCCGTCGCTGCCGGGCGGTCGCTGAGTGCAGCTTCTGCCGGATTGGTGGGGTTAGTGACTGCAAGCAGTCGCTCGAGTTGAGCTCGCGCTTCGTCACTCCTGCCTTGCCTGGCCAGTACACGAGCGAGCCCCAGGCGGATGATCGTGTAGTTTGAATCACTTCTGATCCCTCTTCGATACCAGGCTTCTGCCTTGTTCGGCCCGCCGCCCAGCAGCTTCGGCAGTTCCTCATATACCCGGCCAAGCGCGAAGCTCGCCAGCGCGCAGTTGGAGTCGAGCTCCAGCGCCCGCTCGTTCTCCCGCCGGAGTTGAGCAAATCCCTTTACGGCCGCACCCAGGCCGCGCTGCTGCAGGATTCTTCCCTGGGCCGCTGCCCACCAGAGGTGGCCCAGGGGATTCCGTTCGTTCATCGAACGCAGCGAATCGGCGGCGGCGCGTGCCGCTGTGTTCCAGTTCAACTTCGCGTCGGGGTTCTGTGCCAGCTCACCGCGGAGCAGGAGGTATTGCGCCCGGAGTACGAGCCTCTCCTGGCAGTCCTGCCCCGTTCGAGCAGCAGCGGCCAGCGCATCATCACAGGAATCAATGTACGAAGAAACAACGTGCCGATTGAGGAGGAAGTAGCGTGCCCTGGCGCACGCCGATTCAGGCGACGCCGCCGTAACCAGCGCGGCCACCAGACTGACTGCCGCGAACGCTGCGCTCATCTAGAAACGGTAGCGGGCTCCAAGGCAGACTTCGTCGTTGGCATCCAGCGGCGCGAAGGCTGAACCGTCCTTGCCCGTGAAGACGAGACCGGTCAGGTCGAGCTCGACCGCATCGGCCGGTACCCAGCGCGCGAGCGGCAGGAAGGCGAGTGAGCCGTGTTTGACGTCGAGCGCGCCCCCGGCACGGAGGAGCAGGCGGTCGGCGAAGAACTTGTGTTCGAGCGCGGCGAGCACGAAGTCTCTGTCCGGCTCGGCCGAGGTCTGGGCAAGGGCCAGCGGGAACTGCCCGTGCAGGTACTGGGCGTTCAGGTAGAACCCGGCCAGGGTGTAGTCGAACCCGCCGATGACCGACAGTTCGTCCTCGGGCAGCGTGTCGTCGTACGCGGACCAGGCGGCCTCGGCCCACAGCCCGATGCCCGCGACGTTGGCGGCCGCGTCACCACCGATGATTGTCCGCCGCGCGTAGTGCTCGTGCAGGGTGAAGTTCAAGGTCTTGGTGGCGGTGTCGGCGACGACCTCGGGCTGCGCGGTCGGCAGGAAGTCGTAGCCCCGCACCATGCTCGCCGAGAAGTCGAAGACCGAAAAGTGAGTCCTTGCCCGACCGCCGTAGGTCATGTCCTTGAGCCGGTTCGCGGGCGACCGGTAGTCTTCAGCAATGTTGATGGTGTAGGCGCCGGCGAGCAGCCGCGCGGTGACGGAGTCGAGGCCGTAGCCGATGAACTGCTGTACTAGTCCCTGGCGCAGGACTGCTTCGGACGGCAGGTAGTCGACGTGGAGCCAGCGGTCGGGAACCGAGAGCGCCGGCTCGAAAAGCGGTTTGGCCGCGAGCTCGATGCCGAGCGCATTCGCCGGCGAGTAGTCGGCGGAAAGTATCCAGGAGGGGCGCCGCGCGTCCCAGGTGAAGGGGTCGGAGTAGTCGGGCGGGTTCCAGTTGTCGGTCGGGTTGATGGCGTCGGCCGTTCCCCAGTGGAGGAGCTGGCGGCCCGCGGTCAGGGTCAGGCCGGGCAAGGGGTTGTGGACCCGCAGGTAGGTCTCGCCGAGGAGCACGGTCACCGGTTCGAACCGGGCTGGTTCGCCGAGCTGGCCGGCCGATGAGAGCTGCGAGAAAGGGTCGAGCCGAAACTCGAGCCCGAGTTTGGCCGAGACCATGTCGCCGAGGTCCGGTTCGAAGTCGAGCCTGGCCCGGGTCTCGAACCAGCTTACCGCGGCGCTGTCGAGCGCGGCGGTCCGGAGGTGTACCCGGGTCATGACGTCGCCGCCCAGGCCGGCCGTGCCGGCGAGCAGCGCGAGCAGTGTCGCTGCCAGAGTCATCTTACGCCCCCTTCTTCATGTTCGCCTCGGTGAAATAACCGTCTTTCACCCCGGTGTTCAGTTTGAGGCTGTCCAGCTTGAGCTCGGTCCGGCTGCCGCGGCTCAAGTCGTGGATCGTGATCTCTACCGGTATCCAGCTCTCGCCGCGGTTGACGAAGTTACCGAACTCGATCCGCTTCTTCGCCTTGCCGTCGGCGCCGAGCTTCTCGACCCGCAGCGGCAGGTAGCGCGCCTGTTCGACCCAGATTCGGCTCGCCGCGCCGTCTTTGTCTTTGACGGTCAGGAACCAGGCCGGCTTGCCGTCGACGGCGGTGCTCTCGGCCGGCTGGGTCGCGCTGTTGTCGGCGAAGGAGAGGTTCGATATCTCGCGGAACGAGAAGTCCGAACCGCCAAACCCCTGGTCTACCGCGCTGCCCGAGATGCGACGGACCCGGCCCTGCGCGGGCAGGTAGATCCACATGTTGTCGGACGACGTGGTGAGGAAAGTCACGCCGCGCAGGTCGGCCGGCGATTTGAAAGTCATCATCAGTTTGTTGTCGCCCTTCATCACCGTCCGGAGAGTCCGGGTCTGCACCCGGTTTCCTTTATCGGTAATCGTCATCGTCGCGGTCGCCTGCCGGTCTTTCGCGTTGGTTACCGCGCGCACCCGGTCAAGCACTTCGCTCCCGGTCAGGGCCGCCACGAGGTTTGCGACGACGAGCAGGGCCAGCAGTTGTTTCATGGTTGTCTCCTTGGTTTGCCCCGGCCGCCCAGGGCAGCGGCCAGGAGCGCGAGCGCACCGACACTTGAGTAGAGCATCGTCGCGGCGACCAGCAGGCCGAACTGCTGGATGATCGAGAGCGACGAGAACATCAGGACCGAGAACCCGAGCCCGACCGCAAGCGCGTTGACGA
>CAZAKP010000073.1:0-13615 GCA_964485845.1 uncultured bacterium | reverse complement strand
GGTGCGGGGTTTGGGGTGAACTGAAGGCAGGTGCCGTCCGACGGCTCAACCGCGGGGTTTGGCATTGGATGTAGGGGAGAGGTAGGAAGGGACCGTGGAATTGGGGACGATGGAATGGCAGGAAGCGGTCAGACGTCAGCCGTTAGCCGTCAGCCGTAAGCCGTCGGTTGGCCTCGTTGACAGGCTTCGGATTCAGAAGAATGAGGGAAGTGCCTGCTTTTCCTCTGAGGCTGTAAGCTGCTAGCCGCAAGCCGTCAGCCATCACCCTGCCGTGTCAATGGTCATCTGCTACATCCCTCGAATTCGCCCGGAGTCCTTCAGCACCCCAAGGATGTGACGAGCGGCTTCGGCGGCCCCGCTCAGGGGCATGGCCGTGCGTACGACCTTGCGCTCCAGTTCACCTCGGATTGCGCTCGCCAGTTCTTCCGGGGTTGTGCTCCGAAGCAACCGTCGTGTGCCGACGCCGTAGCGCGCCAGCCGCGCCGCCACTAACTCCTGCTCGAAGTGGCCCTCGATAGGAAAGTAGACAAAGGGTATAGCCAGTGCGGCCAGCTCGGTCGTCGAGGACGCGCCGCACTGCACGACCGCGGCGTCACAACACGCCATGTGCTCGAAGAGCCGCGGTACGTAGCCCAGCACCGTCACGCCCTCAGGCGTGCGGACCGACTCAGCCGGGAGACGCGGCCCGCAGACCAGCACCATCTGCAACCCGGGATGCGACTCGCGCAGGACCGGGGCAGCCGCTCCACAGAGCTCCAGCATTTCTCGGCCGATCGCCGTCCCGCCGGCGGAGCAGATGACGAGCGGCTCATCGCCGTAGCCCAAACGCCTGCGCCAGGCGGTCCGGTCGGTGAACTCATCGGGCCGGAGATTCACGGCGTGCCCCACGATGTTGTAGTACCGCTGCGCGTGCTGCCGCCGGTTCGGCAGCAGCCACCCGAACGGGATGTCCGGGATGTCGCCCGCCTCGCCGATGAATACCGCCGAGTGCCGGGACCCGCCGTAGACCCTGCCATCCAGCGACCAAAGCGCATTCAGGAACCATGCGCCCGCGCGGTCGAACACGTTCCTGCCTATCGCGTCCGTCGCCACGAAGTCGAAGATCATTACGAACGGTACCGCCGGGCGCAGCAGGCCGGCGACCAGCGGCACGTCGACCTCGTAGGCCTCGTTGCCGACCGCGATGTCAACGTGGTGGGCGGCGACGATCTTCTGGAACAGCAGCGCGTTTGCCGCCCAGGCGGGCAGCGAGCGGTACACGTAGCGCACCAGGTCGAGCTGACCGTTGCGGACAGACCGCTCGGCAATCTGGCTGGCCCCGCGCCACTGCTCCGTCTCGGGCACAACGTTCTCGCCGGCCTTGCGGAGCACGTCCGAGGCCGGGCGGCCGGCGACCCACAGAATCTCGATGCCGGGCGCCAGCCGCCGGAGCTCGCCGGCAATTGCCAAGTCCTTGCTCGCGTGCCCGAGTCCGATGGAACTGCTCACGTACAAGACTCGCGGCCCGCTCGCGTCTGGCCTACAGCTCACGGCCTGCCGCTCCGCGCTGTTCGACCGGGGCTTCCGAAGCCAACAGCTTCGCGAACGTTGGCTCGGCCGACTCGTACACAATGTTGGCCGCAGCGGCCCCTGTCAGACAGTGCATCGTCTGCTGACGCCGGTCTCGCTCCTCCGGGAAACCACCGACCCTGAGCCTCGCCAGCCGCCCCGGCAGCACGAAGTCAGTCTGCTCCGGGCTCCTGACGTCGCTCCCCTGGTTTCTCCATCAGCCATTCCCAGATCCGGGCAGCCAATCCCTTCGCCGGCTTCCACGTCGAAAGGCTGCAGGACCCGGCGAGCCGCAGCCGGATAACGCCGCCGTGCTCCCTGGCCGGCGTCCGCTTCGCGCAGATTCCGGCTGGAAACCTTCCGTGGTTCTCCCGACGACACAGGTAGGCATACGTGACGAAGACGCTGGAGGGCAAGACCTCGAACGCGCCTCCGTCCAGCAACATGACCTCGACCAGCCCGTCGTCGTAAAGCGTGATTCGCTTGTCGCTTCTGAGAAACTCCATGACGTCGCGATAGTGCAGGACGGCGAGCCCTCTGATGTAGTCGGCGCCGGCCCGGCTGGCTTGGAACTTCTCTATCTTCCGCGTCGCCTTGCTGCGCTCGGAAGCGGTGTGCAGCGAACTCACGAAGTCGTTGTACTTCCCCATGACGAGCTTAATCAGTTCGGGGTCGTAGTGCTGACTCAGCTCGCGCTCGCGCCGCGCGGCCGGCGCTGGACGCGCAGTAATCGAATGCTGGCGGTTCCAGAGCTCCCGCCGGTGCGGGTCGCTGAGCAGCTCGTAGGCCGCGTTGATGTCCTGCATCAGCGCGGTTGAGGTACGGTACTTCGCCGGGTCGGTGGCAAAGAGGTTGGGGTGGTTCCGCTTGGCCAGTCCGATATAGGCCTTCCGGATATCGGCGGGTGCCGCACCCGGATCCACGCCCAGAATCCGGTAGGGGTCGCGGTGGTCGAACGTCGAATCGAGTGGATTCTTCACAACGCCGTCAGCGAATCTCGTGACTGTCGACCCGCCCTCGGTCTACGGCTCACGGCTTGCGGCGGTGCGGCGGCCTGGAGCGTGCCCGGTCGTGGGCCATGAAGAGGGATGGTTTGGTTCTGGCTACGAGAATCCTGTGAGCCTCTTCCTCGACGAAGGCCAGGTACTCCCGCATTCCCATTTTCTTCGCCTCGGTCGAGAGCTCCTCTTTGACGCGCCAGACTTCCTCCTGCCAGTCTCGCGCGGTTTCCTCGTCACACTTCATATACTACGACCTCCTCGGGTGTCATGATTCGGAAGTTGAACTCATAGCCGCTGCCCAGCGTGGATCGCCTTGACCTGCCGTTCCACGCTTAGGTTGGCGATATGGCGGAAGTTCCAGGTTACCAGAATGTCGAGTTCAGGCCTGACAACCATGGTGGCGATATGCACCGCATCGTCAACCTTCGTCGCCGGTATCGCGCCCTTTCTCACGTAGGCCTCAGCGAGCGCAGCCACGTCACCCTGAATGTCGTCATCCAGCTTGAGAAGCTGGACACCAAAGTCGTTGAGCAGGTCGAACATGGAATCGCGGAGGCGCGCGTCCTGTGTTCTCTCCAGCTCGAGAATGGTTGCGGCTCCAGTGTAGCCTTCGAAGATCCCGTCACGGATCTGGGCGAACAACCGCCGCGTTGCGTCGCGCCTGCTGCGATTCGCCTCGCGCCGGTCGAAATAGAACCCGAAGACAGAAGTCTCAAGATACAGCCTGGTTCTCTTCATTTGCGGGGCGAAGCAATGAACTCGTCGGCGTCGAGAGTGGCGAATGCGGTCAGTTCCCGGTCCGTCTCGTACTCCGTCTTCAGCGCGTCGGCCGCAATACTCAGGCGTTGGCGCCGTTCCACAGCTCCTGTCGGCTTGCCGGACTGGAGCTGCTCGCGCACGCGGTGCAGCGCGGATTCGACGACGTCAAGCTGCTCGCTCGGCGGCAGCTTGTTGAGTTCTTCCAGGATGTCGGTTCGAGTCGTGCGTCCTCCGTGCGAGACTTTAGCCAGCATGGCGACTGGAGTCAAGCGAAGGAGAAGGTCCGCAGACCTGATCCGTCAGGCGGCGGCGAACTGGCGGACTTCCACCTGTGTGCCGTTGCGGGCGCTCTGTTCGGCTTCCTTAAGCGACGCCCTGCGCGTTGAGCACGGTTTTCATCACGCACAACTGGGTCATCACCGCCTCGTACCGGGCCTGTGTAGCCGCCTGTGGCGCCAGAAGGACCTGTTTGGTGCGCTCGGGCGTGGTCTTTGCCCTTCTGCGACTACGTCAGGTCATGGCCAACTGCTTACAATGTAGGAACTTAGGCTACTAGATGGTGCCGCTGACCGTTGGATTCAGTATGTTACTCCTAGGGTGACTCTATGATTCACTCCGGGGGTCACTCCCGGAGTCACTCCCTGGGTCACCCCCTGGACGGTACCCTAAACGAATCCGGGAGTCACTCCGGGACTGACTGTAAGGTTGAATCCAAGAGTGAATGCTGGAGTAACTCTCTGATTTACTTAGAGATACAGTACCGGATAGAATCCAGGAGTGAATCTGGGTGTGATTCTTGGGGTGATTATCGGAGTGACTGTTAGAGTGACCATGGGAGTCACATCGGGAGTCAATCGTAGAGTGAGCCCGGGAGTGAACCCGAGGTTGGACCGGGGTTTGGACCCGTGAGTCCCTGCCTCACTTCAGCCGGTGGCTAGATGACGGAGACGCCGAAGGTGCCGCGGACGACTTTGCCGATGATGCGGCTGCCGGGAATCGAGCGGAGGATGCGGGTCGATTGGGCCGGCGCCGCCATGAGGACCATGCCCATACCCATGTTGAAGGTGCGGTACATTTCCTCGTCGGGAACGTCGCCGAGCCGCTGGATGATTCGGAATATGGGCAGCGGGCGCCAGCTTGATTTGTGGATGACGACCGATACTTCCTCAGGCAGGAGCCGGGTGATGTTATCGTAGAAGCCGCCGCCGGTGATGTGGGCGAGCGCATGAAGACGGCCGAGGAGGGGGAAGACCGGCTTCAGGTACGAGCGGTGCGGCCTGAGCAACTCCTCGCCAAGCGTCCGCGTCAGCCCTTTGACCCGCGAGCCGACCTTGAGCCGCGCCCGGTCGAAGAGGACCCGGCGGGCAAGCGAGTAGCCGTTGGTGTGTAGACCCGATGAGGGGATGCCGATGACCGAGTCGCCGGGGGCAATCCGGGATGAGTCGACGATTCGCCGCCGTTCGACCGTGCCGACGATGAAGCCGGCGAGGTCGAAGTCGCGCGGGCGGTAGATGTCGGGCATCATCGCGGTTTCGCCGCCGACGAGCGAGCAGTTGTTGTCGCGGCAGGCTTTGCCCAGGCCCCGGACGATTGCGAGCAGCGACCCGGGCGCAAGCCGGGAGTGGGCGATGTAGTCGAGAAAGAAGAGCGGGCGCGCGCCGAGCGTGAGGATATCGTTGACCGAGTGGTTGACGATGTCGACGCCGACGGTGTCAAAGCGGCCGCAGAGCCGGGCCACCACCAGTTTGGTGCCGACGCCGTCGCAACTTGCGACGAGAACCGGGTCGATGAGCTTCGGGACCCGGCAGAGGGAGCCGAAGAGCCCGACTTCGGAGAGTACCTGCGGTCCATAGGTTGAGCGGGCGATGGCGGCGATGCGGCGCTTTACGGCATCCATCGCATTTATGTCAACGCCGGCGTCTCGATAGAGCATGGTCAGTGCCTCCGTGGTGGTTTGGGAGCCGTTCGGACGGTGTCGCGCAGGAAGAAGCGGAACGTTCGGGACGGGTCGGGGCGGAATCCGAGTCGCCAGAACAGGGTCGCCGCCAGGTTGCTCGAGAACATGCCGGCGAGGGCGGAGCCGGCGCCGTGGTCTTTCAGCCAGTTGAGCTCGCGGTCGACAAGCGCCGAACCGATGCCGCGACGGCGGCAGGCGGGCAGCACCCCGATCTGCATGATGTGCGCGATGCCGCCCGGGCCCGCGTTCGCGACATCGATAATGCCGCCACCGACCGGGCCGTTCTGGTCTTCGACCACGAGCACTTGTTCCGGGTCGAAGCCCGGCTTCGCGGCGATGAAGCTGAGGTAGGCTTCGTTTATCGGTTCGCCCTGCCGGCCGCGGTCGTCGAAGATTGAGGTCATCAGCCCCAGCCAGGCCGGGCTCTCGCCCGGAAGCTTCGCCGACCGGAAGCGGAATTCCGGGGGCAGGGGTCGATTCGGGATATTCCTGAGGTCGTGACTGAAACCAAGCATGGATACGGGGTGTTCGTGGAACCCGAGTCCGAACAGGATTGGCGGATGGAAGGTGTCGGCTTTGCGCAGATGGATGCTGATGTTCTCGATACGGCGTTCGTTCGCGATGGCCGACGCGGCCGACAAAAGCGGGGCGGTGAGGAGCTGATAGACTTCGCGGTCCCGGTACCCGCGTTTGAGCGTCAGGCCGAACTGGACCGAGTCCGAGCCTTTCCACTGGCTCGGCCGGACGAATCCGTAGCCGACGATGTCGGTCCGGTGCTCGAGCACAAGGCCGGAACCGCCTTCGAGCCAGGGCGTGGCGAAGAGCTGCCGGGTCTGCTCAAACGACATCCCGCCACTGACGCCGAGTTCCGCGAAATAGCCGGCCACGAGCAGCGCAACGCCGCGGGCGTCGTCCTGACGCAGGGGGCGGGCTTTCAGGTCGCCGGCGACCGCGGTTTCGCCTGCAGTCATGACCGGTTACACGGTACCCGCCGCGCGTGCTCTTTGCGACACCGCATGTCCTCGTTCAATGTACGACGGAGAAGCGGGTTGAGAAGGTCTGTCCGGCTGTCGACAGCCGGCAGAAGTAGACGCCGGCCGGGGCGCCGGCGCAGTTCCAGGTGCAGGCGCCGGAAACGGCACGCGAATCGACTTTGCTGCCGTCGGGGGAGAAGATGTCGATGCGGCCGGACGCGGCGACCGGTATCGTGCTCAGGTTGACGTGTCCGTCAGCCGGGCTGGGAGCTGCCACGAGCCGCGACGGGTTGGGCGGCAGGGTCAGCGCGGACACGGGCTGGCGCCAGGTCGGGGCCGTGAAATCGAGGGTCTGAGTGTAGCTGTGGCCGGCGTCGGTGAAGGTGAGCTTGAGGCGGAGGGGCAGATGCGTGCCGGGGGCGACGTTAGCCGACGTGCGGATGTGAAACTGCGCCGAGTGGTTGTCGACCGTCCCGCCGCGGGCCGCGTTCGGGAACGGCAGGGCTGAGTCAAGGACTTCAAGACTGCCGGTCCCCGACTCGAGCCGGGCGGCTATCGAGTACGCGGAATCGAGCGGGTGAACGGCCTGGTTCCTGACCGTGAACCAGATGCCTGAGAGTTCGTCCGGGTCGATGCGGCCGTCGCCGTTGCCGGTCAGCGAGTCGTCGAGCCGCGCGGCAAGCCCTTCAAAGTACGCGCCCGCGACCCGCGCAAGGTAGTACAGGTTCGGTACGTTCAGGTCGCATTCGCGGTTGACGTAGCCGGAGTCGAGCCAGCCGAACCAGAAGTCGGTCGTGCCGAGTTCGCAGGTGAAGGCGTAGGTGACGAATTTGCCCGCGGTGTCCGAGTATTCCCAGTCGACCGACATGCCGTTGCAGGGGTAGATGGCGGCGTAGACCTGGCCCGTATTCGGCAGCGGATAGTGGTTGTTTGCCTGAAACGTGTCGACCACCTCGCGCAGCACGGCCTTGTCGGGCGGTTCGGCGCTCGCATAGCCCCAGGGATACATGTTGCACCGGCCGAAGCCGTGGAGGTCCAGGCAGTCGCGGGGGCGAACGCTTGACAGGAAGTCGCGGATTAGCCGGGTTTCGGGCTCGCTGAACGGCGAAGGCCCGCGGTAGGTCTCGTCCCAGGGGCGGCCGGATGAGCCCCAGTAGTCGTAGCCCCATTTGTACCCGTAGTTCCGGTTCAGGTCGACCCCGATGTCGGGTGGAACCGGGCTGCGGCGGTTCTTGCGCCAGTTGGAGTCGGCTCCGCCGGAGTCCGAGTTGTAGACGTAGCCGTCCGGATTCATGACCGGTATGATATAAGTCTCACGATTGTTGATAAGCCAGGTTGAAACCGAGTCCCGATTGTACCCGGAGAGCAGCCGGGTGGCAAATGCGACGCAGCAGTGGGTGCTCAGCGGTTCACGGGCATGGGTGGCGCCGTTGAAGAAGCAGGCCGGTTCGTCATCGGTCCCGGCGGCGTTGTCCGATATCTTCAGGCAGAGAAGCGGGCGTCCCTCAGGGGTCGGTCCGAGGCTGTAGGTCGTGCAGATGCCCGGATAGGCGGCGACGAGCTTCGCGAGCGTATCCTGCACCTCGCGATAGGTCAGGAAGTAGCCGAAGTCGCGGCCCGCGTCAAGGTCTCCGGGCCTGACGCCGGTGACCTCATGGAACTTCTGCCGGATGTCGGGGTAGGTGACGTCGACCAGCAGGCCGCGGGCACGGATCTCTTCAAGCTGGGACTCGTCGGCATCGATAACCAGATAGCCGCCCAACCGGTCGTTCACCCACGTGCAGACGTCGAGCTGCCCGGCCAGGTCGCCCAGCCGGTCGAGAGTCCGGACGTTGTCGAAGTAGACCCGCGCCTCCGCCCTCGGAAGCGTGCCACCCGCCGCTTCCAGCGTCGCAGCCGGGAGCAGGGCGGTCAGGACGGCGAATATGAGTTGACTCACCGCTCCTCCACCCGGATTGTCATCCGCGGCCGCTCCGGCCGCCATAGAACACAGCCAATACGATATTCTATACCCGGCCGGGACGGCGTCAATCGGTTCGTCGCGGCGCTTTCCAGTGCGGCGGCTCGATTTGACTCGCGGTCGATTCCTGCCTAAGCTTACACTCTTACCTAAGGAGGACTCTTGCCTAAGAAAGCACCGGCAGCCGGCAGTCAGAAACCCGTGACACTTTCAGTCATCAAAGCCGACATCGGCGGCTACGTCGGCCATTCCGCCTCGCACCCGGATATCCTGGACCTGGCCGAGAAGCATCTCGACAAGGCGATGGCTTCGGGCACCATTGCCGACTTCCACGTCTCCGCCTGCGGCGACGACCTTGAGCTCGTCATGACCCACTGGCGGGGAAACGACTCGAAGGTTATTCACGGTCTGGCCTGGGATGTCTTCACCGAAGGCACCGAACTCGCGAAGAAGCTGAAGCTCTACGGCGCCGGGCAGGACATGCTGGCCGATGCTTTCTCCGGCAACGTAAAGGGCATGGGGCCGGGCGTGGCCGAGATGACTTTCGTCGAGCGGCGGAGCGAGCCGGTCGTCGTCTTCTGCGGGGATAAGTGCGCGCCGGGCGCGTGGAACTATCCACTCTACCGGATGTTCGCCGACCCGTTCAACACTATCGGCCTGGTAATCGACCCGAGCATGCACGAAGGGTTCAAGTTTGAGGTGCACGACATCCATCAGGGGCGGGACATCTTCATGTCGTGCCCGGAGGAGATGTACGACCTTCTGTGCCTCATCGGTTCGCCCGAGAACTACATTATCAAGAATGTCTACACCAAGAAGGGCGAGATTGCCGCGGCGAGTTCGACCCAGAAGCTGGCTCTCATTGCCGGCAAGTACGTCGGGAAGGACGACCCGGTCTGCATCGTGCGCGGCCAGTCCGGCCTGCCGGCCATCGGCGAGATTCTGGAGCCTTTCTCGTTCCCGCACATCGTGTCGGGCTGGATGCGGGGTTCGCACTACGGGCCTTTGATGCCGGTGGCGCAGTGCCAGGCGACGCCGTCGCGGTTCGATGGGCCGCCGCGGGTTATCGCCATGGGCTTCCAGGTGAACGAGGGTACGCTCGTGGGTCCGCGCGACATGTTCGACGACCCGTCGTTCGACCTTGCCCGCCAGCAGGCGAATGAGATCGGGGAGATGCTCCGCCGCCACGGGCCATTTGAACCGCACCGGCTGGGACTCAAGGACATGGAGTACACGACGCTGCCGCTGGTGCTCGACAAACTGGTCGGGAAGCGGCAGCCGAAGTAACCAGGCACCAGGTTCCAGCTACCAGTCCAGACGGTCGCCGTCGGAAACTCCGGATCGGACGTTGAGCCACAAAAGCACGAAGGACACAAAACGGATGGGTGCTGATCAATGACCAATGACGTAGAAGCGGTCCAGAGGCTGGGCGAAGCCAGGGCGCGGATCGAGCAGGAGGTCGCCAAGGTCATAATCGGTCAGAAGGAAGTGGTCGAGCAGATGCTTATCTGCCTGCTCGCGCACGGCCACGCGCTCTTGATCGGCGTGCCCGGTCTCGCGAAGACCATGCTCGTGAACACACTCGCTCAGGTACTCGACCTGTCGTTCAACCGGGTGCAGTTCACGCCCGACCTGATGCCTTCGGACATAACCGGTACCGAGATAATCGAGGAAGATGCGACAACGCGGCGAAGGGGTTTCCGATTCGTCGAGGGGCCGGTGTTCGCCAACGTGGTACTGGCCGACGAGATCAACCGGACCCCGCCCAAAACCCAGGCGGCGCTGCTCCAGGCGATGCAGGAGTATAACGTGACCGTCGCGGGACGGACCTATCCACTGCCGAACCCGTTCTTCGTGCTCGCGACCCAGAACCCGATTGAGCTGGAAGGGACCTATCCGCTGCCCGAGGCCCAGCTCGACCGCTTCATGTTCTCGGTGTTCGTGGACTACCCGAGCCCCAGCGAGGAGATGGAGATTGTCAAGAGCACGACTTCCGCCTACGTTCCGGACCTCGCCCGGGTGCTCGCCGCTTCCGAGATAGCCGAGCTGCAGGCGCTGGTGCGCCGGGTGCCGGTGGCGGACGAGGTCATCGCCTACGCGGTACGCCTGGCCTCCGCAACCCGGCCGTCCGGTGAGGCGGTCCTGCAGTTCATCCGCGACTGGGTGAGCTGGGGCGCGGGCCCGCGCGCGTCGCAGTACCTGATTCTCGGGGCCAAGACGCGGGCGATGCTCGGCGGGCGATACACGCCGTCGGTTGACGACGTGCGGGCGGTCGCCCGGCCCGTGCTCAGACACCGAATCGTTACCAACTTCGCCGCCGAGGCCGAGAACGTGAAGCCGGACACCATCGTCCGGCGGCTGGTGGAGGAGCTGTGAACAACCCTCTGAACATACCGCTCGCCTCGCTCAAGCAGGGCGAGAACAAGCTGAACTTCGAGCTAGAACCGCATGCCCTCGACCTGCAGCCGCGCGAGGTGGCGGAGAACCCGTCGTTCGAGTTCTTCGTCGGGCCGATGAACGTCGCGCTCAGGATAATCCGCAGCGGGCTCCGGCTGATGGTGACCGGTTCGGTCTCCTACCGGGCGAGGCTTGAGTGCGCGATGTGCGCGTGCGAGTACGAGTGCAACTTCAACGAGCCGCTCTCCGCCGAGTTCCTGAGCTGCGACGAGGAACCGGAGAAGCCGGGCCGGAAGGGTGAGTGCGAGGACCGGGGCGGGCTGCACGGCAACTGGCTCGACCTGCTGCCAATGGTGCGGGATGCTGTCCACCTCGCGGTCCCGATTGCGCCCCGGTGCCGGCCCGACTGCCGCGGGCTCTGTCCGGGCTGCGGCGCGGACCTGAACAAGGAACAGTGCCGGTGCGCCGCCGGCGGGGCTCCCCGGGATCGGCGCGCATCGCGTCCAAGTTGACAAACACGCCTTCCGCGCCATACTGATACAAGTTGCACTACGATCTTTCCGATTACATTCGTGACGACGCCCCACGCAAGCAGCGCGTGCAGCCAAGAGAGCACGTCCTGTACAACAAGTGGGGGAAAGCCGTTTTCCGGGTACGCGAAGCCGTACTCTACGATTTCAAAGGCAGGCCGCGCGGGTTCGTTGTCGGTACGACCGTCTACGACATCCGGGGCGAGCACCGCGGTTTCTACCACAATATGGTCGTTTCGGACCGAATGCGCCGGGTAATCGGCTACGCGGCGGGGGCGACCATCAAGGGCATGGACCTGCCGCAGTACGAATTTCCGCCGCTGGTGTACAAGGACATGCCGCCGCCGCCGCTGCCGGCCGGGCTGGTCGAGCTGGAGTGTCCGCCGTTCATAGCGGCCTGGTCGGTGATGCAGTTCGAGAATCTGCTGCCGGCCTTTGACGAAGACGAACTCGAAAGGGGTAGCTTGTGAAGCGAGTCATGGCGGTTGTCGCTGCCTGCGCCGCCATCGCGGCAGCGGCCGGTTTCGAGGTACAGGGCAACATGAGCGAAGCCTGGGCGAAAAGCTCGCTCGCGGTCCGGACCGATGAGGGTGGAGCCAAACTCTGGGTTACGCTGCCGTCGCATGCCGGCGTTACCATCGTTGCGAAGCCGGACACCGGGGCGACTGTCACCACCCGGCTGAACATGACGGCGACGGTCAGTCTGCCGCTTTCGTCAACCTACCAGATCTCGCTGACCCGCGACTCCGGCGATGGTCAGTGGACGTGCCAGGCTGCGCTCGGCAGTCCGGTCCTCGTCGGCTTCGGCACATCGGTTGACGCGAAGCATCACGCGCGCGTCGTCTACGCCGCCGACGACCAGAAGGAGACGTGGAGCTTCAATTGGCCGAAGGAGGCGACGTTTCTCGTCCGGGTTTTGGACCCGTCGGGCAAGGTCACTGAAGAACAGGACCTGTCCGACAGCAACGAACTCGAGTTGTTCGGGGGCGGCAGCTTCACCTTTGAGGTAGTGCCGACCGAGGGCTCGGGCGAGTTCACCGCCGAGAAGTCGCAGTAGGCCCGTCCCCGGCGCCCGGAGGCGCCGGCCGGGTCGACCGTCCGGGAAGATGCCGATGGTTCCGTAACATACAAGGAGGCACCGTGTCCAGAGTATGCGCGCTCTGCCTGGCACTGGGTCTGGTCATAGTGGCAGGCTTCGGCTGTATGAAGTGCGGCGAGAACGTGTCAAAGAGGATCGCCGAAAGGGCTGTCGAGGGCGCTGTCGATAAGGCGACCGGCGGCAAGGCGAAGATCGACATCGGCGGCAACGTCGACCTGTCCGGCCTGCCCGCGTTCCTGCACTATCCCGGGGCTACCGCCAGGAATCGCTGGTCGATGACCGGCGAGCAGGGTACCGGTACGGTGTACTCGTTCGAGACCAAGGACCCGGCCGCTTCGGTGACCGACTTCTACAAGAAAGCACTGGCCGGGTGGAAGAACTCGTCGATCATGGAGAACGAGGAGGCGACGATCCTGACTTATGGCGGCGAGAACGAAAAGGAATTCGTCACCCTCACCGTGTCGAGGGACAAGGATTCGAACCTGACGTCGCTTACAATTCTCTATACAAAGAAGGATTAGCGCGATTCGAGCAGTCGGCCGGCCCGGGCCCGTTTCACGCCGTCTTCGCTTTCGTGGCCATCAATCTCGGTTCCGGGGTCAGTTGAGGCTGCTTGACTGACGCGGCAGGGCGTCTATAATCGCCCTCCATGCCGAAGCCTTCGGGGCCGACCAGCTCGATACCGGGGCCGCACCAGCGGACCGGTGTGCTCTCACGTAAAGAGTTCGTCCGGCGGGTCGCGGTTCCGACCAGCGAACGACTGGCCGCCGGCCCGGTGGTAATGGTGGAATGCATCGAGAACATCCCCTGCAACCCGTGCGCCTATGCCTGTCCGCGCAAGGCCATAACAATCGAAGGCGAACTGACGGACACCCCGAAGGTCGACTTCTCGAAGTGCAATGGCTGCACGCTCTGCATCGCGAAGTGCCCGGGGCTGGCGATATTCGTCGTTCAGAAGGACTTTACCAGGACCGAAGCTGCGGTGACCATCCCCTACGAACTCCTGCCGCGGCCGGAGGTCGGCGCGCGGGTCGCGTGCCTTGACCGGGCCGGCCGGGAGGTGGGCAAAGGGAAAGTGGTCAAAGTGCTCGACGCCAAGGCTCTGAACCGGTGTGCGGTAGTGACGGTGGCGGTACCGAAGCGCTACTGGAACACGGTGCGGAATATCCGGGTGGGGCAGAGGGGGCGAGGATGATAGCCGGACTGACATTCGCACTGGCGCTGGCGGTGTTGCCGCCGATGCCGCTGTCGTTGGCCGGGACGGACGACGCCCTGGCCGTATTCGCGAACCCTGCCGGCCTCGGCGTCCGGCCCGGCTCCGAGTTCGCTTTCATCTACAGCTTCCGTCCGGTAACCTGGGACCATGCTCTATCCAACACGGCCGTGTTGG
>CAZAKP010000072.1:12368-13687 GCA_964485845.1 uncultured bacterium | reverse complement strand
CGAGATACCGGAAACCTTCCACACGCAACCGGTACAGCTCGGCCAACTGCTTCAGATTCTGACGATATTCGGGATGAGCCCGATCGTGCTCGGCCAAGGTCCGATCCAGGTCGGCGACTGCCTGTTCAAGCTGCTGCATCGCTGCGGCGTACTCGTCCCGGTTCGCCCAGCGACCGAGTTCCCGCAGGCGGTCGCGAAGTCGATCCACGCGCTCCCGGCCCGGTCCGCTGATTGCCGCCAGTTCGTGGACACGGAAGCGATTCACGATTCTGGCCGCGACACCGACCTCGTTCTCCAGTTTCTCCCAGGGCACCTGCGGGTCTTCTATCGCCCTGAACAGGTCCTCGGGCCCGATTCCCGGCTCCGCGCCTCCTTTTGCCGAAGCCGGAAGCCGGCTCACGGCATCCAGCAGGTAGTCGACGCTGCTGCTCGTTCCCTGCTGGCTCGCCTCGGCCAGTTGCCGCCGGCCGTTCTCGATCGACTGCGGCACCGTACTGAGAAAATCAACCAGGCGCGCGCTGGAGTCGCGGCGCTCTCTCGGGTCGAAAGCCTGGAGCTTCTCCCAGTTCGACAGAAACTCATCCAGTGCCGCCCGCCCGTCCTTGGGCTTCCGGCGCAGAAACAGCATACCCTACTGCCCAGGCCCGTTCGCCTGTCGAGTGATGGAAACTGAAGGTTCTGTAGTCATACTGCGCTTCCGGCTACCGGCAGTCAGCCGATTACGGCCAACCGATGGCCCATTCGGCTCGCATACCGGCGCCGGTGCGGGCGCCGCTGAATGGCGTATGGACTGCACGGCCCCGGATTGCAGACGATGTTAGCCCGTCAGTGGCCTAATGTCAAGCGACTGAGCCGTTTACGGCACCGGCCCCGTCCGGGCGCCACTCGCCTGGCTCGACTCCTGACCGCGCCTTCAGCTCCGAACCCGCTGCGAGTACCCGCCGCAGCCACCGGGTCCTACTGGACGACCTCACTCAGCGCCTTCATGAATCGCTTGTTCTCGGGCAGCGTGCCGACGGAGACGCGAAGCGCGTTGGGGAAGTTGTACTCCTTGACGGTCCGAGTGATCACTCCGCGGTGCTGCAATTGCTCGAATATCTCCTGCGAATCGACCGCGAAGTTGATGAAGACGAAGTTGGCATAGCTCTTCAGGTAGAAGACCTTGTTCAGCTTCTTGAGTTCCCGGTAGAGGAACTCCTTGCCCGCTTCATTGGTCTGACGGCTGCGAACGACGTGACGCTTGTCGTCCAGTGCCGCGACCGCGGCGGTCTGGCTGATACGACTGGCGTTGAACGGCAATCGGACCTTGGCGAGGCAGC
>CAZAKP010000072.1:0-12268 GCA_964485845.1 uncultured bacterium | reverse complement strand
GCGCGCGGCGATGGTCCGAGCGGGTTCTCGTTCGAAGCAAGCTTGATGACGGGCCCCTTGATGCCCAGCTCGCGGACTACCTGCTCAATCGGCCTGCCCGGCTTGTAGGGCCGGATCCCCTCGATATTCGGTCTGGGAACTGGTAGCATAAGCCAACCTCCTTAAGTGGTGGTCTGCAATTGGCGATCGGCGATTGACAAGGTCAATCGGCAGTCGTCACTCGTCATTCGGCAGTCCCTGTGTCTTTCTCCCGGTGACAGCGAACAGCACGCCTCCGGCCAGCGCGAACAGCAGGTCCAGCGCCAAAAACAGCAGGGCAGTAGCCAGCGCCGGCTCCTGGGCAAGATGTCCGGTGAGCCAGTTCGGCGTGAAAAAGAGCACGAACGCCCACTCGCGCACGCCCAGCCCGCCGATGGTCGGGATGTTGACGACGATGTTGAGCAACGGAATGAACACGAAATAGTAGACCAGCGGTACCGTTCCGCCGATTGCGCGTGCCACGCTGTACCAGGAGAGCGCGAGTGCCGCCTGTACGCCGATACCGGCGAAGAAACTGAGCGCCAGCGCCCTGCGGTGGTGGCGATACTGTTTGACGGCATCGTAGGCCCGGTCGAGCCGCGGGCCGAGTCTCAGGACCCGGATTCCCCCGAAGAGGCGATTCACGAGCCGGTGCCCGGCGTCGCTGAAGAACGTGAGCGTGACGAGTATCAGCAGCACGAGCCCGGCGCAGAGCAAGCCGAGGATGCCGGGGCCGCGGAATGGTACACCCAGCACGGTGAGCTCCAGCGCCCGCGATTGCGCGCTGGCGGCAAACAGGCCGATGGCGACGACCACGGCGAGAAACATCAGGCTCGTGAATCCGATGAGTCGGTCGAGCAGCGTGGCGGAAAACGCCTCGGCGGTCCGGGTCTTCGGCGCGGTGTAGGCAATCCTCATCACATCCCCGCCGATCGAAGTCGGCAGCAGTTTGCAGAAGAAGAGCGAAATCGTGAAGACCCGGGCGAGGTAGAAGACGCCGAATCGCAGGCCGCGCGCGGTGAGGAGCACCTGCCAGCGCCAGGAAGACACGAGGATGAACACCACGTACCAGAACGCGGCGAAGGCAAGCGGCCCGGCCGCGGCCGTCCGGATCATCCGCCATGACGCTCCAAGCTTGTTCCGGAAGAGCCACGCCAGGAGCCCGAGCAGGACGAGCGAAAGCAGCACCCGGGCGAGGGTAGAAAACGCGCTCTTCAACCGCGCGTTCAATCGCTCCCCGTGTCTGCATCCCGCTCCGAACGCCGCTGACTTCTGCCATCTGGCTTCTGACTTCTGACTTCGTCTGAACCTACGCCCGTCCCCTCCGCAAAGCTCTGAGTTCCGGCCAGCCGCTCAAGCCGCTCCATCCGGTCGCTGATGCCGGAAAGCATCTCACCCAGAAAGCCGGCGGCAAAAAACACCAGCCCGGACACGATGAGCAGCATGACGAGATAGAGCAGGGGCCGGAACCCGTGGCCGCAGAACCGCAGGATGACAGCCAGCACCCCCACCAGGAATCCGAGGCCGATGGCACCGGTCCCGAGCACCCCGAAGTAAAGCAGGGGCTTGCGCATGAACGTAAGCTGAAATGCCACCGCCACCAGGTCAAAGAGACCGACGATAATCCGCGCCCGGCCGGAGTACTTGGCCCGGCCGAACTGCCGCGGCCGGAGTTCCACCGGGATTTCCGCTATCCGATACCCGCGGGCGGCGGCGAGCGGCACGATGTAGCGATGCCAGTCCTTGCGCAGGCTCACGCCTTCAAGGACCTCGCGGCGAAACGTCTTGAGCGCGTTGATGTCATGGACTCTTATCCCGAACATCATCCGCGCGAGCCGGTTGTAAATGGCGGACACCAGCCGTTTCTCATACCTGCCCTGCTTCCGGCCGGTGACTACGTCCCATCCCTCGCGCAGCTTCTCCACCTGCGCAACCACGTCCTCCGGCCGGAACTGCAGGTCGGCATCGAACACGGAAACAAACTCCCCTCGCGCCCGATCCATGCCGGTCATGATTGCCGCGGTCTTGCCCAGATTGACGCGGTGACGCAGTACTGTCAGGAAAGCGTACCGGCTCCGGGCGGCAAGTGCCGCCTCGTACGTACCGTCGACCGAGCCGTCATCGACGATAATAACCTCGTAGTCGGGCGGCAGCTTCGCCGACAATTCGGCGAGAAGCGGAGAGATGTTCTCGACTTCATTGAATGCGGGCACTATGACGGTCACAGACGGCTGCGGTGAGGACCCCATAACTGGCTAAATATAGCGCAATTGCCGATGCTGTCAAGCCCTGCAGGAGGCCCGTCAAGTGCAGCAGTGGCAGCGCGGACTCGGTATTTGCCTAACCCACTGAAAATACGCCCCTTACGGCCGAGACTGGGCCTCTGACCGCAGGACGGTCTAACCGCGCGGAATCCCGCAGTATCAGAGAGGCCCGAATCAACTTAAGTATCTGATATGGAGTATTTTATGTCACGTCAGCCGGACGGGTACCGCTACCAGCCCCAGCCAGGGACCTCGGACACTACTCCCACTCGATTGTCGCCGGGGGCTTGGAACTGATATCGTACACGACGCGGTTGATGCCGCGTATCTCATTGATGATTCGATTCGATACCCGTGTGAGGAAGTCGTTCGGCAGCCGCGCCCAGTCCGCGGTCATCGCATCGGTGGAGGTAACCGCGCGCAGAGCTACGACGTTCTCGTAGGTCCGCTCGTCGCCCATCACGCCGACCGTTCGTACAGGCAACAGCACAGCCAGTGCCTGCCAGACTTTGTCATACAGACCGGCCTTGCGTAGCTCGCTGATGAAGACATCATCGGCCTCGCGTATCAGCCTTGCCCGTTCGGCTGTGACCGGCCCCAGAATCCTGACCGCCAGCCCGGGGCCCGGAAAGGGATGCCGGCCGAGGAGCGTGGCCGGTAGCCGGAGCGCCCTGCCCAACTCACGCACCTCGTCCTTGAACAGCTCGCGCAGCGGCTCTATCAGCTCGAGCTTCATGTCCCTGGGCAGCCCGCCCACGTTGTGGTGGGTCTTGATGGTCGCCGACGGCCCGCCGAATGCTGAGCGCGACTCAATCAGGTCCGGGTACAGCGTACCCTGAGCCAGAAAACGCAGCGGGCCGTGGGTTCGCGCCTGTTCCTCGAAGACGCGAATGAACTCGTGTCCGATAATCCGCCGCTTCTTCTCCGGGCTGGATACCCCCGCGAGCCTGGCGAGGAACCGCTCCGCCGCATCCACCACGACCAGGTTCAGTCGCGCGCCGAGCGCCTTCCGCACGAGTCCGACTTCATCCTTGCGCAGCAGCCCGTTGTCCACGAAGACCGCGACCAGGTTCGAGCCCACTGCCCGGGCCAGGAGCGTCGCCATGACCGACGAGTCGACGCCGCCCGACACGGCGCAGAGCACCTTCTCGTTGCCGGCCAGCTTCCGGATCTCTCGCGTCTTCTCGCGGATGAACGCGCCCATGGTCCAGCTCGGCTGGCAGCCGGCGATCTTGAAGAGGAAGTTGGCGATGATCTGCCGCCCCTGCAGCGTGTGCTCGACTTCGGGGTGAAACTGCACGCCGTAGGTCCGTCGCGCTTCATCGCCGAAGGCGGCGCAGGCGATACTCGCCGTCCTCCCGATGTTAACAAAGCCCGGTGGCAGTACGGTCACTGTGTCACCATGGCTCATCCAAGCCTGGGCCCGGTCCGGCAACCCGACGAACAGCCGGCTGGGCCGCGTAGGTATGAGCTGCGCGTGACCGTACTCCCGCGTGTGCCCGCCCGCGACCTTGCCGCCGAGCTGCTGCGCCGTCACCTGCATACCGTAACAGATGCCTAGCAGCGGGATGCCGAGGTTGTAGATGGCCGGGTCAGGAAGAGGCGCGCGGTCCTGCCGCACGCTAGCCGGACCGCCCGACAGGATCAGTGCCTTTGCCCCGCGGCCGAGCACCTCTTCGGCCCTGATATCGTGAGGCACGATTTCGCTGTAGACCCGGAGTTCGCGCACGCGCCGCGCGATGAGCTGGTTGTACTGCGATCCGAAGTCAAGGACGAGAACGCGATCCATCAGGAGTTGTCGAATGTCGAATGTGAACTGACGAGTGAATTCGCCAATCGGCAAGCGGGAATCGTCATTCGCCCGGAAGGGTGTCCGCCGCGAGCGCGTTGCAGGCTGCTGATGCCCTGCCGTACAGCAGGACGCACTGCCGGTGCAGGTCAACTTCGCCCCGGAGCTTCTTCGACTTCCGCCACACCTCGATTGTCCGCTCAAGCGCGATTATCTCGTCTTCCAGTAAGGCCAGGTGAGTCCTCACCGACCGGCGGCTCAGCAGGCCGGCCTGTTCAAGCCGCTGGCGCACCGAGTCGGCCCGGGCCCGCAGCGAATCGGCCCTCGCCTGGTAGGCATTGATTTCCGGCAGCCCGACATTCGGGTCCAGGATTTCGACCTGAGCCTTGCGGTGTTCGATGAAATTGTGCAGCAGGTATCCCAGGAGTCCGGTGATAACCAACGCACACAGCCAGAAGATCGTCTTCACTGTGTCTCCTTTGCCATAACGACATTCACCACTCGGCCTTTGACATAGACCACCTTGGCGACCGCCCGGCCCGCAAGGAAAGCCTCGATTCCCGGAGAGCGGAGCGCGGCCGCCTTCACCCCTTCGTCGCCGGCCGTGCGCGGCACCGACACGCGGTCGCGCAGCTTGCCGTCCACCTGAACCGGTATCACCATCTCGTCGAACACTAGGAATCCGGCGTCCGCCTCCGGGAAGCGCTCCGCGAACACGGAACCGGCATCCGGCCGCGCCCGGTGCCATAGCTCTTCGGCAAGATGCGGTGTGAACGGCGCGAGCAGATGGATGAGCTGCCCGAGCGCGAACTTGAACACCGCCGAATCCCGGTCGCTGAACGCTACCAGGTCGTTCAGGAACTCCATCTGCGCGGCAATCGCCGTGTTGAACTGGAACCCCTCGCAGTCGGCCACGGTCTTGGCAATCGTCTGGTTCAGGCGGATATAGAGCTTCTGCTCGTCTGCGGTCATCCTGCCGGTATCGGGCCGCTCGAACTGCACGCGCCCGGGGTTATCCTCATACAGCCGCCACAGCCGGTTGGCGAAGCGGGTGACGCCGGTGACGAGGTCGTCGGTCCAGTCCATCCCCTTCTCCGGCGGCGCCGCGAACAGCACGGCGAGCCTGCCGACGTCCGCGCCATGCTCGGGCACGAACTCACCGACCCAGACCCCGACCCGCTTCGACGATGACATCGTCACGCCGTTCAGGCTTACCATTCCCTGCGTATGCAGCGTCAGGCAGGGCTCCTTCACCGCAAGCATGCCCAGGTCGGAGAGCGCCCGCGTGAAGAAACGGAAGAATATCAGGTGTCCGGTCGCGTGCTCGATGCCGCCGATGTACTCGTCAATCGGCAGCCACTTGTCGGCCTCGCTCCTCGCGAACGGCACTTGGTCATTGTGTGCGTCCGTATAGCGCAAGTGATACCACGACGAATCGACGAACGTATCCATCGTGTCCGGGTCACGTCGGGCCGGCCCCCCGCACACGGGACAGGTCGTATTGATGAACGACTCCACGCCCTCCAGCACTGATTTGCCCTTGGGCTTGTAGTCTTTCACGTCCTCGGGCAGCAGTACCGGCAACTGGTCGAGCGGCACGGGCACCACGCCGCAGTTCGCGCAGTGGACCATCGGTATCGGCGTGCCCCAGTACCGCTGACGCGAAACCAGCCAGTCCTTAAGCCGGAAGTTGACCACTCGGCGGCCGATGCCCTGCTGCTCCAGATACGCGGTGACCCTCTCGATGCCCTGGTCCGACCGCGTACCGTCGAACGGCCCTGAGTTCACCATCACACCAACCTCGGTGAACGCCGCGCCCATCTCCTCCGGCTTGAGGCTTGAGGCTTGCGGCTGGATCACGACCTTTATCGGTATCTTGTACTTGCGGGCGAACTCGAAGTCGCGCTGGTCGTGTCCGGGCACGGCCATGACCATACCCGTGCCGTACGCCGCGACCACGAAATCGGCCAGGTATATCGGCACCCGGTCACCGGTCAGCGGGTTGACCGCGTACCTGCCGGTGAAGACACCTTCCTTGTCACCGGTGGCGGCCAGCCTTTCGATTTCCGGCCTCAGGATGATACGCTTGCGGAACTCCTCGACCGCCTGCTCGTACTCAGTTCCTCTGGCAATGGTCTCAGCCAGCGCCGATTCCGGAGCCAGCGCCATGAAGGTAACGCCGTAGAGCGTGTCCGGCCGGGTCGTGAACACCGGTATCTTCTCGCCGCTCTCTTCAAGCTTGAAATCAACCTCAACACCCTCTGACCGGCCAATCCAGTGCCGCTGCATCGTCCTGACGTTCTCCGGCCACTCATCCAGCTTGTCAATGCCCTCGAGCAACTCCTGAGCGTACTCCGTGATCTTAAGGAACCACTGGGTGAGCTTCCGCCTCCCCACGGTCGCCTTGCAGCGGTAGCAGTAGCCCTCTTTCACCTGCTCGTTAGCCAGCACGGTCTGACAATTCGGGCACCAGTTCACCGACGCTTCCTTGCGGTAGGCGAGCCCGCGCTCATACAGCTTGATGAACAGCCACTGATTCCAGCGATAGTACTCAGGCAGGCAGGTCGTCACCTCGCGCTCCCAGTCATAGCCGATGCCCAGGAGCTTCAGACTCTGTCGCGCCGTCTTTATCGACTCGAAGGTCCAGTAGCTCGGGTGGTTGCCGTGGGCAATCGCCGCGTTCTCGGCCGGCAGGCCGAAAGCGTCCCAGCCGAACGGATGGAGAACATCGTAGCCCTGCATCTTCCGGAACCGGCAGAGCACGTCGCCGATGACGTAGTTCCGGCAATGGCCCATGTGCACGTCGCCCGACGGGTAGAAGAACATCACCAGCACATAGAACTTCCGCTTCGGGTCCGGATTGGTCCGGAAAGTCCCCTGCTTCTCCCAGTACTCCTGCCAGCGTTTCTCTACCTCGCGTGCCGGGTAAGCGACCCGCGTCCGCTCCGCCTGACCCTTATCGGTCGTCATTCGTCTCTCGTCACTCGCCATACTGTGAAAGCTCCTAGCCTGAATTCACTCCGGGACTATCCTCTGCAGCCCAAACGTACGGTTGCGCCGCTTGCTGCGTCTCACGCAGAACTCCGGCGGCCGCGCCTCGGCATAGACCGGGCAGTAGTCTTCCGTACCCGTGCAGGCGGCACAGACGGTAAAAGCCTCCAGCAGCGCGTATGGCTCCGGGTGTCCGCTGATGATGTCCCGGTTGATCTCATAGAGCTGAAGCAGGCACGACCGGGCGCGCTTGTCACCGCCGCCGGACTGGGCAATCCGGCGGAGAAAGGCGCCGCCTAGCCACGCGACGATCTTCACCGGCTCCTCGCCCCAGTTGCGCAGACGCCCCAGTACCGCCAGCCCGCCGGCGCCGTCGCGGCGCATCACCAGGCCGACGTACTCGTTCAGCTCGAACTCGCGCGACTGGCCGGCCAGCCGTCGCACGTCCTCCGCGGTAATGGAATCTCCCGGCTCGACCGCTATCGCCAGCTTCTCCAGCTCACCCAGCAAAAGGGTCGTCTCGTTGCCGCTCACGTCCAAGAGCAACTGCACGGCCCCGGGCTCGAGCGCTATGCCCAGCTCCCGCGACCGCCGGTGAAGCAGCGCGGCGAGGTCATACGCGCCCGGCTGCCTAAGGTCAACGACGTACTTGCCGAGGCCGGCGCCGACAAGCGCGCTCTGCATGGATTTGCTCCAGTCGCAGGTAAGCGCTACGGCGCAGGCCTGCGGCAACGCGGCAAGTCCCTTCAACAACTCACCGAGTTGGCCCGCCTGCTTATCCTCGTTCTTCGTTCCTCGTTCTTCGTTCTTCGTTTTGGCCCTGCCCTTGGACAGCCGGTCGATGCCGCGCACCACGACCAGCCTCCGCTTCGACGCCACCGGCGGCTGCCGGATGTGCTGAAGCAGAATTGGTATCTCCAGATCGTCGGCGTGAACCGACTCGAAGTCGAACGCCTCCATCCCGGGCTGGACCAGCGCCCCTCTCAGGATATCGAGCAGTTCATCGGCCTTTGCCGAATCCGCTCCGAGCAGGACATAGACGGGCGCGAACTTTCCGCGCCTGATGTCGGCGAGAACCTCCGCGGGCTTGCGCGGGCCTTTACCAGCATGACCGGCCACTGGTCATCTTATTCGCTGCTGCCCTCCTGTCAAATCCGCCGCGGGACTCAACCGCACCGGAACCGAAAGCGGCTTGACATGCAACCCGGTTAGGAGTATAACTGAGCCGGGTAGATTCGGTAACTGGCCGTCTGCAACAGGAGGCAAAATGAAAAAGTCGTTCCTGCTCGCGCTGCTGCCGGCGCTCGCGCTGGCGATACCGGACACGAAGTGGTTCGACCTGAACCACTGGAGCGCTCCGTTCTATAACGACGGCCGTTGGGCGGTAAACAACAACACCGCGGATGGAATCTGGCCCCAGCCATTGCACAACTGCTACGTCTTCGGTGCGGGCGTATGGGTCGGCGCCATCATGGACTCCGTTTCTCCCGAGACTCTCACCACCGTGCTCTACAATCCCAACTCCGGCGGAACCGAAGGATATCCCACTCTCTGCCGCTACTGGCGCGCAGGCACCGGCGACTCGCTTGACCGCATCTACGTGTACCCCGGCGACTGGCCGCCGCCGCTCAGCCGCTTCCCGATGGCGCCGCAGGTCCCACGCTCAGACCGAGACATGTGGTGCTGCTTCTGCGACTCAAACCCGGCCGGTCACACCTCTCCCGGCCGTCCCCTGGGAATCGACGTCTACCTCACCGTCTGCGGCTACGACGACTCGCTCGCCCGGGACTTCTTCTACCTCAAGTATGAACTTTCCAACTACTCGGGCGACTCGATTCACGACGCCTACTTCGGCACGGTGCTCGACGCCGACATCGGCGATGGAACCGATGACATGACCTGTCTTCTGCTCGACCACACCTTTCTGGTGGACCAGGAAACCATCCGCGTACAAAACACGGGCTTCGCCTACGACTACAACAACTACGAAGCAAGCGGCGCAACCTGGGAGTCAGGCACACCCGGGGCAGTTGCCGTAATGCTGCTTCAGTCACCGGAATCGCTCGGCCTGACTGCCTTCAAGAAGTTCACGTTAGACATTGACCCGGTGCTCGACGGTCAGCAATACCTGACACTCGCCGGCTATGACTACCGTACTGGTGTATACCAGCCCTATGACTCGTCGATCGACTTGGCACCGGGCGACAAGAGAATGCTGCTGGCGACCGGCCCCTTCGACATGGCACCCGACTCGGTACTGACGTTTGCGTACGCGGTTATCGGCTCGCCCTTCGGCGACTCGGGCCAGGCCCCCGCGGAACGCGACACATCTGAACTTGCCCTGCGCTGCAAATGGGCGCGCTACTACTTCGACCAGGGCACGGGCGTCGAAGAAACGATGAAGGATGAACGCAGAACGATGAACCCCGGTGCCACCATCGTCCGCGGCGTGCTTGAGCTCACCGCGTCTCCGTGTCCCCGCGTCCCCGCGTCAACCGCGCTGCTCGATATCAGCGGCAGGATAGTGATGGCCCTCCGCCCCGGCGCGAACGACGTCAGCCAACTGAGCCCCGGCGTGTACTTCGTGCATGAGGAACCGTCGGCCGTTGGCCGCAAGCCGCCGGCCGTCACCAAGGTCATCATCGCGCACTAACAGCAGCCGCCTCAGTTGGTCATCCTCCGGCCGGGACGCAGAGTGCCCGGCCGGAGCCTGACTCTGAGGGACCTCGGGCCAGAGACGCGATTCGGTCCGTCCTTCTACCACTCGCTGCTCATCGGAAAGTACCGACAAACGCATCGCTGGCTGTGTCTCGTGCTGGATCGTGCACTGTTTCCACAGAGACGAAGCCAACTGCGTCGGCGGCTGGATTCTGCGCTCGTCCTCCGCTGTTTCGACAAAGGCGAAGCCAACCTCAGTCTCAGCCCCGGTCATTCATTCCGTGCGGCGCTGCGTCTCGCGAAGTATCACACGAAGTACGTCGAGAAGTATCGCCGAAAGTTTCGTGAAGAGCATACTGAACTGCACCGGCCAGAGCGTCGTCAACTGCATCTCGAACTGCATCGCGCATTGCATGAGTCATTGCATGTGGCATTGCATGGGTCAAAGCTTACGAAGTTGCTCGCGGAACTGCATGCGTCATTGCTCGGTTCAAAGCTCGTGTCATTCCACGTCTCAACGCACCGGTCATTGCTCCTGTGAATCGATGCTCCATTGCTTCTCGGAAGGCAGCCCCCCAGGCGACCCCTACCCTACATTCCTGAAGCTCTCCGCCACCTCTAAGAAGCCGATAATGCAGGAGTTACGGTCGATTCTGGGCCTCGCGGAAATGCCGTCCTCGTGCACCGGCTTCTGTCCGCGCCGGAACATCGTTTGTTCGTACATCGTCGTGCGGCCAGTCATTGCGGCTAAGTCATTCTCCTTCCTTCCGTTCCGCAAGTCTGCTTTCTGGTTTCTGAACTCTGGATTCTGAACTATCAGACTCTGGATGGCTATTCCCCGGACCATAGGGGGAGCTCTTGCCCCTTACGCAGCCTTCGCTCCGGGACCCACAACAGACGCTGCTGCAGCGCATGGGACGACTACTGCTCAACCCTCCGGAACGGCATCCGGTGCGGCTCTCGCTACGGCCGCTGCTCATGCAGCCGCTTGAGCACCCGCAACAGGTGCGAGTCCTCCGCTTGGAGCGGCTCTCGTTTCTCCAGTCGCTCCAGCCTCTGCAACAGTTACCGCAACAGCGATCGCAGCGGCGTCCGCTCCTGCGCTCGCACCGGCCCACAGAACAGCTACTGCTCCAGCCCTCGTTCCCGCACCCGCAACAACAGCCGCACTTGGGCCTGGTCCTGCAATAGACCACTCGCCGAAACGGACAACGGGCATCGACCGGTGACTGAAGAACGAGGACCGTGGACAAAGGACGAAGGATACGGTCTCGACCTTGCCCCGACGTCCCCGCGTCGGCTTGACTGCGGCGGAATCTGACATATCCTAGACAACAATGGGCGCGAGTGCACCTGACTCAGTCAAGCGGCTGGTTGACCTTTCCGACAGAGAACGCGAGGTCTGCCAATCGTCGGACTACAAGGAAGAGCGGACGCACTCGACGCCGACTCCGCCGTGCTTGAAGCCTATCTTACCGACGAAGCTGTCGCCGTCTGATGCCGAAGTTCCCGGTCTGTGCCCCAAAGGCGCGAGCCTGTCGTTGAGCCTGCCGGTGCCTGGCGGGGTCTTGACTTCCAGTAGCGCGGCGCTAGCCTCTGAGTGAATCATGGCGGCAGCACCACACTTGGCTCCGAATGAACTGGCGGCCATCGGCCGCCTGAAGGAAATCCTTGCCAGGGACTTCGACCTGGTGAAACTCATCCTCTACGGGTCCAAGGCCCGCGGGGACTCAAACGAGGAATCGGACGTCGACCTGATCGTGGTTCTCAGACATCCCCCGGATTGGAGGGTGAAGCGCGCGATTTACCGCCGCTGCTCTGAAATCGGCTTGGAGTATGACATCGTATTCCAGCCGGTGGTTTTCGCCGAATCCGAGTTCGACAGCCCACGCTTCCGCGTAACTCCGCTGCTGCGAAACGTCGCGGCCGAGGGACTGGCGGTTTGAACCAGCCCGAGCGCGACCTTGTCGCATACCGGCTGGCCCGGGCTCGTGAGACTCTCACCGATGCGCAGTTGCTCCTGGACCAGCGCCGGTTATCCGCCGCGGCGAACCGCATCTACTACGCGATGTTCTATGCGGCAACAGCGCTCCTGGTCACGAAGGGGCTTTCGTCGTCCCGCCATTCGGGCGTCATCGGGCTCTTCCGGCGTGAGTTCGTCAGGACCGGGTTGTTCCCGATCGAGCTGGCACAGCACCTGGACGAAGCGTTTGCCGAACGGCTGGAAAGCGACTATGGCGACTACGTCCAGTTCGAATCGGCTGATCTCGAGGACCTGCTGGCCGCCGCGCGTCGGTTTGTGGACAAGGCTGAAGAGGTCGCCAGGAACCCTGACCCGGCCTGACCCAGTGTCCGCTCCCAGCCTCCTGTCCCCTGACTACAAGGAAGAGCGGCTTCGCGATACCGCTTACGACCGACAGCTTACGGCTTTCCGCCTGGGGCCTTCGGATTCAGGGCGGCCAGCCGTTAGCCGTAAGCCGATGGCCTGCTCCACGCGTGGCTGGGACGTTTCCAACGAGGCCGGCCTGACCGAAGTCTTCAAGCCGGT
>CAZAKP010000071.1:3526-13968 GCA_964485845.1 uncultured bacterium | reverse complement strand
TTGCATCGAACCTGCCCGACCTGGTCGTGCTCGACCTGATGTTGCCCGACGCCGATGGAATCGAGGTCTGCAAGGACATGAAGCACGAAGGCCGCACCGCTCGCGTGCCGGTCGTCATGCTCACGGCGCGTGGTGACGAACTGGACCGCGTCCTGGGTCTGGAGATCGGCGCCGACGACTACGTAACCAAGCCCTTCTCGCCCAAGGAACTCGTTGCCCGAGTCAAAGCTGTTCTCCGTCGCCACGTTCGGCACGAAGCCAATGACAAGGTCGAGCTGGCAGACGGCGTGGTCATGGACACCAACCGCTATGAAGTCACGGCCCACGGCCGGAAGCTGGACCTGACCACGACCGAGTTCAAGCTCCTGGCAATCCTGGCCGAACGGCGCGGCTGGGTATTCTCCCGGGACGAGATCCTGAATCGGCTGTGGGGCGATGAGAAGGCGGTCATCGACCGCACCGTCGACGTCCACGTAACCAATCTGCGCAAGAAGCTGGGAAAAGCCGGCGGCCTCATCGAGAACGTGCGCGGCGTCGGCTACAAGCTCCGCGATTGAAGCGCTACATTCTGCTCCGGTTGTTCTCCATCCAGTTGGCGATAATCCTCATCCTGCTCATCGTCGGCCTGATTGCTGCTCACGGCACCCGCCGCGGCCCTCTCGTGTGGTGGGCTGCGGCGGTCGCGACGGGCGCTGCGGGCGTGGTATCATACCTGGTTGCACGCGGCACGGTGCGCCCTATGCAGGAGTTGACCGCGGCGTTCCGCAAGCTCAGCGCTGGGGACTTTGACGTCCGCGTCATGCTCGGAAGACGTGGCCGGCTCCGCGAGCTAGGCAACGACTTCAATGAGATGACAGTCAAGACCAGGACGCTTGTGGCGGAGCTGCGGCAGCGACGCGAGGCCCTCAATGCCATTGTCGGGTCGATCCAGGAAGGGCTGGCCGTGGTGGATAGTTCCGGACGCATTGTCCTTGCCAACGCCAGCTTCCGGAGACTGGCCGGAGACCCGAAGGTCGAGGGTCGGTACTACTGGGAGGTCATCCGCGAACCGGACTTCGTCGAACTCGTGCGCTCGGTTACTGCCGAGAAACCGAGTGCTGCCCGTCAACTGGAAATAGGCGGCCAAGACTTCGCGTGCAGCGCCAGCTATCTTTCGGCGGCACAACAGGTCGTCCTGACCTGCCACGACAACTCCGAAAATGCCCGTTCCGCCCGGATGAAGCGTGACTTCGTTCAGAACGTCTCCCACGAACTCCGGACGCCGCTTACCGCCATCAAGGGCTTCGCCGAGACGATGGAGGCGACCATCGACGAAAGCAACCGGCCGTATCTGGAGACGATCGTCCGCAACACCGACCGGCTGGTGAGCCTGGTACAGGACCTGCTCACGCTTTCCGAGATGGAGGAACGCGGAACCGAACTCCAGCTTGAGGACGTGGACCTGGCCGGGGTCGCTGAGCAGATGCTCAAACTCTTCGGGAAGGCCGCGCGCGACCGGGGCCTTACGCTGAAGCTCTCGGCTTCAGCCTGGACCGGGACGCTTCGCGCGGACCGGTTCAAGCTGGAGCAGGTCTTCACCAACCTGCTCGACAACGCCATCAAGTACACCGAGAATGGCGAGGTCGAAGTCAGCCTCCGGCGTGACCCGGGCGCCGGGAACGCCGTAATCGAGGTCCGCGACACCGGCCCGGGCATCGCGCCCGAGCACCTGCCCCGCCTGTTTGAGCGATTCTACGTGGTGGACAAGGGCCGCTCGCGCCAGCTCGGCGGCACCGGCCTCGGCCTCGCAATCGTCAAGCACATCGTCCTGCTCCACGGCGGCGACGTCTCGGTGCGAAGTACGCCCGGCGCCGGGACGACCGTTCGAATCACTCTGCCTGCGGCCTGAACCGGCGGCCGGCAACCAACCGGCGCGGCCGTACGTCGGCAACCGACTACCGGCACCGCCGGGGCGTACGGCACGGAACCCGGCCAGGCCCTTCTCCGCCGTTGACAAACAGAGGGGTAGAGCTAGACTTCGGTTGATTGATGCTGGGTCGTATCTCGGTTCCGGCGCCTGGTTTGCTCCGGATCTCCGCCCCGATACGGGGCGGCTGGCTACATGCGGCTACCGCTCTAAAACGACGCACATGACAACCCGACACCCGGGGCGAAGCCGCAAAGCGGCGACCCGGGCTCCCCATCGCTCTCTCGGCCGCGGCGCCGACGAGAAAACCGATTCACCCGCCTGATTTGACGCACATGGCAACTGGACCCCGCGACGCGCCGGCGGAATCCGGGCGGCGGCCGGACCACGCTCCCATCGACTTTATGGCCATGATATCCCACGACCTGCGAACACCACTGGCGGCAATCAGGGAAGCGCTGTCGCTGCTGTCGGAGACGGCGGCCGGGCAGCTCGACGAACGCCAGCGCCGGTATCTGAGTGTTGCCCTCGAGGAAGTCGACCAACTCAACCGGATGATCGGCAACATCGTTGAGGCGGCCCGGATCGACGCCGGCAAAGTCGTGCTGCATAAGGATGCGGTCGACCTCTCGGAGCTTCTGGCCGCGGCAGTCAACGGGCTGTCGCTGCTCATCGACAAGCGCAGCCTTGTGGTCGAGCGGACCGTGCCGCCGACCCCGGCGACGGTGAAGGGTGACCGCGACCGCCTGCTCCGTGTGTTCAACAACCTGCTCGACAATGCCATCAAGTACTCGCCGCCGGGCGGAACGATCCGCATCGACATCCGGCCGCTCGACCCGCACTCACCGGTGCTGGCCGAGCAGGGAATCACGGTTCCTGCGCGGTACGTCGCGGTCGCAATTGACGACAGCGGCCCCGGAATCCCGCCCGAGTTCCTCGGCCGGATCTTCGGGAAGTTCGAGTGTGTGGACCCGCACGGACCGGGAACCGGGCTGGGGCTTGCCATCGTCCGGTCGATAGTCGAAATGCACCGGGGCAAGGTCTGGGTGGAGAGCAGCCCGGGCAGGGGAGCCACTTTCCGCCTGTTACTGCCCGTCGGGGAGGACTCATGAACGTCGCCGCCGCCAACGCCGACCCGCTGCCGCATTTGACTTTGACATCAGCCGCGCGGTATACTGCAGACGTGAAGCCCGCGCAGAAGCCAGGGCCTCGCCGCGGCAACCGGCGGACAAGACCGCGCCCCGGCAGGGTCCGGGCCAGCAACAACTTCGGCGAGGCAGTCATGTGCAATTTCATCCTGCCTATCAAGGAGGACGCGTGATCAACGCCAAGAAGAGAATACTTGTGGTTGAGGACGATGCCGGCCTGCGAGAGATGGTCAAGAGCCGGCTCGAAAAAGAGGACTTCGAGGTAGTCACCGCGGCGGACGGGTTCCAGGCCGTCGTCACGGCGCGGCAGGGCGAACTGGACCTCGTCATTCTCGATCTCATCCTCCCCAAGATGGACGGCTATTCCGTCTGCCAGCTCCTCAAGTCGAGCGGAGCCAAGACCCCTGTCATCATGTTGAGCGCCCGCACGTCGCCCGAGGACGTTCGCCGCGGCCTCGACATGGGTGCAAACGCCTACATACCCAAGCCGTACGATGCGCAGGTTCTGGTAGGCAAGATCCGTGAGTTGCTGTTCCCCGGCGAGAAGGCGAAGGCGCCGGAGCCTGCAGCGAAGCCGGCGCCAGAGCCGAAGCCGGCGGCAGCTGCGGTGGTCCAGGCCCCGCCCGCCCCGGAGAAACCCAGGGAGGATCGCGAGGCCGCGGAGCGGCGCAGCCGGGAACTGGCCGAGGCCAGTGCTCGCGCCGAGGCGGAACGCCGGCGCCAGGAAGAGGCCCGGAAGGTCGCGGCGCCGCCGGCCGGGGCAGCGGTTCTCGACGAAGCGGCCCGCAAAGAACTCGAGGAAGAGGAGCGCAAGCTGGCTCAGAAACGCTCCCGGCTGGAGTCCGAAGCCAAAGCCAAGGCTGAGTCCGAACGCCGACGTAAGGAAGAAGAGCAGCGAGCTGCCGCTCAGCGCGCCCGGGACGAAGCCGAGGCCAAAGCGAAAGCCGAGGCCGACCGCAGACGTAAAGAAGAAGAACAGCGGGCTCAAGCCCAGCGTGCCAAGGACGAAGCCAAGGCCAAAGCAAAGGCCGAGGCCGACCGCAGACGTAAGGAAGAAGAACAGCGGGCTCAAGCCCAGCGTGCCAAGGAAGAAGCCGAGGCCAGAGCCAAGGCTGAAGCCGAACGCAAGCGCCGAGAGGAAGAGCAGCGAGCCGCAGCTCAGCGGGCAAGAGAAGAAGCCGAAGCCAGAGCCAAGGCCGAAGCCGAACGCCGGCGGAAGGAAGAGGAACGAAGACTCGCCGAGCAGCGCGCCCGCGAAGAGGCCGAAGCCAGAGCCAGAGCCGAGGCCGAGCGCAAGCGCAAAGAGGAAGAAGCACGCCGCATCGCCGAGCAACGCGTCCGGGAAGAGGCCGAGGCCAGGGCCCGGGCCGAGACCGAGATAAAGCGGCTCGAGGAACAAGAACGCAGACTCGCCCAGCAGCGCGAAAAGGACGAGGCCAAAGTCAGAGCTCGCCTCGACGGCGAACGGAGGAAGATCCACGAGGAGGAGCGAAAGCTTGCTGACCGCCGAGCCCGGCTCGATGCCGAGGCCAGGGCCAGAGCCGAGGAGAGCCGCAAGCGCCGGGACGAGGAGAAGAAACTCGCCGACCGTCGAGGTCAGCTCGATGGCCAGATTAAGGCCTATGCCGAGGCCGAGCGCAAGCGGAAAGAGGAAGAGGCACGGATTGCCGGTCAGCGCGCAAGAGAAGAGGCCGAGGCCAGGGCCAGAGCCGAGGCCGAGCGCCGGCGCAAAGAGGAAGAGGAACGCAGGCGCCGCGAAGAGGAACAGCGCGCCAGGGAAGAGGCCGAAGCCAGGGCCAGAGCCGAGGCCGAGCGCAAGCGGATTGAGGAAGAGGAACGGCAACTGGCCGAGAGGCGCGCCAAACTCCAGGCCGAGGCCAAGGCCAGAGCCGAGGCCGAGCGCAAGCTCGCCGAGCAGCGCGCGCGGGAAGAAGCCGAAGCCAGGGCCAGAGCCGAGGAAGAACGCAAGCGAATCGAGGAGACGGAGCGCAAGGTTGCAGAACGCCGGGCCAAGGCAGAATCCGAGGCCAGGGCCCGGGCCGAGGCGGAGCGGAAGCTGGCCGAGTTGCGCGCCCGGGAAGAGGCCGAGGTCAAGGCTCACGCTGAAGAACAGCGGAGGCTCGCCGAGCAGCGCGCCAGGGTCGAGGCCGAGGCCAAGGCCAGAGCCGAGGCCGAGCGCAAACGCGTTCAACAGGAAGCCGAGAACAAGGCCCGGCTCGAGGCAGAGCGCAAGGAATGCGAAGAAGCTGAGCGCAAACTCGCCGAGCGCCGCGCCAGGCTCGACGCCGAGGCCAAGGCCAGAGCCGAGAAGAACCGCAAGCCCTAGCACCGACCTTCGCGCCTCGTCCGCCGCCGCGGTCAACTGACGAGGAGGACAGATGACGCCAAGACAGCTCATCAAAGCGGCGCTGGCCGAGGACATCGGCCGTGGCGACGTCACGTCGCGTCTGATTGTCCCAACCGGACTTATCGCCCGCGCCCAGCTCGTCGCCCGTACCAGCGGAGTTCTGGCCGGCATCGCTGTCTGCCGGCAGGTCTTTCTCACCCTCGACCGGTCGGTCCAACTCACACCCAGGCTTAAGGATGGCGCTCGGTACCACAAAGACCAGGTCCTGGCTGACATCCGAGGCCGGGCCCGTCCGATACTCGCGGGTGAACGGACCGCTCTCAACTTCCTCCAGCGGCTGTCGGGCGTGGCGTCCGCGACCAGGCGTTTTGTGGACGCGGTTCACGGAACCAGAGCGGTAATCCTGGACACCCGCAAGACGACGCCGGGCTGGCGGGCCCTTGAGAAGTACGCGGTCCGCTGCGGGGGCGGCACCAACCACCGCGCCGGTCTCTACGACATGATTCTCATCAAGGACAACCACATTGCCGCTGCCGGCTCAATCACGACCGCAATCGAACGCTGCCGCTCGAGCCGGTTGCCGCTGGAGGTCGAGACTCAGACGCTTGCCGATGTGAGAGAGGCGCTTGCCGCCGGGGCGAAGCGCATCCTGCTCGACAACATGTCGGTGGCACAGATACGGAAAGCGGTGATGCTCGCCCGGGGTGAGGCCAGGCTGGAGGCCTCAGGCGGCGTCAACCTGCGGAATGTGCGTCGGGTAGCGCAGACCGGGGTGGACTACATTTCGGTCGGGGCCATCACCCATCAGGCCCCGGCTGCCGACATCGCGTTGGACTTCGAAGAGTGAACGATTGCGCCAGTGGTCCAGTTTCCAGCGCGGAACGCATGGCGCCGGTTTCCCCTCTCGATCACTAGACCACTGGCCCGGTCCCGGTCAGATCTCCTTCACGAAGAACTTGCCCGGCAACTGACGGACCAATCCTTTGATTTCAAGCTGCATCAGGATGGAAAGCAGACCTGCCATCGGTACCCCAAGTCCTTCGCAGATCTCGTCCACGTGCGCCGGTTCCGCGGTCAGGAAATCAAGCACCGGCCTCTCCTCTGCCGCGACCTCAACCTTTGACCGCTCCTCCGCCCGCCTCGCCACGCCCAACTCCTGCAGTACATCGTCAACCGCCAGCAGCGGTCTTGCCCCTTCCCTGAGCAACCGGTTGATGCCCAGGCTCTGCTGCGACGTGATGTTGCCGGGCACCGCGAACACCACCCTTCCCTGGTCGGTAGCCCAGGCCACGGTGTTAAGCACGCCTGACTTCTCGCCGGCTTCAACCGCCACGACCGCCCGCGACAGGCCCGAAACTACCCGGTTGCGCTTGGGGAAGTTCATCGCCAGCGGCTCAACCCCGAGTGAGAACTCGGAAAGGACCGCGCCCTCGGCCGCGATTGCCTCGTAGAGCCGCCGGTTCTCCGGCGGGTAGCAGACGTCGATTCCGCACCCGAGCACAGCCAAGGTCCGGCCACCACCGTCGAGCGCGCCCTTGTGCGCGAGCGTATCAACACCGCGCGCCAGCCCGCTCACGACCGTAACGCCGTGCTGGGCCAGGTCACGTCCGAGCTTCTCGGCGACGGTCCGGCCGTAGTGCGACGGCAGGCGCGTACCCACGACTGCCGCCGCGGTTTCATCCTCCGGCACCATCTCGCCGCGCACGAACAACACCGGCGGCATGTGCGCGAGCCTCTTCAGGTTGCCGGGGTAGTCTTCGTCGCCATAGCTGATGGCCCGAATGCCGAGTTCCTGCGCCGCCTTCAGCCGGCGCGACGTCTCATCGCTCCGGCGGTACGAGCGTATGGCAGCGGCAAGCTCCTTGTCGATGCCCTTGACCTCGAGCAGGTCGCCCGCGCCGGCGTCGAACACGCGCTCCGGCGTCCGGAATCGGGCCAGCAGGTTCTTCAGCCGCGTCTCGTTCATCCGCGGCACCGCGTACAGGTCGACAAACCGCTCGGTCATGTGTACTGCGCTGGCTTCGGGAAGGCGCGGGCAATCGCCTCGCGCAGCTCATCGATTCCCTCTCCGGTCAAACCTGATACCCAGACCCGCCCCGCATCCAGCCGGACCGCGGGCTTGCGCCCGCAAAGGAGGTCGACCTTGTTCAGGACAACGACCCGCGGCCGCTTCAGTATCTCCTCATTGTAGCCGCTGATCTCCTCCACCAGCTCATCGTAGTCATGTTTCGGCTGTCCGGCCGCCGCGTCAATCACGAAGACGAGCATTCGCGTCCGCTCGATATGCCGGAGGAATGCCAGGCCCAGCCCCTTGCCCGCATGCGCCCCCTTGATGATTCCCGGCATGTCGGCAATCGTGAACCGGACGTCCTTTGTCTGCATAACGCCGAGGTTCGGCGTGAGAGTTGTAAACGGGTAGCTCGCGACTTTCGGACTGGCGCGGGTCAACCGCGACAGCAGTGTCGACTTGCCGGCGTTGGGCAGACCGACGATGCCGACGTCCGCGACGAGCCTGAGGACGAGCTTGACCCTGCGTTCCAGGACGGCCTCGCCCGGCTCGAAGCGGCGGGGCGCCTGGTCGGTCGAGCTTGCGAACCTGGCGTTGCCCCGGCCGCCTTTGCCCCCGCGCACGACGACCAGTTCCTGGTTGGCATGAAGTATCTCGCCCAGCTTTTCGCCGGTGCCGGCGTCAAACACGTCCGTACCCAGCGGCACCGGCACGCGCACGTCTTCGCCATTCCGGCCGTGCCGGTTCGCGCCCCGGCCGTGCCCGCCGGCACTCGCCTTGTAGAAACGGTGATACTCAAGGTCGGCCAGGGTCTGGAGGTAGTGGTTGCCCCAGAGCACGACCGAGCCACCGTCGCCGCCGTCACCGCCGTCCGGCCCACCCTTGGGTACGAACTTCTCGCGCCGGAAAGAAACGCAGCCGTCACCGCCCGAGCCGGCCCGCACCTGGATGGTTACTACGTCAACGAAGCGCATTGGCGGTGGGGTTAGGAACTGGGGGCTGCGGACTCGGGAAACCGGCGGCCGTCACTTGGCGAGCTTCCGGCGCAGGGCCCGTACGACCGGTTCGGGAACGAAGCAGGCCAGCTCGCCGCCCTTGGCTGCGAGTTCGCGCACCAGCGAGGAGCTGAGGTAGAAGTACCTCTCCGACGGTACGAAGAAAATGGTCTCCACTGCCGGGGCGAGCTTCCGGTTGGTAAGCGCCATCTGGAACTCATAGTCGAAGTCCATCACCGCTCGCATGCCGCGGATGATTGCCTGCGCGCGCTGCTGCTGTACGAAGTCGACGAGCAGACAATCGAAACCCTGGACAACGACTCGGTCCAGCCCTTTGGTCACCTCTTTCGCCAGTTTGATTCGTTCATCCCAGGAGAACAGCGGATTTTTCTCCTGGCGGCTCGCCACGCCGACAACGACCTTGTCGAAAAGGTGGACGGCCCGCTTCACCACATCAAGGTGCCCCAGTGTTATCGGGTCAAAACTGCCGGGGTAGATGGCAATCCGATGTCTTGCCTCCGGCTTGCTGCATTCTGACTTCTGGCCTCTGACTTCTGACTTCGTCTGACTCCTCACACTCTCCTCCTGAGCACGCTTACCAGTGTCTCGCCATAGATTCCCTGCTTCACCGTCTCCCAGCCGTCCGGGGGCAATGGGACCTCCTGCCGGTGGTGTTCGGCCACGAACCATCCATCCGGACCGAGAACGTCGAACTCGGCTGCCCGGTCGATTGTCGCCTGTACCAGCCCGTGCAGGTACGGTGGGTCAGCGAATACGAGGTCGAAGCCTGCGCCTGCCAGCTTCTTTAGAACCCGCAGGACGTCTCCCCTGATGACCGTGACGTCAGGCAGGCCTTTCAGGTTCGCGCGGAGGAATCGGAACACCGCCGCCTGCTGCTCCACGAACACAACCGATGAGGCTCCGCGCGACAACGCTTCGATTCCGAGCGAGCCGCCGCCCGAATACAGGTCGCACGCCTTGGCCCCGCGCACTCGCGGGCCGACGATATTGAACATCGCCTGCCGAGTCATCGCCTTGGTCGGCCGCAAGCCGGCACGCGGGTACTCCAGCTCTCTGCCCTTGTACCGGCCGCTGCTGACGCGCATGACAGGATACAGCCGCTAGGCTTCCGGCCGGAGGATGATGATGGGCGTCAGTTCGTCACCCTGGCCGGCCGGGTTGTCGCGCATCGCCTCCTGTACTAACTTCACGTCGAGGCCCGCCGGTGCGCCGACAACCGCGCAACCGAAGATATCGTTGGCGTCCACAATGGCAACCGGGCAGCCCAGCTCCTTTGTGAGCAACTGCGCGGTTCCATCGGGGTCCTTCGGCCCCTTGATGACGCACTCGTAGAATTCCCTCACTCCGGAAGTGTGGGCCGCGTCAATCATCGCCGCCTGCTTGCCCGCGACCTTGTAGAAGTCGCCGCTTCTCCCCCGCAGCTTGCCCCACGCGCCCGCAATCGCCGCCCGGATGATTCGCGGCGCGCCGACCTCGTCTATCGCGCACTGCATCGACCACGGCGCTCGCAGCCCGATGCCGTAGGGAACTTTCTTGACAAACCGCCAGAGCACGCTCGCCCAGAACCCGACCTTGATGCGGGTAATGGGTATCGCCCGGCCCTGCATCACCGCCACCGGGCTCTCGGCAATCGTCACAATGTCCCCGGGTTGAGCCACCGGCAGCGCGTAACGTTTGACCATATCCACCATCGGATCGGTCTCGAGCAGGACATGGGTCTTGACCGGAATCCGCCGGACTCGGTGGCCGCACGCCTCAATGACCGGCGTCTTCTCTTTCTTCACCATGGGTCAATGTACCAACATTCCGCTTGGAATCAACTGAACGAGGACAAGTACGGCGGACCAGGAACCAGGAGGGAAAGTAGAGTTCCGCCGACTCGGCTTTACTTGGCACGGGCCTGCTCTATCATTTGCGGCAATGAGCGTACGCCCGTCGACTGACGTCCACACCGAGGCCCACTTCACCCGCCGCGTCGGGACGTTCAGTGTGGGCACTCTCGTCTCCCGGATTCTCG
>CAZAKP010000071.1:0-3426 GCA_964485845.1 uncultured bacterium | reverse complement strand
TTCACCCGCCGCGTCGGGACGTTCAGTGTGGGCACTCTCGTCTCCCGGATTCTCGGCGTCGCGCGTGAGTCGGTCTTCGCCTACCTGTTCGGCGCGGGCTTCGCCACCGATGCCTTCAACGTCGCGTTCCGCATCCCCAACGTGCTCCGCGACCTGTTCGCCGAGTCCGCACTCTCCGCCGCGTTCGTGCCCACGTTCGTCCGCAGCCTGCACGAAGACGACCGTCGTCGGACCTGGGCCTTCGCGTCCAACATGCTCAACACTATCGTGCTGGCCACCGGCGCGCTCTCAATTCTGGGCATCATCTTCGCGCCCTCGATTGTGAAAGTTATCGCGCTCGGCTTCTCAGCTGACGCGGCCAAGCTGCAACTGACCATGGTCCTGACTCGCATCATGTTTCCCTTCCTGCTGTTTGTCGCAGTCGCCGCCTGGGCCATGGGAATCCTCAACGCCGGCGGCACCTTCTTCGTGCCGGCGGTCGCCCCGGCCGCGTTCAACGTCTTTTCCGCGATTGTCCCCTTGGCCGCCTACGGCTTCCTCAAGACCCGGGGGATTGACCCTATACTCGGCATGGCCTGGGGCGTGACCATCGGTGCGGTGGCCCAGTATCTGATTCAGGTGCCGAGCCTGCGGCGCCATGGATTCCGCTGGACTCCGGTCATCGATCTTCGCTCGCCGGAACTGCGCCAGGTATTTCGGCGCTGGCTGCCGATGATCCTTGGCTTCGCGACGTGGCAGGTGAACTTCCTCATCAATACGTTCCTATTGACCTTCCTGCCCCAGGGCTCGGTCACCTGGGTCAACTACGCGTACCGAATTCAGCACCTGCCTGCCGGCCTGTTCGGCGCGGCCATCGGTTCGGTCGCTATCGCCGAATTCTCGCACCACCTCGCGCACGCCGATACGGCTCAGCTCAGAGGCAGGTTCCGCCATTCGATGTCGCTCGTTTCGGTTCTCACACTGCCGGCCGCTATCCTGCTGATTGCCCTCGCGGTGCCGGTCACGCGCCTCATCTACCAGCACGGCCGCTTCACGCCGCACGACACCCTGCTCACCGCCCAGGCACTCGCGCTTTACTGCACCGGCATCTGGGCTGCCGCGGCCACGCGCAACACCGCCGCCGGTTTCTACTCTGCCGGCGACACCCGCACGCCGGCCTTCGTTGCCATCGGCGTCGTCGGCGGCAACATCGTCATCAACCTCATCCTGATGCGGTCCATCGGCTTCCGCTCCTTTCCGCTTGCCGCATCCTTCACCCAGTTCGTCAACTTCGCGGTCCTCTTCGCCATCCTGCGCCGCCGCACCGGCGGGCTCGAAGGTCGCTACCTCGCCGGCGTCACCCTGCGCACGCTCGCGGCGTCGCTCCTGGCCGGTGCCCTGGCCTACGGCTGCGCCCATGGCATCGGCCGCTACCTCCCGACACGCCGCATCCTCTACCAACTGGTGCAGGTGCTGGTCTCCGGCGGAGTCGGCGTGCTCGCCTACTACCTGCTTGCCATCCTGTTCCGCGTCAACGAAGTCAGACAGGCGGCGCGCGACTTCCTCGCTCCCCTGCTCCGGCGCGGGCCAGACGATAGCGCGCGACGGTGATGTCCGAATCCCTCAGTTCGTACTTATCTGCATTCGAGCTTGATTCGGGGTTCGTCGTGACTGCGCAGTGTACGGAACTTGCGCGCGCCGGCGCGCGTCTAAGTTATTGAAATGTCCATCAAACTAGTCGGAGATTCTGATGCGCGGGCGCCGGTGCTTATCGCCGGCTGGCCCGGCATGGGCCAAGTCGGACTCGGCGCCTGCGACTACCTGCGCCGGAAGCTCAACGCCGCTCCCTATGCCCAGATCGATGTCAGCGCGTACTACCGGCCCGAGGCCCTGACCGTCGAAAAGGGGCTCGGCCGCATGCCCGACGCCCCCAAGCAGGACCTCTACTACGCAAGCGAACCGCCGCTCTTCATCTTCGAAGGCGACACCCAGTTGGCCGGCGAACCCGGCTTCAAACTCGCAGCCGAACTCCTCGACTTCGTGCTCCGGCACGGCACCGAGACCGTCTTCACCGGCGCGGCCTATGCGACAGCGGTCAGCTTCCGCCAGCGCCCGGAAATCTACGGCGCTGCTACCAACGAAAACCTGCGGGCAACCTTCGCGTCGTACGGGGTCAAACCGCTCAAAGAAGGCAACATCTCCGGCCTGAACGGCCTCCTGCTCGGGCTGGCCGCGCAACGCGCCATGCCCGCCGCCTGCCTGCTCGCGACCATGCCCCACTACGCCATCGAAGCGCCCAATCCCAAGGCCTCCCGCGCGCTCATCCAGGTATTCCAGCGCATCCTGAACACCAGCGTGGACATGGACGAGATTGACGAAGCCGTGCTCCAAGCCGACCAGATGTTCAAAGACTTCGAGGCCAAGGTCAACGAGGCTATCCAGCAACTGCGGCAAAACCTCGGCGCGCACGCCGAAGGCGGTCAGGCCGATGGCGAAGAAACCGATGAACGGCCCGAACCGCCTGACCTGATGGAACGGGTCGAGAAGCTCTTTGAAGAAGCCCGCGGCGACCGCGAGAAAGCCGTTCTCCTCAAAGAAGAACTCGACCGCTGGGGCCTCTACCACCTCTACGAAGACCGGTTCCTCGACCTCTTCGACAAACAGCCCCGCCCCGGCATCTAGCCCTGACTTCATGGTTCGCCTCCGCGGACCGGGGAAAAACAGGGACTGCACCGCGCCAAGTCCGACGTTGGCGCCGGGGATACATCCGCGACGCGTTCCTCGCGTCGCTCCGAGGACGTGTCCCCTCCGACTGTCTGCTGTTTTGCGCAGCCTGTAACCTCGGGACGGGGTCGCGGTTGAACCCGTCAAGGTAGCTCTCATTGTTCGTCGGAAAGTGCCGGCCAGGGAATCGTTCACTGCGAAGCGCACTGCGTCCGTAACAGCGTCGTTCGCTCTATCCCGAACTGAACCTCAACCTTGACCTCAACCTCTGTCCTTCACTGGACCGCTCATTACTCGCGACATCGTTCCTGAAGTCGAACCCGCCATCGTTCGTGTCATCGTTCCGCTCATTGTTCATCTCAACGTAAGTCTGATTGCAGGCTCCATCGCGTCCCGCATTACTTCGGTGAAGGCCACCCCCTCCGCGGTCTGGGGGCCGAGGGGTGGGCGGCGGAATTGTGGTCAGAAACGGCCTGACCACTACATATAGACGACATCCGCGACGTTTCTTACGCCCGCTGCAAACCGAAGGGGCGGGCTCTTCGCCCGCCCCTCTTCTGTCCGTGCTCTGCTTCCGGCTCTACCTCAACCTCGACCTCAACCTTTCCTCCTGCTACCTCGCCACCACCGCTTTCTTCACCAACCGGAATCCCGGTGTGTCGAGACGGAGGAAGTAGATTCCGGCAGGGAGCGTCCCGGAGGGGAATTTGGCTTCGTGGCGGC
>CAZAKP010000070.1:0-14042 GCA_964485845.1 uncultured bacterium | reverse complement strand
CCAGAAACTGCAAACCAGAATTGGAGCCGCCGATGAACGCCGATGCACGCAGATATCCGGAACGGACGAAGCGAGAAGCTAGATGGCAGAAGTTAGAGGTAGCGGATAGGAACCGAGAGTGAACCGCCGATGAACGCAGATGCACGCAGATAGGGAGTCGCGAGAATGCGAATCGGCGTTAATCGGCGTGTATCGGCGGCTTCTCGGACGAAAGACCAGCCGCGGGCTTTGACTCGCAGTGCCTCTGCCTCTAGGATTTTCGCCCTAACCCGGAGGCTACTTGAAATCACCACGTTTTGTCCTGCCTGCCCTGGCTATCGCGGCCGCGCTGCTGCTTGTATCCTGCAAACAGGGGCCGGTTGATTACGACAAGTTCGAGCGGCGGACCATCGAGGCGAATCTCACGGCCATCGATTCGGCGTCGGTCATCTATCACTCCCGGCTCGCGGCCGGGGACATCGATGCCGGCGCTCAGCAGGCACTTGCGTTCCTTTTGACTCAGCCCGGAGTCGATTCCGGAGTCATCACGGCCGACAGCACGGTGTGGGCCTTTTTCTCAAGCGGGCTCCTCGCCGGGGCGGGTGACATCCGGCGCGACACGACGGGCTCGGGTGCCGCCGGTCCGACCGTCCGCGCCTGCGGCGGCGGCGAGGTCGGTGATTTCACGCACTACGTTTTGCCGCACTCAGGCGGGCTGCCGGGCACCCAGAAGTCCGCGGACGCGCTCCGCAGTATCTTCAAGCGCAAGCTCGGCTGGGAGAACGACGAGACATTCAAGGGCAGCGAGGTAGACCTGGGCACCGTGCTCGGGCTCATCAAGCCCGGTACCAGCATCCTGTTCTGGAGCGGGCACGGCGCGCTCGGTCCGCCCGACCCCTACATTGAGGTTCCGGGACTGGTGCTGGGTAAGACCTATGCGAAAGAAGCGATGGCGGAAGCTGCGGTGACCGAACTCCTGGGCTACCTGAATCCCGGCCCGGGTCAGGGGCGTCAGGCCGCGGTGCTCCAGTTCGTCGGCCACAAGGATTTTGACATTCTGCTCCTGCCCGACTTCTTCAGCGAGAACGCCGACTTCAATCAGAATGAGTCGCTGCCGATAAACCAGACCAAGACCATCGTGTATCTTTCCTGCTGCTACAGTTGCTGGCACCCGAACGGGCTTTCGAGCCGGCTTCAGGATGCGCTCACCTACCGAGGCGCGGACCTGGTTTGCGGGTGGACCTGGGAAGTGGGCGACGCGTTCGCCTGCGATAAGGATACCACGTTTCTTGCGGCAATGGCCGACACCTGTCTGCCTTGGGAGGCGATGCGCGCGATGGGCGGCCGGACCGACCCGGTGCCGCGGCGAGACGGGAAGCAGGCTTACTGGACTGCGCTTGGTGACTCGCTGATAATGCTGCGCGCCGTCTGTCAGGTGGCCCGCGACGGCGACACGCTGCGGTCGCCCGGGGTGCAGGCCACGCGCGGCAGTTCCAGTTCGGGTGTTCACGCGCTGCTCTATAAGCAGGGGAGCGAAGACATCACGGCCACCGTGATGATAACCTTTCCCGGCGATCAGCCCGGTAAGTTCAATTGTGCATCCGAGGAGAACGCGGTCATCTACTGGATGGACGTTGAGCGGGGCCACACGTACGTCGCGATGAAGGGCTACGTCGGCGTAAATGGAACAATCAGCGTCGAGTGCTGCCAGAGCGACGCCATTATCGGCCACTTTTCCGGCACGCTCGGCTGGTGGGATTTCGGCAAGGACCCGACCGAGGACCCACCTTCGGCTACCATCACGCTCGAAGGCGGCCTGTTCAAGTTCACCGGCAAGGTTACACCCGCGCTAGCCCGCGGCACCGATTCGGCGTCCCTTATTTCCGAGCCAGCGGGCGACCAAGCCCGCTGGCTTGGGACGCAGGGCCAAGGAGGAGGCAGTGCAAACCCTGCGTCCCCATTTGCCCTGACCTTTCGGCCGGCGCCCGAGGACTAGCAGAACTCACCGTACTCCTCATAGGCGCTGACCAGATGGCAATCGAGTTCGTCACATCGGTAGGTGCGAACTCCCTTTTCATCGTCCACGGTCACAGTCGCTTCATATTCCCTGTTCATTGCTCTCACCACCTTCCACAACGACAGGCTTTAGACCTCCTGTAGCGATTCGGGATTCTGGATGGCGACACCACAGGTCAACACAGATGAACGGATTAGGAACCCGGACAAGACTTGAACAGGACCAGAAATCAGAGGCCAGAAACCCGAAACAATGTCCTTCCGCATCTTCCGAACCGCGGCTGCGTCTAAAGAAGCGGACAAGGTGGGAGGGTTGGAAGAAGGTGTGAAGTGTCCACAGCCCGGACACGGGCTGAATAACCGAGTGGGAGTCCTTTAGTAAGGACCATTATGGCGGGAGTGACCCTCCCGCCATTCCATTTCAGGCCTGATTCGTGAAGGAGAGATATGTCGAACAAAACCATATACCTGAACGACGTGCTGTACGAATACCTGATTGGCACCTCCCTGCGCGAGCCGGAAGTGCTGCGGGAGCTGCGCGAGGAGACCCGGCCGATGCCGGAGGCCGACTGCCAGATATCGCCCGAGCAGGGGCAGTTCATGGCTCTGCTGCTGAAGGTTATGGGCGCAAGAAGGGTGCTGGAGGTGGGAACGTTCACGGGCTACAGCTCGACCGCGATGGCGCTGGCCCTGCCCGAGGGCGGGAAGATTGTCACCTGCGACCGGAGCAAGGAGTGGACCGACATTGCCCGGCGGTATTGGGAGAAGGCGGGTGTGGAGGGTCGAATCGAGCTGAGCCTGGGCGAGGCCGAGGAATCGCTCAAGTACCTGCTCCTGGCGCCGGGGCCGGATAGTTTCGACTTCGCCTTCATCGACGCGGACAAGACGAACGACAGCCTGTATTTCGAGCAATGCCTGAGGCTCGTCCGGCCGGGCGGGATCATCGCCATCGACAACACGCTCTGGAGCGGCCGGGTGGCGGACAGGAGCAAACGCGACGCCGACACGCTGGCGATACGGGCTTTCAACGTGGAGCGCCTGAAGGACGATCGCGTGGACCTGAGCCTCGTACCGATCGCCGACGGCCTCACCCTCTGCCGCAAACGCTAGAAAGCGGGGACAGACAATTCAGAAGTCAGAGTCCAGAAACCAGAATTCAGAATTGCGGAGTCCGAATGGTCAACCACGGATGGACGCTGATGCACGCGGATGCCTGGAGTCGTGTCCCAAGCCCGGAGCGTGTCATTCCGACTGAGGCGTTTGCGCCGAGTGGAGGAATCACGCCCGATCGAGACCCCTCCCAGGCGTCGGGGTGACACAACGCTGACGCGGACTGTCACCGCTTTCGTCCGACGAAAACGGTGACTGGACCCAATCGGAGAACGGTGGCTGCACCCACTCCTGCCTTTACTTGTGGCCGGGCGCACCTAGACTGAGCGCCGACCGATGAAATCCGACAACACAAACCGGTCCATTCTCGCGCTCGCGGCGGGCGCGAGCATCGTGAGTTTTACCGGGCCGATAGTGCGGGTGCTCGCCGTCGCTCCGACCGTGACCGCGTTCTATCGGATGGTATTCGGTGGCGCGATATTGCTGCTAATCGTGGCTGTCGCGCGCCAGCGGCTGCGGCTCGACCGTGCCTCAATCCTGCTCGCGGCGGCCGCCGCGCTCTCATTCGCTTTCGACATGACGATGTGGAATCGGAGCATCCGGCTGGTCGGGCCCGGGCTTGCCACCATACTCGTCGGCTGCCAGGTTTTCCCGATGGCAGGGATTGGTCTGCTGTTCTATAAGGAGAAGCTGACGTGGCGGTTGGCTCTGTCGGTGCCGCTCGCTATCGTCGGGCTCGCGATGATAGTAGGCGTTGACTGGCGGCTCGGCGGCGCCGGATTCCGCCACGGAGTCCTGTTCGGGCTTGGCAGCGCCTGCTGCTACGCGGGCTACCTTGTCGCCCTGCGTAAGTTGCAGCACGGCGCGGTTCTGGGCGGGCGAGTTTCGAACATGGCGACCGTATCTGTGTGCTGCGCCGCTTTTCTCGGAGTCATCGCGCTGGTTCAGGGCGAGAGCTTTGGGGTACCGAACGCGGGGAGTTTCGGCCTGCTCGTGTCACTCGGCATCATCGGACAGGTGCTGGCGTGGGTGCTGATGTCGGGCGGACTGCCGCGCGTGCGCCATTCGCTCGCCAGCCTTACGTTGCTGCTGCAGCCTTTGCTTGCGTCGTTCTGGGACGTGCTTTTCTTCAAGCATCCGGTGAGCGTGCTGCAGGCGGCGGGCGCTGCCGTCACGCTCGGGGCCATCTATCTCGGTACTCTCGCGGGTCCGGACGAGGGGTAGGGCGGCAGTGAGATGAGCCCGATGCGGTACGTTCTCGGTGCGAAGGCCCGAAAGGACTTGTGTCGCGTTCCCGCCTTACTCAACCAGGGTCGCGCCGACTCGGCCGCGCGGCTCGTGGACAAGCACCGGGATCCGCGCTCGCCCATGACCCTGGGGTTCGACATCGCCACCGCCGAGACGCGTGGCGAGCGGGCCCGCGCCTGGAAGCTGTACCGGGGCCGGGAGGCGGTCCTCCGGAATGCGGCACGGCGCGGCCCCGATGAGGTCAACTGGTTCTTCACCTACCTCTTCGCATTCTATGTCCGCCGCAGCGATCTGGTTCAGGCCAGGGCCATCTTCCGTGCCGGCCGGAGCTACGGGATGGAGGAGAGCGACTATGGCATGCTCTGGGCCCGGTACTGCGATGCTGCGGGCATGATTAACGAAGGGCGAGCGACGGTGGAACGCATCCTCGGCAAGAGGAAGCTCACGGCGGCGGAGCGGAAGTTCCTCGTCGAACATTACCCGAGGCTTGCTGCCGCCGGTGTCTTCGACCGGGTTCTCGCGCGCTGTCGGGAGTGATTCCTAGCTGACAGTCAGTTCGCCGGCGAGGTCCTGGCTCAGGAGTCGCCCGACCTCGGCCGGACTGAGGCTCGGGTCGCCAAGCAGGACCATTAACTTCACCAGAGCGGCTTCGGGCGTGATGTCGCGGCCGGATACGACTCCGGCCTCGATGAGGTGGGCGCTTGCCTCGTAGCGGTCCAACTCAACTCGACCGGCGCCGCACTGAGTAACGGCGACCGCAACTACGCCACGCTTCACCGCGTCCGCAATCGGGCCGAGCACCCGCGCGTCGGACGGCACCGTGCCCGCGCCGTAGGTCATCAGGACTGCGCCTTTCAGCTTGGAGTCGGAGAGCACGTCCTGCAAAATGGAGGCTTCCTGAATCCCGGGGAAGAAGATGACCGAAGCAACATTGGGCTCGATGTGGCTGCGTAGACGCAGGCCTGAGCCGGGCGGACGGAGCACGCGGCGGTCAACAACAATGCTTTCGCCGGCTGATGCGAGCCGCGGGTAGTTAGGGGACTTGAATGCGGCAAAGCCGGATGCATTGACTTTGCGGCTGCGGTTACCGCGTAGCAGTTCCTCGTGGAAGAAGATTGATACTTCGGGCACGACCGGCACGCCCGAATGCTTCGGGTTGGCTATCAGCAACGCAGTCAGGAGGTTCTGCAAGGCGTCGTTACGGACATTGGCGAGGTGCGAGCGCTGGGCGCCGGTGAGAATGACGGGCTTGCCCAGGCCCTCGAGCATGAAGCTGAGCGCGGATGCAGTGTAGACCATCGTGTCGGTGCCATGGAGCACGACGAAGCCTTCGTAGCGGCTGTAGCTCTCGTCAATGATGCGAGCGAGTTCGACCCAGTATTCGGGTCCGATGTTGCACGAGTCCACCGGCGGCAGTGTGCACCCGTCGACATTGAACCCGATGTAGCGTGTGTTGATGCTGCCGCCGGCAAGGCGGGCGCTGAGCGAGGACGTGCGGCGGCGGAACTCGGTCCAGTCCACGACCACGAGCGGGCTCTTCGGGTCCTGCGGGTCGCGGGGCATGGAGCCGATTGTGCCGCCGGTGTAGATGACGAGCACGCCCGAGCCGCAGTTGCCGGGGTCGTAATGATGGGACGAGGAAGATGCCATCGGGCAGAATCTAGCCGCGATATCGCGCGAGTCAAACTCACACAGTCGACGGCGAAACACTTGACCCCAGAGCCGACATTGGGCCAACCACAGAGCCCACAGAGAGCACGGAGTAGCTGAAGCCAGGATCCGGTCTGTACCTTCGGAGTCTCTGTGAACTCTGTGGTGCAATATCGGATTCAGGGCTTGAGGCACGGCTTGACGAGAGGCATCTCGTGGCGGACAATCAACGGATGCTCCGTCTGCGCGTGACCGTTCTCGTTCTGGCGCTGGCTGCATTGGCCTCGGCGGATGACTCGTTGCGCGTCCTCTTCATCGGCAACAGCTATACGTACGTAAATGACCTGCCCGGTCTGTTTCAGGGACTCTCCGCGGCCGGAGGCAGGTCGGTGCGGACCGACGCCAGCACCTTCGGCGGGTACTCGCTCGAAGACCACACCAACACCCAGGCGACGCTGGACAAGATTGCGCAGGACTCGTGGTCATACGTAGTGTTGCAGGAGCAGAGCGTCATACCGACCATTCACTACTGGCGGTACAACAGCATGTACCCGGCTTCCCGTATACTCGACTCGCTCATTCGGCATCAGGGCGCGCGGACGGCATTCTACATGACGTGGGGTCGGAAGAATGGCGGCAGCCAGAGTTACGGCGACTCCTGGAGCCCGGACTTTCGGGACTACTTCGAGATGCAGGAGAGTCTGCGCGTCGCCTACTCCGACATAGCGGACGAGTTGTCTTCAAGTTTGGTGCCAGTCGGGATGGCATTTGCTCGCGCCCGCCATGTTGACTCGCTCGTGGATCTATGGCAGGGCGACTACAGCCACCCGACACTCGAGGGCACCTACCTCGGGGCGTGCGTGTTCTACGCGGTGCTGCATCAGGCGAGCCCGGTGGGCCTTCAGTACACGGGCGGTCTGGATTCAGCGGTCGCGGGGTTCTGTCAGGAGATCGCATGGCAGACGGTATCGGGCATTGCCGAGCCGCGAGTCCGCTTCCCGGCAAGAGCGAGATTCCTCACCACGCCCGGCTTCGGCGTGGTGCCGGGAGGCGCGACGGTTTACGACGAGTCCGGAGCGGACGTTACCGGGCGGGCTGGTGTGCTGAGGCGCGGAATCTACTTCGTGCGGGAAGCACAAGCGCACGCCGTGCAGAAGGTTGTTGTGGTTCGATGACGTCCAACCGATTGCAGCGGCATGAGAGGAGTGCGGGATGGCAGAACATCGAGTGAAGGGCCTGGCGTTCGCATCGGTGTACGCTGACGACTTCGAGCGGGCGTACGGGTTCTATTCAGGAGTTCTGGGACTGGAGAAGGAGTACGACATGGGCACCGCGGCATGTTACTTCAAGCTGCCCGACAACACGGGTTTGTACCTGCAGGGGAAGAACAAGACCGCGAGCTACCAGCCGGACACGCTGCGGACGGCGTTTGTCTTCTCAGTCGAGTCGGCCGGGGCTACGTTCGAACGGCTGAAGGCTGCCGGTGTCCGGTTCATCCAGACCGAGCCGATGGGCATGGGCGGCGAGCAGTACTGGTTCCAGTTCTTCGACCCGGCGGGCAACATCCTCGAAGCCCTCGGGGGCAAGTAGGGGCGAGCGTGGGTACGGACAAAGGGATTGTGGTCACCATCAACCGTGCGCCGGTGCTGGCCCTGTGGGCCACGGTCGTGGCCGAGCAGCTGGGGTTCAGCCGCGACGAAGCACTGTCACTCGGTAAGGCAGTGACGGGTCTAAACGCGCAGTCCAAGGGCCAGCGGCTGGGCATATACACGAGAAAGGAAGCAGGAAAAGAGAAAGGTGGCGAGACAGAGCTCGGACCCAGAGATGCAGTGGAGTTGATGGGAAGAGAAATACCCGTGCTGCGAACCGCGGAAGGAATCCGGGCGGTCAACAAGGATGCTCCGGTACTGCCGAAAGCATGTCGGATATATCTTGAGTCCAAGTTCGGAGAGAGCCTGGCTTCCGTGCGCGAGGCGATGGAAGAGCTGGCGAAGTCGATGAAGCCTGAGGTGCTTGAGGCACGTGCCTTTGCGCTGTATGCGCAGTTCAGGCCGGAGATTCCCGACGGAGTGAAGGGCTGGGGAGCGAAGGGCAGTCTCGATTGCGCCACTATCCGTTCGCTCTGCAGCCAAGGCAGAAAGGAGCGTGACTGATGCTTCTGGGTCTCGTCCAGTCGATGGTCACGCCGGCGGTGATGATATCGGCATGCGGGTTGCTGCTGCTGTCGGTATCCAACAAGCTCGCGCGAATCGTTGACCGGATTCGCGGGCTGAATTCAGAGGACCGGGACCTGGCGGCCGACGTCGACGCGGTCCGCCGGCTTTCCATCCGCAACCAGATTGACATTCTGCTCCGGCGCGCCGTGTTGCTGCGCAACGCCTGCGGGCTGCTCTACCTCGCGGTGGCTGTCTTTGCCCTTACCTCGCTCTGCGTCGGTCTATCGCACGCCGCGCAGTTCTTCGAAGTGCTGATGCTCGTGCTGTTCGTCGTCGGGCTCGCCACCGTGGTCTGGGCCGGTATCCTTGCGTACCTCGAAATCCGCCTCTCCCACCGCGCCATCGCCGAGGAGATCAAGGAGCTGAGACTCCACGGCTAGCGAGTCGTTGAGCCCGGCTGTCCGTTCCCGCGCGATTGACCCTGAGCGGGGTCGCGATATAATAGCGCCGACACGATGACGTCACCAATCTTTGGGATTTCCGGTCTGCGCGGGATTATCGGGGACAGCCTGCTCCCGGAGACTGTTACCCGCTACGCGGCCGCATTCGGGACGTTTGTCGGCCACGGCACCGTCGCCGTTGGCCGCGATTGCCGAGCCTCGGGCGAAATGATGCACGCCGCCGCCGTCGCCGGTCTCGTGGCGGTTGGCTGCGAAGTGATGGACCTGGGAATCTGCCCGACGCCGACGGTCGTTCACGTCACCCGGCGCGGCACGCTTGCCGGGGCACTGATGCTTACCGCCAGCCACAATCCGGAACAGTGGAACGGCATGAAGTTCGTCAGCCGCGAGGGCCAGTTCCTTTCGCCGGACGAAGTCGCGGCGTTCCGCAAGCTGCTCAAGGGCAAGGGCGCGAAGTACGCGGTCTGGGAGGCGCTGCGCCCGATGAAGGCCAACCCCAACGCCATCTACGCGCACGTCAATTCCGTCCTTTCGCACGAGCTCTTCCGCTCGGTCCGGCCGGCGCTGATCGAGCGCAAACTCAAGGTCGGGGTGGACGCGGTCAACGGTGCTGCCTCGGTCGCGGCCTGCCAACTGGTCGAAGCGCTCGGCGCCGAGCCGGTCCGGCTCTACTGCAGCATCGAGCCGATGAAGCAGGGCGCGGTTTTCCCCCGCAAGCCCGAACCCGAAGCCCAGAACCTGAGCGACCTTTCCAGCCTGGTGCGCGAGCGGAGGCTCGACCTCGGGATTGCCTTCGACCCCGATGGCGACCGTTTCAGTTGCGTTGACGAGACCGGCGCGCCGCTGGGCGAGGAAGCGACCATCTGCCTTGCCTGCAAGTACGTGCTGCCCCGGCGCAAAGGCCCGGTAGTAGTCAACCTCTCGACGACCCGGGCCGTGGACGACGTCTGCGCCGAGCTTGGCGCGACGGTCGAGCGGGCGCCGGTCGGCGAGGCGAACGTCGCGGACCGGATGGAGAAGGTCCAGGCGGTGCTGGGCGGCGAAGGGAATGGCGGGGTGATCCTGCCCGACCTGAATTTCACGCGCGATGGCCTCGTGGCCGCGGCCACGGTCATCGGGCTCGTGAGCCAGGGGCGCGAGCCGCTGTCGGCCATCGGTGCAACCCTGCCCAAATACCAGATGGTCAAGACCACTATCAGCCTGACCCGCGAGCAGTTCAACGAGCGCAGCGAGAAGCTGACCAAGGCGTTCGAGAATGCGCAGGTCGACCGGCAGGACGGCCTCAAGTTCGTCATCGAAGATTCGTGGGTCCACGCCCGACCTTCCAACACCGAGCCGATGGTGAGGATCATTGCCGAAGCGAAGACCGAGGCGCAGGCAAAGGCGGTCGTCGACAAGGTCAAGCAGGCCCTGGGTACCAACGGGAAAGAGCCGGAAAAGAAATGAAGGTAAGGGGTCAAGGGGTCAAGGAATCCAGGATTCCAGGGTCCGGCACTGGGCCCCTCGAATCCTTGAATCCTCGAATCCTCTCCTGATATGTGCGGCATAGTCGGCTACGTCGGTCCGCGTAATCTCGCCAATGTCATTCTGGTCGGGCTCGAACGGCTCGAATACCGCGGCTACGATTCATGCGGGATTGCCGCCGTTGACGGCGGTCTGACGGTCAGGAAGACCGCGGGCCGGCTGCAGCGGTTGAAGGAGATGCTTACCGCGAACCCGGTGACCGGCGACCTCGGGGTCGGCCATACGCGCTGGGCAACCCACGGCAAGGTGACGGACGAGAATGCCCACCCGTTCACCGACTGCCGGCGCCGCATCGCGATGGTGCACAACGGCATTATCGAGAACTACCGCGAGCTGCGGGCGCGGCTCGTCGCCAAGGGGCATCGCTTTGAATCCGGCACCGATAGCGAGACCATCGTTCACCTGATAGAGTCGTACTACAAGAAGGATCTGGCAGCGGCCGTGCGCAAGGCCGCGGCCGACCTGGTTGGTTCCTACGCAATCGTCGTCATTTCGGCCGACGAACCGGACCGGATGGTGGCGGTGAGGGTCGGGAGTCCGCTGGTCATCGGCCATGGTGACGGGGAGTACGTGGTCGCGTCCGACGCGCAGGCGCTCGTGGGCATCGCCCGGCGGATGATTGCCATGCAGGACGGCGACGTGGCGGTCGTCAAACGCGATTCGCTGGAAATGACCGACGCGGCCGGCAAGCACCTGCGGCGCCAGTTCGTTGCCATCGACCTGAAAGCCGGGGCCCTTACCAAGGGTCGCTACCAGCACTTCATGCGCAAGGAGATTTACGAACAGCCCCAGGTCATCGCCGAGAGTATCGAGCGCCGGTTCCGCGACCGCCGGGTGTTCCTCGACCCCGAGTTCCTGCTCTACCCGGACGAAGTCGAGAAGGTCGCGCGGGTCGTTATCCAGGCCTGCGGGACCTCATACCATGCCGGTCTCGTCGGCCGCTATTACTTCGAGAAGTTCTGCCGCATCCCGGTTTCGGTCGAAATCAGCTCCGAGCTTCGCACCTCCGAGTTCATTTACGACGGCGACACGCTGATGATTCCCATCAGCCAGTCGGGCGAGACGGCCGACACGCTTGCCGCCCTGCGCGAGGCCGGTTCGCGCGACATCCACTCACTGGCCGTGCTCAACACCAAGCGTTCCTCAATCGACCGCGAGTCCGACTCCTCGGTCTACATCCACGCCGGGCCGGAAATCGGCGTCGCCTCGACCAAGGCCTACACCGCCGAAATCATGACTTTGCTCTCGCTCGCGCTCTACTTTGCGCGCGTGCGCAAAGCGATGCCGGACGAGAAGTTCGATGACGTCGTACATCACTGCCGCGAACTGCCCGCGCAAATGAAGCGAGCCCTCGCCCTCGACGCCAGGGTGAAGGAGACGGCGGCAAAGCTCGCGCAGGCGCACGACTTCATCTTCCTTGGCCGCGGCATCAATTACCCCTCGGCGCTCGAAGGGGCGCTCAAGCTCAAAGAAGTCGCCTACGTTCACGCCACCGGGATGCCGGCCGGCGAAATGAAGCACGGGCCGATTGCCCTGATTGACGAGAACGTACCGGTCATCGGTATCGCGCCGCGCGACTCGGTCTACGACAAGATGCTCTCGAACCTGGCTGAATCCAAGGCGCGCAAGGGGCTGATAATCGCGGTCGGTACCGAGGGCGACGATCAGCTTGATGAGCTGGCCGACATCGTCTTCCCGATTCCCGACGCGCCTGAATACCTGACCCCGCTGCTCACGGCGATTCCGCTCCAGCTTTTCGCCTACCACGCGGCTGTCATTCGTGGCTGCGACGTCGACAAACCGCGGAATCTCGCCAAGAGTGTGACGGTCGAATAGTTGACGCTCGACGCCCTACGTAAGATGTTCATGACCAGACTGCTGATACGCGCAGCACTGCTGCTGTTGGCCGTGTTCGCCTGCAAGCCGGGCGTTCCGCCGGCGGTGCTATCGACCCTGCCGGTCAACGGCCAGACCGAGGTTCCGCTCAACACCCAGATTCGGGTAGCGTTTTCCGAAGCTATGGACACCGCCTCGGTGGAAGCGGCCTTCAGCTTCCATCCGCCAACCGCGGGTGCGTTCGAATGGGCGAGCGAATCACTGATGTACTGGAAGCCGGCGCAGGTTTTCGACCACGACGAGCAGTGCACATTCACGATTGAATCCACCGCGCTCAGCCGGTCAAGGCTCCGCCTGCCCCGGCTCGAGGTCAGCTTCCATACCGCGTTCGATACAACTATCCCGCTGACTTATGTCTACATGCTTGGCCGCTCGGTGATGGCAGGCTGGTTCAGCCACTGGGGCGGAAGTCCCTATCTTCACAATCCGTTCGTGCTTTTCTATCACCTGGTGCAGTCGCCCCCCGAAATCGTGACGAGCGTACGCGCAATTCTCGACAGCATAACGCTCTGTCAGCCGCAGCCGGTGGTGTTCTTCAAACTCTGCTTCGTTGACTTCGCGGGCGGCGACTCGCTGTCCGCGCAGCAGAACCTCGACCGCAATGTTGCCTATGTGGACTCGGTGTACGCGGCTGCCAGCGGCCGGGGCCTCAAGCTGATTGTCGGTAACGCCCTGCCGCAGGTCGCGAGCGCCACCGACCAATGGCTCGTCTGGAACCACCGACAGTACAACCAACAGCTTCTCGATCTTGAGGCGCAGCATCCGGATACGTTCCGGGTGTTTGATCTCTACTCCGTCCTTGCCGACAGCGCGGGCGACCTGAACCCGGCGTACGCCACGAACTCCGGCGACTCGCACCCGAACGACGCCGGCTACACCGCGCTCGACTCCGCCTTCTTCCCGTTCCTGGAAACGCACTACTGACGCAGCGACCAGGCTTTCGCCGCCAACCTTAGCCTTAACCTCAACCTCTGCCTTTGATTCGGTCGTTCAGTGTACCTCACATTGTTCGTCAGAAAGTACGGGCAGATGGATCGTCAACTGTGTCTCAAACTGTGTCGCGAACACTGTCTTCGACTGAATCGTCCACCGAATCTCGAACTGCATCAGCCATTGCACGCGGCGTTGTACGACGAAATGCTCGCGGCATTGCACCTGAAATCGGACCCGTCATTGTTCGCTTCATTGTTCGATGCAATGTACCGGAAAAGGGACCGGTCATTCGATGGTTCAGTCTATCCTGAACTGAGTCGGCGATAGTAGCTCCCTATACGGCCTCCGGGCCGTCCCCCCGGCGCCAGAATTGTGGTCGAGAACGGCCTGACCACTACATATAGACGAGGAGTCTCTGATCTGTCTCCATGACCCAGACAGCTGGAAGCCGACCCGAAGCGATGGCGTAAGTCGTTGAGAACCCGCCCGGTGGCCACTCCCCCCATAGTTGGGCACAGCCCTTCCTCCCGTAGTCGGCTCAGGCCTTCACTAGGAAGTTGCACCCGTCGTCTGACGAACTGCGGGCCAGAGCGTCATCCCCGCACTCCCTCAGGTCCCCTGGACCGCAATCTCATCGAGCGTCGGAACGGCCGCTTCACCCGCGCTCTGCTCCGCAGCTTGCGCCGCTCCTTGGGCAAGCGTGGGACAATCAGCGTGCTCACTTCCGGCCCCAATCCCTGGCCCGACTGCTCGACCTGTCACTGGCCCCGCTTGTGGGACGACAATGGCGCCCGTCACTCTGCCCGCAGTCGCTCATGCTGCTGTCCACATCGTCGGGCCTGGCGTCCAGCCGGCAACGGCCATTGCTGCTCCAGCCCCTGCTTAGATCACCACTCGTGTTGATGATGCATCGCCCTGCAGGTATTGATACGACACTTCTCGGAAAAGGGTGCAGTTTTCCGGGAAGTCCCCCACCCCCGGGGGACCCATATGGGGTCTCAAATCACTGCTCAAGACTCAGGTCAAGAGACCTCTCACGACTTCTGCCAAGTCTCGCCCCGCGATACCT
>CAZAKP010000069.1:4764-14099 GCA_964485845.1 uncultured bacterium | reverse complement strand
CTACGACGCGTCCGGGCTGTTGGTCTGGAGCGCGACTGAGAATGGCGACGGCCATCTCGCGTGGAAGGCAGAGGTAGCCAGCGGCATCTACGTGTACCTGGTGGTCTCCGCCGACGGCAAGGCGAGCAAAGTTGGCAAGCTGTCAGTAATCCGTTAGGAGCGGCGAGATGAACCACGGATTAACACAGATGAACGCGGATGTTCGTGGCTCGGAAAACGGGGACTGTCCCTCCGCAGGGCCCTGTGCGACTCCCAGGGACTGTCCCCGTTTTCTAAGCTCTTAGGGAGGATGTGGTGAAACAGACAACCGTGCTTCTGCTACTGCTGGTTCTCGTTGGTGCGGCTCGGGCCGCAGATTCGCTCAACGTTCGGCTCGTTGGCGACTACGACACGCCTGGCCAGGCGTGTGGCGTGGCCGTGAACGGGGACTATGTCTACGTCGCGGGCCAGGATTCCGGCTTGCGGGTCATCTCGGTGGCCGATCCGGCGCATCCAGTCGAGGTCGGGTATCTCATCACACCGGGTGCGGCCTATGGCGTTGCAGTCAACGAACAGAACGCCTATGTCGCCGACGACACCGCCGGGTTGCGTATTATCTCGGTTGCGGACCCGGCGCAGCCGCACGAGCTAGGATACTGCGACACGCTGGGCGCACCCCGCAGCGTGAGCGTGCGCGGGGGCTATGCATTTGCCACATCCGGAGGACTACTGTGGGTTATCTCGGTTTCGGACTCAGCGCACCCTTCTGCAGTCGGTTTCAGCGACCCGATGCCAATGGAGAATAGCGTGGCGGTGAGCGGCGACTACGCCTATGTGACATCCAGTCTGGCGTTCCTGCTGGTCATCCGTATCGCTGACCCGGCCAGTCCGACCTGGGTCGCGCGGATGGTCTTGAGCGACCCTGCCTACGGAGTGGCCGTAGGCGGCGGCCATGCCTATGTCGCGACGTCAGCCGGGCTGCTGGTCGTTTCGATAGCAGACCCGGCAGGCCCGGGTTGGGTCGGGTTCGTCAACACCCCGGGCAAAGCCCGTGGCGTTGCTGTCAGCGGAAACTATGCCTATGTCGCAGACGACACGGCAGGGCTGAGGGTCATATCGGTTGCGGACCCGGCTCACCCGACCGAGGTCGGCTACTACCGGATTGAAGGTAGCAGCACCACTGGCGTGACCGTCATTGAGGACATCGCCTATGTTGCGTGTGGCAGTGAGGGTCTGCAGATATGCCAGTTCTACGGGTACGGAATCGAGGAAGGACCAGGCGCCCATGTCCGACCGATGGGATGCGTGCCGGCGATGGCGCGGGGCGTCCTGATGTTGCCGGACGTCCCGGGCCGCACAGCCCGTGTGGCAAGCCTGCTGGATGCAGGCGGGCGGACCGTGCTTGACCTCAGGCCGGGTCCGAATGATGTGAGCGATGTGGCTCCGGGCGTCTACTTCGTCCAAACAGAGCCGACAGCCGCCAGCCGACAGCCGTTGGCCGTCGCCAAGGTCGTCATCTGCCGGTAGGAGCATAGAATGAGAACGACATGGCTCATTGTCTGGTTCATCCTGACGGTCGGCACCGCGTCGGCTGCTGATTCGCTCAATGTCCGGCTCATCGGCGGTTGCAGCATGCCTGACCAGGCTTGTGGAGTGGCCGTGAGCGGAGACTATGCCTATGTGGCGGATTTCGGTTCCGGACTCCGGGCAGTCTCGATAAGCGACCCGGCTCACCCGACCGAGGTCGGGTCGTGCGCCACGCCGGGCTGGGCCCGGGGCGTGAGTGTCGCGGGCGGCCACGCGTATGTTGCCGATGACACAGCGGGGTTGCGCGTCATTTCGGTTGCCGACCCGACAAACCCTGCCGAAGTCGGCCACTGCGTGACACCGGGCCGGGCACGTGGCCTGACCGTGGTCGGCAGCTACGCCTATGTCGCGGCCGACGCCGCCGGGCTTCGGGTCATCTCAGTGGCTGACCCCGCGCATCCGGCTGAGGTCGGGCGCTACGATTCACTGAAGCACGTTTATGGCGTAGCGGTCAGTGGCAGCTACGCCTATGTCGTCAACGGAGACGATGGCGGCCTGTACGTAATCTCGATAGCCGACCCGGCGCATCCGGTCAGGATTGGCGGCGCCGGCTTCATGGCCGGGACATACGGCGTGGCTGTGAATGGCGACTATGCGTACGTCGCATGCAATGGCAGAGGCCTACAAGTTGTCTCAATAGCCGAACCGGCACTTCCGCATCTGGTTGGGCGGTGCGGCACGTTTAACTGGCTCTGGGGAGTAGCGCTGAGCGGCGGCCTTGCCTTTCTCGCGGCCGACGAGGACGGACTGCAGGTTATCTCGGTTGCCGACTCGGCACATCCGGATACGGTCGGGCACTACGACATGCCCGGGTGGGCCAACGGGGTGACGATGGACGGAGGCTACGCCTACGTCGCGTTCGGCGACGCAGGGTTGCAGATATTCCAGTACTATGGCAGCGCCATCGAAGAGGGTCCCGAGCTGCAAGCAGCGAGCCGCAAGTCAGACCCGACCATCGTCCGCGCGGTGCTGAGTATAGCAGACCGAGGACCGAAGACCGAAGACCGGGCGGCGCTGCTGGATGCAGCGGGACGGAAGGTGATGGATCTCGTGCCCGGCGCGAACGACGTCAGCCACCTGATACCCGGCGTCTACTTTGTGCAGAGTGAGTCCAGCATGATGCGTGATGCGTCGAGCGTCGTCAAAGTCGTCATCGCGAGGTGAGGACACAATCCGGACTCTTTCCATGAACATGGGGGCAGAGATGACCATGCTCGCATTCCGTCTGCCGCGCGTGCCCTTTGCCTAGGAGGCTGCTTTGAGAACTCGGCTGCTATCCTGTCTCGCCTTGCTGGTCGGAGTAGCATCGGCCGCCGATTCGCTCTACGTCCGGCTCGTAGGTCGACTCGACTTTCAGAACCCGGCTTTTGGCGTGGTCGCGAACGGCGACTACGCCTACGTCGCGAACTCATATGCCCTTCGCGTTATCTCAGTTGCCGACCCGTCTAACCCGATTGAGGTCGGGCACTGCAGCACGCCGGGCTCCTGCCAATGCGTGGCTGTGGTCGGGGACTATGCGTACGCGGGGGACAGCGATTCCGGCTTGGCGGTCGTTTCCGTAGCTGACCGGGCTCATCCGACTGAAATAGGGCACTGCGCTACGCTAGGTGGCGCCGTGGGCGTAGCCGTTGCTGGAAGCCATGCCTATGTCGCCGGCTACATGGGTGGGTTTCGAGTCGTTTCAATCAGCGACCCGAGTCATCCGAGTGAGGTGGGCAACAGCGGGCCCGGCCTTGCCAACGCCGTGGACGTGAATGGGGACAAGGCCTACGTCGGCGCGGACTTTGGCGGAGTGCGTGTCATCTCGGTCTCCGACCCAGCGAATCCGTTTGAGGTCGGGTACTACAGCCTGCCCGAAGGTGTCTCCGGGGTGGTTGCTGCCGGAGAGTACATCTACTTGGCGAACAGCTTTGATGGTCTGCAGATACTACAGTATTTCGAGAGCGGTATTGAGGAGAGCCACCAGCCGCTAGCCCAAAGCCGTAAGCTCGCGGCAACGGTCATTCGGAATCTGCCTGCCGGTGCGGTCGCCTTCGATGCGATGGGACGAAGGGTTGTGAATCTGACGCCTGGCATCTACTTCATGTGGGAGGAGCCACTGGCCTCAAGCTCAAAGCCTCAGGCCGTTCGCAAAGTCGTGGTGACGAGGTAGCGATGAGGGGCGAATTCTGCCCGGAGCCGTTGGCGTAGACTACGCCTTTGCGCCCTACGGCCGGCTCGGTTCCTCCCACCGCATCGCCATCTCCTACGGAGCCTCGCCCGTGGCGGAGGATGAAGAAGAGAGCGAGTAGGCTGGAGGGCGCTGATTGGTGCGAAGGCCCCTCTTATGCTTGGCCATGCACGAGGGCGATGTTCGGGATGGGACATGGAAACGCTGGTGCGGCGTCGGAGGCGTAGCGAAATCTGCTAACATTCGATGATGCCTGCCCCGTAACTCACGCAAAATCAGGGCCGAATGCGTGGGTCTCATGTTCACGGTCGCTACTAAGGGGGGCCTACCCGGGGCCTACCCGGGACTATCCGGGGTATAGTCCGGTCCGGCACCTACGGACGCGAAGAATGGGGCTGACGACAGGCGGTTCAGAGTCTCCGACCGGGTGCCACGGGAACAGCCTCGGCATGCCCTGACCGGGCGGGATTCGCATGGCCGGCTCCGCTCGTCTTCCGCTGTCGCGACCGGTAGAGCATGCAGAACGTAACTGCCGGGTGCCAGCGGCGTCAGGCCGGAGGTTCGCCCTGGCGCTTGCCTGTAGGTGGCATTCTGGCCGGCGCTGCCCGCGCCGCCGCGAGTTCGACACCGCAGTGCCTGGCTTAGTTAGAGTGCTTCGGCTTCCGGTTCGTCAATGGCCGCGGCGAGGTAGTAGTTCGTCACGGCGTGGCTCTCGCGCTCGGCTTCTACCCAGACCGCCGCAACCCAGAGTTCGTCCCTGGAATCGGACAGGACGATCTCGAGGAGGGCGGAGCTTTCTTGCGCCGCGGCGGCCCGGTGCTCGTTGGCCGTGCAGCGTTTGGAGCCGGCGACACCCCGGGAGAAGTCCGGCTGGTCGGTCCGCGGCCAGGCACCGAGCACTACCCGACAGGACTCGCCGGGCCCGAGTTTCCATTCGTAGTACAGGACCAGCCGAGTGGCCGGACCGGGAACAAAGGGAGCGGCAGACACCAGCCGGACGCCGGCCGGAAAGGGACCGGATAATGAGAACTGACCGGCAACAGGCTGAATTCCGGTTGTACGGCCAAATGTCTGAACCGGCACCTCGTTCGGCGCGGCAGCAGTGATGGTAATGCCGAATGCGGCGGCTTCGGGTTCGGGTTTGCTGACGCGATGGAGCCATTCGTCGAAGTCCTCGTTGCCCCGGACCGCGGCGTGCTCGGCACACGCCGGCATCAGATTTTCCACCGACAGTCTGCCGCCTTCGGAGAGCGGCAGCCGCGGAACCAGGGTCGCGTGTTCGCGGTAGCAGCCCGGCGCTATGCAGGCGCTGCCGCGCATGGCCACGACCTCGTCTTCAGTCTCCCGGGGCCAGACCTTGCCGTCCACATAGGCGGTATGGTCCTGGCTGGGTGTAGGCGCGTAGTGGGCGGTGTCGCAGTCCGGGCAGACGATTTCGTGTTCGATCTCGTTCCAGGGAATCTTGCGGGCCCGCCGACAATTGGGGCACGAGTAATACCAGTTCATCGGTTGGTCCTGACCTGAGCAGGATATGTCGCCATGAGTAAATCCTGATGCAATCCGGGTGCCCTGTCAAGCTGAACCGGCGGGGCACGACCCCGTCGGGACGGCGGTCACTGGCCGGCATTAGTTCGAATGAGGAATCTGGCGACCGAAACCGCGGAGCAGTTCGTCTGTAGGTGCGACTCGAAACCAGGCCGCGTTCACGCCGCGGTCCCGTAAATCGGGCGCGCGGGCGGCTGGTCTGGCGCGAGCAGGGCGGGGCGGGTTACTGCTGCCGGAGAGCGCGCAACTCCAGCAGCTCCGCGCTGAGCATCCGGCGCAGGCGAGCCCGGCGCGCGACCACGGTTCTCCCGTAGGGCAGCACCTGAGCGCCGCGGTCCGGTGCAAGGAGCTGCAGCAGGGCTGCACGGCTGCGGATTCGGGCCCGAGGCATCCTGGCTGCGACTGTCAGATTCGGCATACAACTACTCACTCTGGCTTCCTTTCTTGAACAGCGGTCCGGGCATGCCGTCGATGACAGCAGCCCTTGGTTCGTCGTCCGCACTCAGTTGGTGCTTTCTCGGGCCCGCCTTCGCCACCCCGGAAGGCGGGCCCAAGGTAAGCATTCACAGCGACTGCCAGCCTTCCGACCGGCCGCTGCATATCAGACCGCCTCCAGTCTCAGCCTCGCTATGCTCACAAATTCGTGTCAATCTGCCAGTACCGCAGTTGCCGTCGTTGGGTCGTGCAATCGATACAAGACAGTTCGACATTGCCTCATTTGTCTCACTGCAATTCTAGTGCCGGGACAAGATGACTTTGCCAGTCGCGTAAAGTCTATGTTCTCAGTGACTTCTATCTAACTAGACGAAAGAGCTACCTGAGACGGAATGAGTAGGTGCCGCGTTTTACGGCAGTTGAGAATCGGCCGTACAAGGCAGCAAAGGGCTGGGAGGCGGATACCAGGCTGCCGGGACCTTCAACAAACTGAAAGCCCCCGGCTTGGGACCGGGGGCTTTCTGGTTGATGCGAGCTACTTCTGTTGGGGTTGAGCGGCCGGCTGGGGCTGCGCTTCTGTGGGATTGACTTCTTCCGGCGGAGGCTCAACCGCGAAGTCGGATTCCTTCATCAGGATTTCTATCCGGGCATTGGCCCGCAGGTCCTTGAGGAGTTGGTCGTACATCTGCTTCTCTTCGGCCCGACGGAGCTTGTTATCGATCTTGGAGCGGACCTCGCTGAACGGATGAGTGAACGCCGCCTTCTTCTCTTCCATGGTGACGAAAGCGTAGCTTGAGTCGTTGAGCTTGATGACCGGGGAGAGGCTGCCCTTGGACAGGCTGAACGCGGCGTCAACTAGCTTCTGGTCGTGGGCCTTGTCGTCGCGGGCGAGCCAGTAGAGGTCGCCACCCGCCCAGCGGCTGGAGGACTTGGAGAAGCGCTTGGCGATATCGGCAAAGGTCGTCTTCTGAGCCGTGTCTTTCTTCGTCACTTTGATGAGCAGCGTGCCGTCCGTGGTCACAAGCGGCTTCGCGGTTGCATTCTCGCTCAGCCCGAACAGCCCGGCCGAGAAATCAGCGGGCAGGGCTTCACTCAGGGCAACGTAGACGCCAAGTCTGGCGGAATCGGTCGGCGCGGCAGCGGCCGATTCCGGCGCGGCCGGCTTGCCGAGCAGCGAGTCAAGCTGGCTCTGTCGCTCGACCTTCACCAGCGCCGGTTTGTACAGCTTGTCCAGTTTGGAGAGGTCAGCAAAACCGAGGCCGTAGGGCGCGGGGCCGGCATAGGGACCGGTCAGGCTCGTTCGCTGAGCGATGTCGGGAACGTTCTTGGGGCCGACGCTGACCATCGGCCTGCCCGGCAGCGCTACCGGTGCGCCGGCCAAGGCGTGCTCGCCCAGCAGCGAATCGGTGTTGGCGGCAGGAGACGCGAATGCCGCCTCGATCTCCGGGTTCGCTTCCGGCAGGAGCAGACCCCGGCCCTGGACCATGGCCGGCAGCTTGCCGGTGGCTGCCCAGTTCCGCAGTTCCTGTGCCCGGGCAAGGCCCGATGCCGTGATCTCACGGGCGTGGACCTTGGTTGGTTCCCGGTAGTCGGCGATGTTCGCCTTGTAGTCGGCCATCAGTTGGGCCGAATCAAGCACGACCTTGTCGTTGACCATCATGCGCTTGTACGCATCGACCAGCATGCCGGTCCTTCGGTTCAGTACCTGGTCGACTACCTTGTTGAGAAGCCACAGCTTCTGGGCTTCCGCCTCTTTGAGCAGCAGCTTCTCGAGTACGAGGTTGTCGAGGATGCGGCGCTTGCCCTCGGGCGTGTCGAACTGGGAACGGTAGAAGGGCGGGATGGCGTTGAGGCGGGCGATGAGGGCGGCGGTGTCGATGACGATGCCGTTGACCATCGCCAGCGTATCCTTGCCCTTTTCGATGGCCGTGGTGTCGAGAATGACGTTCGCCTTCGCCTTGAGGTCGGCGACTGCTTCATCGTACAGTTTCCCCGAGTTCTGCTGCTGGATGTCGCCGGACAACTGGTTGCGGACGTCGGCATAGGTGCGGACCGTCCTCGGCTTCTTCTCCGTGACCTTGATGATGAGGAAACCGTCTTTCACCTGAATCGGCTGGCTGATGTCGCCGACCTTGAGCTTGAACGCGGCGTCCTCGACCGGCTTGGGCTGCGAGCCGCGGGCCACGAGTCCCAGGTCGCCGCCCTTCTCCTTGTCGGGGGCGGTCGAGAACTGCTGGGCGAGGCTGTCCCACTTCTTGGTCGTATCGGTGAGCAGTTCCTGGCGCAGTTTCTCTGCCTCCGCCCTGGTCGCCACCTGAATCTGATACAGGTGGACCTTCTCCGGCGTGGTGTATTTGGTCGCGAGGTCCTTCTGGTAGGCAGCCTTCAGCTCTTTTTCCGTCGGCTGGCTCTTTGCGGTGACCGTGCGCGCGTACCATTCCTGGAACATGGCGCGGTTGCGCTGTTCGCCGAGGTTAAAGAGAAATGATGAGTCGTTGGCGACTCCCGCCGCCAGCGCGGCCGCATAGAGCAGGCGGTTGTCGACCATCGTGTCGAGCAACTGCTGTTTCTTTTCGTAACTTTCGTACGCCGACGGGTTGCGGCTGATGCGGTCGTCGATCTCGATGCGGGTGATAGGGTAGGAGTCTACGAAGGCGACCCGGTCCTGGTAGTTCTTGCGGAAGCACCGTTCGATGGCGTCGAGCGCGTCGGCGCCGTAGGTCGACTTGGCGTACTTCGTTGCCACGATCTCATAGTTCTTCGCGGCATCGAGGTACTTTTCCTGCATTTCCAGCGCCAGCGCCAGCCGGTAGAGTACGTCCGGCAGCAGTTTGTGCTTCGGGTACTCGGCGGCGATGGCGGTGTAAACCGACTCGGCGCCGGCGTAGTCCGCTTTCTTGTCCAGCAGGAAGTCGCCGATTTCGAGCCGGACCGCGAAGCGGTCCGCCGGGTTCAGAGCTTCGGCGTCGAGACGCTGGAGAATGGCGTACGCCTTGTCCATGTCCTTCGCGGCATAGAGCTGGTACACACTGTCCAGCGCCGCGTTCAGCGGAGCAGCGACGGCGCCTGCCGCCGCTATCAGGCAGAGCAGGCCGAGAGTCAGGGCTTTTTTCACGCAGTGCCTCCTTGAGAATCTAGCGACGATTAATCCCTTTTAGACGCACGAGCCGCGATTCCGTCACCGCACGATCTGCAGGGCGACCATCATGACGGTCCCGGACAGCAGCGGAATCACGACGTTGTCGTTAACTTCAATGGGCAGCGCCTCAACCACCGAGGCGGAAACCGCACCAAGAATACCGATCCCGAGCGGAAAATCAAGACCCGGCAGGATTGCCACGACCCAGGCGACTCCGACACAGACGAGCAGGCCGGCGAGGGTCCCCTCCAGGCTCTTGCGGAATATTCTCACGCGACCCAATGAGAGGCCGACAATGGCCGCTGCGGTGTCCCCAAGGGCAAGGAACGAGATGGCGGCGATGAACACGCCGCTGACCCGGCCCTCGGGGGTGGGTCCGAAAATCAGCATGCAGACGAGCGAGGCCAGCATAAGGTAGGAGGCCCCAGTGAGGGACGAGAGTTCCTTGCGGCGAAGCATAGAACCGAACAGGACGATGAA
>CAZAKP010000069.1:0-4664 GCA_964485845.1 uncultured bacterium | reverse complement strand
TCGACGTGGAACCGCTGGATGCGCAGCCCGACTCCGAGCGCGAAGTTGCCTCGGTAGAAACCGAGCCGGCCGAAGAGTATGTCGCGGAATCCATACTCGATGCCGTAGTTCGGCGTGAACTCAAGCCCCTCAACGTTTGCCTCGGTCTCAAAGGCGATTGTCAGACGGTCACGCGTCAGCCGAAAGGTCTTTGCCAGGCCCAAGGCGCCACGCGGCATCACCTGTTCCCGCCTGCCGGTGTCCCAGAAGAGCGGTGAGGTGCTGACGTTGCGAACCCGGAGGCCGATGTCGAGGTCGGTCATCGGGGTGAGCGTCGCGCCGAGGTCGAGGCCCATTCCGAACGCGGAGCCGACGCCGAGGTTGTGGTAGATGAGCTTTACGTTGCCGCCGACGGCCACGCAGGACGAGAGGGTGCGCGCGTAGTTGACGTAGCCGACGACTTGGGTCGCGCTCACCTCGCGGATGACGTAGGGACGATTGTTCGGTCCCGGCAGGGTGTCGATCCGCAGGGAATCAGGCAGAGTGTCGCTAGGCAGTCCGGTCAGCTTGATGTTGGGGATGCCGTTCTGCAGCACGGCGAATCCGACGGACTGTAGCGGGGCGTGGAATGAGACGCCGAGGTAGTTGTGCTTGACCAGGCCGGAGAAATCCTCGGAGTGAAGGAACAGGATGGAGGTCCGTGCAAAGCCCGAGGTCCGGGACGGATTGTAGTAGATGGCGCTGGGGTCAGCCGCCGCGGCCACGACCGCACCGCCCATGCCGATGGCACGGGCGGAAGTGCCCAGTTCTTCGAAATCGCCCGCATAGGGGGTCGCGAAGGCCGACGCGGCCAGACCGGCCAGCAGGGCGAATACCCGCAGTCGTTCAGTAGTCATCTTTCGGTCACATCCTTCATGATTCGGTTTTGAACCCTAGATTCGGCGCACCGTGCCGGTAAGTTCTTTGCGCAGGATGCGCATTGGTCGGCTGTAGGTCGGCTTCGCGACTATGGTCACCTTGTACTCGCCCACCGGTACCAGCTTGCCATCGTTGCCCCGGCCGTCCCAGACAATCAGTGCCTCGCCCGGGTGCTGCACATGCGGTGGGGCAAGCGAGCGAATCAGTCTACCCGCGGAGTCGGCGATGTCCACAGTGATGTCGGCCAGTTCGGTGACGTAGAGCGCGATGGTAGTACCGGGACGGACTGAGTCGAACTCGGCCGGATAGAAGCCGACAAGATAGGCGTCGAGCCCGACCCAGTAGTACTGCCCGCCGTCGGCTTCGGAGATGAAAACCTGGCCGAACCGGCGCCAGAGGGCGATGCCGGTCGGCGCGTCGAACGTCGTGCCTTCGGCTCCCTGCCGGCCGAAGGAGACGATGTACCTCAGGTCGGGATCGAAGAGGTGGATCTGCGAGTTGAGCTGGTCGGTGACGTAGACGTTGCCATGCCGGTCGAATGCGCAGTACGCAAACCCGGCTTCGTCCAGGCCGATGCGGCGCATGTCGACCATCCGCCGCTGCTGGCCGTCGGATAGCGAGAACTGGCTGAGGCGGGTGCGTCCCCGGTCGATCACGACCGCGGCGTTGACGCCGAAGTCGTTGTAGTCGGCGTCCGGGTCGAGCACGCAGATTCCGGTCGGGCCGTCGAGGTCCGCGGTCCATGACGCGACCGGGGCGCCGAGCGAGTCGAACACGGCGACCCGATTGTTGCCGCTGTCGGCCACGTAGACGCGACCACGTGTGTCGATCGCTACGTCGCGCGGAGCGGCCAGACCCGAGTCGATGGCCGAAACCCACCTTAGTTTCGTGTTCTCGTACTTGAGCCGGACGACACGGTTGTTGCGGGTGTCCGCGACGTAGACGGTCCCGTACTTGTTGCAGCAGACGCCGTGGGGGTGGTCGAAGTGGCCGGTATCGCTCCCCGCTGACCCGTAGATCCGCGGCTCGATGAGTCTGACGTTGTACACGATCTGGCTCGTGCCGGAATTGACCCCGAACAGGGTCAGAATATGGTCGTCATTGGAAGTGCTGGGGTCGTCTTCTTCAACCATCTTCGCCCCGCACATTCCCTGCGGGTCGTCGAGCCGGAAGCTTCGACCGAGGTACATACTGATATAGAACCGCCCGATCCGGTTGAATCCGAGCGTGTGGCTGAACGGCGGCACCAGCAGTGTAGTAGGGTCGGAGCCGATCAGTGCAAAGAGGAGGACAAGCTGCACCGTTTAGATAGTAGCAGTTGAGTGCGGTCAGTCAAGCTGGCTCGCCGCTGTCCGGAAGGGGCCGTTATCGGCGGCCGCGATGCGCCGGCCGCGCTTCGTTCTCGGCGATGCGGGCCTTGACTATCTTCTTCACGAGTCCGGCGGGAAGCGGTTTTCCTGTCGGGAAACGGATGGTGCCCTTGTTCGTATCGTAGCCATCGAGTTCGGCCGCGAAGTCGCGCATTACCTTCAGGCTCATCGGGAAGAGGCTGCAGTGGTGCTTGAAGGCGGCGTAGGATACGAGCAGGCGTCCCTGCCTGAATGCGGGCATCTGGTAGGCCAGTTGCTCGGTTGCGTGAGGCGCCGCGGCCCTGATGTCCCGGCGCAGTTTTTCGAGCGTTTCCCTTGCGTCCCCGGGCAGGGCAGCCAGATAGGCCGTGACGGCTGCGGCTCCGTCGTCTGTGCCTGCGGTCCCCGCCTTTGGTCGTTTGGCCCGATTGCTAGAATTCGTAGGTTATCGTGTTGTTGGTTTCGGAGATCAGCCCGCCGGTAAGCATCGCCGTTATCATCCGCTCGACTTCCAGCTTTGTTATCTTCTTCTGGAACATGGCTGAGATGTGCTGCGACAGGGTCCGGCGCTTGCGGGGCCGGGCGCGCTTCTCGACCTTGCTGAGTACCTCGACGACGCGGCGCAGCTTCGGGTCTTCCGGAGCGGCAGCGACTGCATGAGTCCGGTGCTGCAGTTCGGCGAGGCTGCTGATGCGCCGGCATCTCATACCGTTTACATTGAGGAACCGGATGAGGGGGTCGAATCCCTTGTCCCGAGACAGGACTACACATTCGGGCCGGGGCAGCGTGTCGAACGCGCGGCCGAGCTGGAACGCGATGAAGAAGTCGAGAGCGTTCGAGCCGTTGCCGGTTATCTTCTGCCATTCTACGCGGCTGCCGAGTTGCTGCGCCCGCGTGACCAGATCGAACGGTACGCTCTTCTGGTCTGCGCCGACGAAGATGATCACCCGGTAGCTGTTGTCGAGCTTCGCCAGTTCGACCTGCTGCACGTTCTCAAAGTCAACGAGCAGGAGACGGGGTTTGTCGTTGGTAATTGCCATCAGTGGGATTCTCGGTCAACAAAGGCCGGATGTCAAGGACTAGGCCGTGCCGGCAAAGGGCAGGGAGTTGACGCCGGTGCTGACGGGAGGCCCGGGCCGGCTAATGAGGTTCGCCCAGGCAATGGGCTGCTTGCGGCACCCTCACCCTTCCCTCCCCCTCAAGGGGAGGGAACAAAAGGGAGGGGGCGGGGAGTTTTACGCTGAGGTCAGTAACGGGCCGGATTGCGGCCGGCGTTGAGCAGCGAGTCGAGCCTGGGATTTATCTGTCCACCCAGGCGACGCGCAGCTTCGAGTTGCAGCCGGGCTTCGTCAAGTCGGCCGACGTCATAGAGACAGACCGCGTAGTTGTGGCGGACGGCGGGGTTATCGGGCGCGAGCTGCACCATGGTGTCGTACTGGGCGAGCGCCCGCGGGCAGTCGTTGAGTCGCAGCAGTGCATTAGCCATCTCCAACCGGAACTCGACCCGGCCGGGTGCGAGCACCACCGCCTTCCTGAACTCGGCCAATGCCGAATCGAGCAGGCGCCGGCGTTGCCAGGCTTCTCCCAGGTATACATGGGTGTACGGGTCGGCCGGGTCAGCACGCTCAGCGTCGGAAAGGAGCCGGAACGCGCGATCGGTGCTGTCGCGGGCGAGCATGATCAGCCCGAGGTTTCTTGAGGCGATGGCGAAACCCGGCTGGGCGGCCAGAGCCTCCTCGTAGGTCTCGACCGCCCTCGTGGTGTCGCCTTCACGGCTGTAGGCTGCACCGAGGTTCACGAGGCTCATCGCCGTATCGGCCTGTCCCTGGCCGGCGTGAACCGGGTAGAGCGTCGCGGCATACGCGGCCAAGGCAAGCGCGAGCCCGCCCACCAACCGGCCGGCGCCGGTGCGGCGAGTGGCGCGAGGCGATGGTCGGGTGAGCGCGGAATCGGCCAGCCACGGAACCATGGCGCCGGCAAAGGGCAGCAGCGCGGGCAGCGCGGGTATGCGGTAGCGGGCGAATACGAAGAAGATGATCACCGATGCGGCATAGCCGAAAAAGAAGACGGCCAGCGACAGGCCGGTCGGTTCCCGGGCGAGGAGTATCACTCCGGCCAGGCCGAGAGCAAAGACCAGCCCGAAGGAAATGAGGGGCAGCCTTAGTACCCAGGAGTAGCGGGCAAAGAAGTAGATGTCCTGATTGTCCGGCACCTCGAAGTTGTTGAAGTAGAGCACGGTCTTGCGCCAGAGAAGTCTCGCGAAGTCGCGGGGATGAGTCTTTGCCCAGTCGAGCGAGGCACGGGCATAGAATCGAGAGACCCGGCCCGGCGAGAGTTCACGTTTTTCCGCTTTCCGTGCGTATTCGGTGAAGTCGGATTGCTCGTACTCGGGATTGGGTCTGATCCAGGGCGGGGCCT
>CAZAKP010000068.1:0-14186 GCA_964485845.1 uncultured bacterium | reverse complement strand
ATCGAGCCGAGCTCGCGGACCTGGAACAGCCAGCCGACGAGCTTGACGTCTTCACCGATGTGCTTGGCGATGTCTGCCGCTAAGGTACGCTGCATGCGCCAGTCTAGCCGGGTTTGCTCACCGGTCAAGAAAGCACCCGGACCCTGACTCCGAAATGGGTGGCCACGAAGACACGAAGACCGAGTAGAACGGACTTCCGGCATTCTGCCCCCATTCGTTTCGTGCCTTTCGCGCTTTCGTGGCTTCAGTATCGGTTCTCAGGCCTGAGTCTCACCACTAAGACACCAAGGTTCCGGACCGGAACGAACAACCACGGATGGACACCGATGAACACGAGTCCCAGCCAGAACCCCGGGACCCTTGAACCCCAGAACCCTTTTCTCCCACTCGGCCACTTGACCACTACCCACTTTCTGCTATACTTCCCGCGCTCTCTGAGCTGGCCCGCGTGGAACTGCCCGTTCCCCAGAGATAACCAAGCGAAAGGAAAGCTCTTCGATGAAGATTGGTGTATTCGGCCTGTCGGCAAGCGGTAAGACGACCCTCTTCTCCCTGCTGACCGGCATGCAGGTCGACCCGGCCTCGCGCCGTAAGGACGGCGTGACCGGGACCGCACTGGTTCACGACCCGCGCGTGGACGAGCTTGCGGCTATCTTCAACCCGAAGAAGGTTACTCAGGCCAGCCTCACCTTCAGCGACATGCCCGGCTACGACATGGAGGCGACCCCGGGCGAGAAGAGCCGGGTAATGCAGTTCATCCAGACCTCCGACGCCCTGCTCTGCGTAGTCCGCGCCTTCGACAACCCGGCGGTCGCCTGGCCCGCGAACTGCGAAACCCCGGCCCGTCAACTCGACACCATCCGCACCGAGCTGCTGCTGCGCGACCTCACCGTCGTGGAGAACCGGCTCGAGCGTATCGCCGAAACGGAGAGGAAGCGTCACAAGCTGACCGACGACGAGCAGAAAGAACAGAAGCTCTTGGCCGCGGTCCGTGAGAAGCTGGAAAACGAGCAACTGGTCAGCCGCCAGGAACTGACGCCGGCCGAGTCCAAGACCCTCGGCACCTACTGCCTGTTCACTGCCAAGCCGATCATCGTCGCGGTCAATACCGACGAACACCAGCTCGGCGCCAAGTCCTATCCTGACCAGGCATATGTCGTGGAGCAGTGCTCGGCGAACGGGTTCGCCTACATCGAACTATCGGGCAAGATCGAGTCGGAAATCAGCCGGTTCGACGAAGCCGACCGCGAGCTCTTCCTGCGCGAGTACGGGTTCGCCCAGAGCGGAATCCAGCGTCTGTCACAGGTCGTGTACGAGCACGTCGGGTTGATATCGTTCCTGACCGTGGGCGAGGACGAAGTGAAGGCGTGGACCATCCGTCGCAACACCTGCGCCCGCGACGCCGCCGGCGCAATCCACACTCGACTGGCCGAGACCTTCATCCGCGCCGAGGTCATCCCGCACAAGACATTCATGACCGTCCGCTGTATGAAGCAGGCGGCCGCGCGCAATCTCATCCGCCTTGCGGGCAAGGACGAGATAGTGAACGACGGCGACATCTTCCACGTCCGCGCCGGCGGCTGATAGATTCCACATTGTGTGGATTGCGGGAGCCTACGCTCCCGCCATTCTTCTTACGACAGGGCGAGCTAGGACTCGACTAACCTACGGAAGACGGAACTGACGTCACGGTCGAGCATTCGGTCAAACGCTCTGAGCCAACGTTCTACGTACCCGCGGTCGAGTTCGGTGTTCTTTGCCAGAATACCGCGGACGTCATCAAGGTCTCGCGGCCGCCCGGCCACCATCTTGTGGATAACAACGTCCTCAACCGCGGCGAAGCGCACCTCGACACTATCGATCTTAACCGACCGGGCACGACCAATCGCCTGTCGCTCATAGTCGGTCGCTGAGAACACAAAGTCTACCCTGATGCCGGTTCGCTCGTCTACGCAAGGCAGCACCATCGTCTCGCGGACGAACTCGGCAGGTGCAGAAGTCACGGGTTTGAGCCCGCAGCGGGCGCTCACGTCGAGAATCCGGTCGAGTCCTTCGACGCCAAGGCCGAGTGTCAGGTCGATGTCGCGGGTCATCCGCGGTTCGCCGTACAACTGGACCGCCTGGCCGCCGATGATCATATAAGGAATCTGGGACCGGTCGAGCTCAAGGGCGAGCTGCCTGAGAAGAGTCTCAAACACGATTGACTGCCTGGGCTACCCTGATGATTGTCTCAATACCTTCGAGCGGGTCATTGCGGCGGAACACGCCCAGAGTCTCGGCCTCGTGAGCCAGCGCCTCGACTATGGCCATGTTGCGACGAAAGTCGGCCGGCTGACTGCGGATGAACTCCATCTCAAACCGCTCAAGCATTGCCGCGTTCTTGACCATTGACATAGTATAGCGGACCCCGACCTCCAGTCACGCGGTGCGGACGGCTTGTGCTTGCGCTTGGGCTATTCCGCCCGGAAGCGCCAGACCGCAACCGCAAAGAAGAGCGCAGCGTAGCCGGTGATGATGAGGGCCGGGACCAGGGCCGAGCCGAAACCGAGCCCCCTGAGGACCACGTTCTGGAACCCGTCCATCGCCCAAGCGCTCGGCAGCAGGTGACCGATGAAGGAGAATACCCGGCCGGTTATCTCGAGCGGGAACCACGCCCCGCCCGCGGCTGAGAAGAAGAACATCGCGACCATTGAAAGCATGCTGACCTGCTCTTGCGTCTTGGCAATCGTCCCGATGAAGAGCCCCAGGCTCGCGACCCAGAGCGACAGCGCCGCCAGCACGATAAGCACGCCGGCCGGCGCGCTCATGTAGTCCACTTTGAAGGCGAACTGGCCGAGCACGACGAGCAGCAGTGCCTGCAGAAATGTGACGACGAACATGGCGAGCACGTGCCCGGCGATGACCTGGAAGCGGGTAACCGGGGCGGAGAGCATCCGGCCCAGGGTTCGGCTGCGCCGCTCAAGCACCAGGAGCAACGCCGCGGTCATCACCCCGAAGATGGCAAACTGCACCAGCGTGCCGGGTGAAGACTGGGCGAACCCATTGGGCACGGCTCGCCGCTTGAGCGGGGCCGGGCCAAGCATCTCGCGCCGGATGGAGAGCGGTGGGGTTTGCCAACCCGCGCTGGCCTGCGCGGCCAGGCCGGCCGCTTTGACGCTCGGGCCGACCACGCCCGCGACCAGTTGCCCGACCCGCGCCGAGATTGCCAGCCGCATAACCACTGCCTCGACCGCCTGCAGCGCGACCTGGGCCTGCGGCTCAGACTGGTCGCACACCACCTCCGGTACGGCGACGCCCTGCGCATAGCCCGCAGGCACGACAAGCACGAGGTCATTGCGGCCGCGCCGTATCAAATCATCGGCCTTGTCCGCATCAGCCCGCCCGAGCTTCCCTACGCGCAGGAGCCCGCCCGCCTCAAGCTGCGCGGCCACGAGCCCGCTGAGTTCGGTTGAATCAAGGTCAGAGACTCCCACAACCGGCCGTGAATCCTCGTGGCTGGGCCAGCGGAACGCCATGCCGAGAAAGGCCGTGAAAACGACCGGCATCAACACGAGGAAGATGGCCGAACGCCGGTCGAGGAGTATCTGCTTCAGGTCCTTGGCGGCGATGGCGAGAGTGCGTCCCATGCTTCAGGCAAACCTGCGCCGGAATACCATCACGCCGACCGCGAAGCACACGACGCCCCACACAAGCATCACACCCAGCGGCACGAACATTCCGGATACCGACCGCCCGGCGATCGCGAGGTTCCAGCCGCGCATGACCCAGCCCTGCGGCAGGCAGAGCGCGACACGGTTGAACGCGGCCGGCATGTTGGGCACAGCCTGGGTGAACAGGCCTCCGAGCATCCCGGCCACGGAAAGTCCGCCGCCGAGCACCGGCCCGCCCTGACGCGTGGTCTTGATGAACGAGGCGAGCATCACGCCGAACCCGGAAGTGGTCACGACCGTTCCGGCAAGCGCGAGCACGGTGCTGCCCGCCTGTCCCCAGCGCAGACCAAAGAACAGCGTCGAGGCGATGACGAGCACGGCCGCCTGCACCGCGACCGTCGCGACCACCGAGAGCATCTTGCCGCCGAGAATCCGCGCGCGGCCGACCGGCGTGGTGAAGAGACGTGCGAGCGTCCCGTCCTCGTGCTCGCGCACGAGCGAAAGGGCGGTGTAGGCGCCGGTATAGAACGCAAAGAACACCATCAGCCCGGCGAAGATGCTCGACATCATCCGGCGGAACAGAGCCGAGACGTCCTCTCCTCCACCGGGCGCGCGCACCGCCAGAGGTGCGGCTCCGGACTGTGCCGCCGCCTGGTACTGCTGCAGCAGTCCGGCTATCACCCGGCTGTCGGGCGTTTTGCCGGCGCTGCGCGACGCCTGGCGATAGGTGTTCACTAGAATCGTCGACCCCGAGAACGCGTCGAGCAGCCGCTGCAGGACCGCCTGTACGACTGCGGGTCCAATGGTCTTAGTCGGGTCGGCCAGCAACGCAACCTCGGCCCGACCAGCGCTATCGGTCAGGGCCGCGCTGAACCCGGGCGGGATGACCACGGCCACGTCCGCCTGTCGCCGTGCAAGCGCAAGCCGCGCCTGCGTGGTGTCAATCGACTCCAGGCAGTAGAGCACCCCACGGAGCTGCGGGCTCAAGAGAGCGCTTACGACGAGACTGCCAAGCTGCATGCTGCCCGTATCCTCGTTGACCACGACGGTACGCACGGGCGCCATGCCCGGCCCTTTCCCGGTCTCCTTAACTCGACCGCCGAACGCGAAGAAGAAAAGAGCCGTCACCAGCAACGGAACGAACACGGCCACACCGATGAAGAACCGGCTCCGCAAAGCCCCGCGCAGGTCCTTCCCGGCGATGTAAATCTCAGTCATTGAGAAATGGGTTCAGGGGTTCCGGGGTTCGGGTCAGTTCAATCTGTGCAATCCGCGGTTATCCTCTCCGCTTCATTCTGAATTCTGGTCTCTGGTCTCTGAATTCTGGACTATCCGAGTGCCCATCTGTGTCAGTCGCGCAGGGCACGGCCGGTGAGCGACAGGAACACGGTCTCCAGATTCGGCTCCTTGATGTCCACCGAACTGATATGGAAGCCGGCCTGCGCGGCAGACTCGAAGAGCTTCGGCACGACCGCGTCGGAATCCGCGGCCAGCACCTCGACGCGGCCCTCGGCAACCGTGGTCCGGGAAACGCCCGCAACCGTCTGCCACGCCTTGGCCGCCTTGTCCGGTTCGCCGCTGACCGCAAGGTCAATTCGCGCCTGCTCGCCGACCATGCGCACGAGTTCATCGCGCGTGCCCGAGGCGATGACCTTGCCCTTGTCCATGATGGCAATCCGGTTCGATAGCTCCTCCGCCTCCTCCATGTAGTGAGTCGTATAGAGAACGCTCATCCCCTGCCGGTTCAGCTCCTTCACGTGGTCGAGGATATGACGCCGGCTCTGCGGGTCGATGCCGACTGTGGGCTCGTCCATAATCACGACCTGTGGTCTGTGCAATAGCGCGGCCGCGATATTCACCCGGCGCTTCATCCCGCCCGAGTATGTACCGACGCGCCCCTTCTGCCGCTCGACGAGGCCGACCGCTGCGAGCATCTCGTCCACTCGCTTCCCAAGTTCGCTTCCGGAAAGCCCGTACATCCTGCCCCAGAACACGAGGTTCTCGCGTGCGGACATATCGTTGTACAGGGCAATCTCCTGCGGCACCACGCCCAGGTTTCTCCGCGCGGCCATGCTCTCTTTGATGATGGAGTGACCCATCACCAGGGCGTCGCCGGAGTCGGGCGCAAGCAGCCCCGAGATGATGGAAATCGCGGTGCTCTTGCCCGCGCCGTTCGGCCCGAGCAGGCTGAACACCTCGCCCCGCTTCACCTCGAAACTGATACCTGCGACCGCGACCACCTCGCGGAAGGCCTTTGTGAGTCCCCGGACCTCGATTGCGTTATCAGCCATGGTGGAGCATCATACGCGCAAGCAGGTAATTGTCTAGCTTGAGCCTCGATCGCTGGAGTCGGTAGGTCTGCCGGGCGGGACGTGGACAAGCAGGTACCACGCGTTCATGCTGGCCGAGGCAAGCAGCGCCGCCAGCATGAAGACCAGCAGGTTACAGGCGGTCGTGGTGCTCAGTCCAGCCAGAATCCCCACGCCAAGCACCACGATGCCGAGACAGCCCGCGAGCGAGAGAACGTGAACCCGCGGATACCGGGTCTTTCGGTGTCCCTGTCCGTCGGTTCGACCATGCTTCGCCGACTGCCGGAGAGCCGAGAAGGTCGATGCCAAACCGAGGGCGAGCAGGGCAACTCCGAGCCCCAGCGGCACCTGGTGCGGTATCAGGAAGACCAGCGCAACCATCAGGACGAGCAGAAACTCGGCGAACGTCTGCCGTGCGACGACCATCAAGTCGGCGTTCTCCTGCCGCCTGAAAATGTCCACGTTCAGCGACAGCGCCACGAAAAGCAGACCGGTCAGGGTAGCGCACGCTGCGGCCAGCGTCGCATAGAACACCTGCCAGTCGTGCAATACGTCAGTGAACGACTTCATCGGACACTCGCTGCGCGCATCTCCGAGATACTATCCACGAAAGGCCGGAGTCACAAGCCGTGACGCGCAGCCATCCAGGCCGCACGCAACGTAACCCCTCCTCACCCTCAATCCGCTCTCCCTCTACTCGCCGAGGAGAGGACGGGGGTGAGGAGCGCTTGGCGGCTAGTCAGCTATGACGACCTTGCGGGCGTGGGTGCCGGGCCGGACGCCGTTCTCGCGGATGAAGTACACACCCGGCCGGAGTCCGCTCACATCATTCCCGCCCCGGTGCACGTCCGCAACCCACCGGCCGCATCTGTCGTACATCGCAGCCTGCGTCCCGGTCCACACCAGACTCCCCCGTACGACCGTGGCCTGCACGTCGGCCGACTCCCGAACCGGCGTCCACCTATCCGCGCGGATGACGGTAAGGTAGGGTTCCTCTCCATCGGCCACATAGACTCGCGGCCAGCCCGGGGCAGAAGCAACGGCCGTGGGCCATTCCATGTGGCGAGTCATCATCACCCGACGAGTCTCTCCTGCGACCACGACAAGACCGGTATCACCAAGGCAGTAGATGGCATCGGTGCCGAAGTCCCAATACAGCGAATACGCATCTACCGGGATGATGGCCCTCACGATGCGCCGCGAGCAGTCTACCACGGATATTCCCCCGCGGTCTTTGCCATACGCAACGTAGAGTTGGTCGCGCAGCGCGTCGTAGCAGAGCGCGGCCGGGGTGGCAGGAAGCGGCACCACACCGGCAGGCCGCTCCGACACGCAGTCGAGGACATATACCGCGTTCTCGTCAGGGCCGGCGCAGAAGAACTCCGTGCCGGATGCGTTCAGTACGGCGTGCTCCAGAGCCGCATCAAGAGCCATCTCCTTGTTCTGCCCGTGCACGCGCGGGGTGAAGGCGGTCACCTCGTCCATGCTGCTCAAGCTGTAGACCCGGTGACGCGCCCCATTATAGACCAGTCCCCCGCAGTCCTCGCTCACGCTGATGGTGTCAATGACGCGGTCAGTCCTGCCATCGATCGCAAGTATGGTGTCGCTATTGGAACTGGCCGCGAAGAGCAGGTCGTCGTCGGCGTCGTAAGCCAGGAAATCCCGCGCCCGCCCAACAGCTATCTCCGTGAGTACCGAATCCCCAACCGCATCGAGTACGACAATTGAACCTCCATCTCTGATATAGCTTTCACCGGCCACATATGCCTTGTGGTCGACTGGATTGGACGCCATCGCCTTGGGGTAACCGCTGAGGGTAATGGTGTTGAGGACCTTGTTAGTGAATGGGTCGATCACACTGACCTGCGGTGGATACTCACTCAGGCAGTACAACTTGCCCTGCGCCGAGTCAGCGAAGAGCCCAATCGGGTACCAGTAGTCCGTCCAGAACCCACGGAGATGGTCGGATGCAGCATCAACCGCCACGACGTCCCCGCCGGCAACAAACGTCCGCCCCGCCGCATCTGTGACGCATAACGCTTCCGGACCAGGACCCTCGTTCCACGCCCGCACCGTGTAGCTTTCACCGTCGACGACGGTGATGGTGCTGGGGCCACTTCAGCCGCCGTCCTGTGCGACGTATATCTTGTGGCCCAGAAGGTCATAGCCCATAACCGCACCTCCGGCCGACGGAAGCTTGACCGCGCAGAGAACAGCGCCGGCACCGCAGTCCACCACGAACAACGAATCCCCGTACTGGGTGAAGAGCACGTTACGAGCCGGGTCGCACGCCAGGCCGATGCCCTTTCGCTCAATGGCCGAGACGACCTGATTTGTCGACGCGTCGATTCCGTATATGACGTGTGACCAGCATCCGCAGTACACGCGGTCGTTGGTCGCATTATAGCAGAGAGAGGACGCGGCATGGGCGAGCGGAATCCTGGCGAGAACCGTATCGGCCGAGCAGTCGATGGCGACCACGGTGTTGTCGTCGTCACCCATCACGTAGATCGTCCGATGTGCGCCCACGAAACACATGTCGGACGGATAGCTCCCGCTGCCCTCGACCCAGGCGACGAGCGAGTCGACTTGGCAGTCGATCACGCCGACCAAACCGCTGTCTCGCCAGCCCCCCACGTACAACTTGTTGTCGATTGAATCGTAGCAGAACAGCCAGACAGTGTCGTCGACGCCAATCTTGGCCAGAATCTGGTCGCTCGTCCCATCAAAGACTGCAACCGTGTCGGTGTACGCATAGGCGCAGTAGAGCTTGTTCTCCGCCGGGTTGTAGCACATGGCTCCGACGGGTCGGCCTGCGCCGACCCGCGCTATCGACTTGCACCGGTCCGCGTCGATGACGAGGATGGAATCGCTCTCGTCACCACTGAGATACACCGTATGGTTCTGCCTGTTGTATGCGAAACTCTGATAGCCGGCGGGAATCCCGAACGTGTCGAGCATCGACAGCTTCTCCCCCAGCCACTGGCCTGAAGCCAGCGTAGCAGCCACCAACAAAGCCATTATAGCAATGCGTTTGACCATAACCTTGACAAGATGGTAATACCGAAATGCAGTCTGTCAACCCACTTTCGCGTTCGCGTGCCTTGCGAGCCCGAGCCCCGACTTCCTCTCTCTCGCGATGGCCGAGGTTGCATGTGGCCATGCGCCGACACCCTGCTACGGCCCACCTCGTATCGGAACAGGGCAGAATCAGACGGTCAATTTGGGGCGAGCCTGACCAGCCCAGTTTCCTATATGTCCTCCTGGAATCAGGCCCCGAGTTGTTCTAACTTCGTCATTGGTAATTGGTTATTGGACATTAGCTCTCCTCCCCTACCCCGCCCCCCGGGATGTTTGGGAAGCAGTTCGCCAAGCTGTCCGGAAAGCAGTTCGGACGACTGCTCTGCCGGCTATCCGGAGAGGAATCCGGAGAGCTGCGTGGACGGTTGTTCGGTCGGCTACTCGGCCGGCTATCCGGAGGAGAACTCGGCGAGCTGCAGGGAAAGCTGCAGGGAGAGCTGTTCTCCGAGCTGCTCCGCAGTTAGTCCGGAGAATCGCTCAGCAGGTAGTCCAGAAAGCAGCCTGCCGAGCAATTCGGAGAGGAACTGGGAGAGCTACTCGGAGGGATGCAGGGCGAATCGCTTGCCCGGTGCTTTCCCGAACCTTGAGTCACCGAGCGAGCACGACCTTTCGCACAGCTTGCAGCTTGTGGCTTGAGGCTTGTGGCTCCTCGACCACGAAATACACCCCCGGCGCCAGCGCCCGCACGTCATTCGCGCCAGGCCATAGCTCCAGCACCTTTCGGCCGGTGACGTCCATGAGGGAGTGGGCTTCGGTTCGATTCCCGGGTGGCAGGTTGAGAACATGACGCGCGATGGTCTGGCATGCAGCTTCGGGAACCAGCGACCGGCGACCCTCTTCCACGCCGCTGGTCAGTCGCGGGAAAACGGATACGCGGGCACGGTTGGTCATGTACCTTTCCGGCTCAAAGGTGAAGAACGCGAGGCCGACGTGCCCCATTGAGTCCACCGCCATTGCACAGTCCCCGGTAACATACGCGGTGTCGAGCACGACCAAGTCTGCGGGTGGCCAATCGAGAACGTCACCGTCGCGAGACACGCGAAACCCCTTCACCGACGGATTATAGGAGTACGCGCACATGAATTGTGCCCCATCCCAGGTCATGCAGTAGTTGTCGGTGGTCACTACCAGGTCCTTCAGCGGAAGGGAGTCATTGAGCACGTTTCCCGCGGAATCCAGCAGGTAGAACACAGGACCGGAGTTCCACCATCGATACTCCGTGGTCAAGAGAATGCGGCCGGCCCCGCAGGCAAGTTGGGTCCCTTGGGCCCAGTCAGCCCCAGGCGGCGGCCTCCAGTAGATCGAGTCGTACTGCTTCAATTGAGGGTCGTAGAAACCAGCACCAACCCAGATCTCTTGTCCCCTGGACATACCGCATGCCATAACCAGCGTGTCGCCGATGCCGCACAGGGACGCGTTGAAGTACGTAAAGTCGGGGTCTTGTCTGACTTTGAGCATCCGCGGCACCGAGTCGAGAACCCGACCGTCGGCCATTACCCGAATAACGTAAGGGTGGGGGTTGCCCGGGGGGTAGTGCTTAGCCAGCACCACGAACATCGAGTCGGGGAGAAAGACCACGCCGAGTGCGCCGGAGGTATCGGAAACGCGGATCGGAATCGTGTCCATTAACTCCCCTTCGCGGCTGATGCGAGTCGCAAACGTTGACTCTACGTCCGGCTCCTCGGAGTTGATTTCGGTCCAGCACAGGAAGTAGCAGCCCGCTCCGTACGACAGAACAGGCCGCACCGGAAGCAGGTGATGGTCTGTGATGGTGAATGGTTCAGCATCGAGGAACTGGCCCTGGTTGTCGAACCGCCTCCCGACCAGGCTCGATACGTAATCCGGCTCTGCCCTCTCGTCACACCACACAGCCAGGAAATCTTCTCCATCAGTGGCTATTGCCGCGCGCTTGTTCCAGTGGCCGTCTGCCGAGAAGGCGTAGTCCCGTACATCCGGATCAATCGCCTTACCGGAAGCTGTGATACGGCGACCGGCGAGCCTTACTTTGCCTTTGTAGACCCCCTCGACCATATCGAACCACATGACGAGGAATGTATCAGCACTCACGGTGGCTAGCGGACCAAGGCCTCCATGGGTCGTCATGAGGAGCGGCTTGGAATCCAGAAGCTGTGCTTCTGCATCGTACCTCATGCTAACGATGACATTCCCGTCCAAATGCAGCGCAACCAAGGTAGTGTCGTTCGCCGCTGCCAGAGCTACGGAGGTCACTCCGCTGCTGACGGTGATACCACCGGTGTCGATGACGACCCCGCGCTGAGTGACTCGCGCCACTTTGGCGACCGTCTCCGCGTATGGCGTCGTCTCTTCCAGCCAGGCGACCCAGAAGTTCTCCCCGTCAAACGCGACTTGTGGTTTGAACGCACGACAACCATGACGAATCTGAATGACCTGGGTATCCGCTGAGGAGTTCTCGGGCCAGACAAGCCGCCCGTTGATGTTACTTGTATCCGAGTACGGCCCCTCGAAGACCGCCAGATACGAGGAGTCTCCACGAGCCACTGTGGACGAGGCCACGGAAGGAGTCGCGCCTTCGGCTCGGGCCACGAGAGCCCGACGGAGAATCGTGCCATCCTGCGCCACCTCTATCGCGCGAACGTCCTGACTCTGGCTTGAGTGGAACCAGCCGTCGTACACCACCGCGTAGCGGTCACGCCGAGCGGCCACAGCCAGGGTGTGAACCTGGACCTCCGTATCCAGAACGACGCGGCCTACGACGTCACCGTCGCCGGAGATGAGCGCGATTGATAGATCCGCTGCGTCCCAAACCACCGCGTAGCCCGAGTCCGAGCAGGCTACCGCCGGGGTTCCGAAGAACCCAGGCCAAGACCCGGTAACACTGAAGGGTATGGTATCGATGACATCCATCGAGCGCGTCAGCCGGCTCGCCCGTCCAACATATCCCCCTCGGATAACCATGCCCCCTGTTCTTGAACCAGCAAGTGCGACATTGCTGGAAGGACTGATGTCGCGACCGATGTAGCGCGTCGTGTCCGGGAAGAACGATGGAAACGGCTGGGCATGAACGACTGCGCCAAGCCCCAACGCCAGCACGCAGAGAAGGACCATTCTTAGCTTCAGCATTGCGACACCTCGCATTTTGTAAGAGTAGTCTAAACTGCCTTGACGATCTGTCAATGGCCAATCGCGTTCGCTCCACCTGCACGACCCGGACCCCGCGCGGGCCACTCCCCTACCATCAGCGCAAGTTATGAGCCGCAAGCCGTGGCTCTTCTCATCCCGACGACAACGCCGGGCGCCCGGCACGTGCCCCGTGAGTCCGACATTGAACCACCAGGGCACCGAGGGAGAATCCCCCAGCCGAAGGCAGAGTGCAGAAGTCCGGATGTCGACGACTTCTGACCTCTCATATCTTACTTCTGACCTCTGACTTCGTTTGGCCTCGGACACGTGCCTTCGTGGTGAATCCCGACCTCGGTTGGGGCGCTGCCCCGCTTCCTTGACTTCGCTTGGTATCAGGCCTCGGGGTCGGACGGGCTGAACGCCGCCGGTCTGAGCCGGACTACTTTCCAGGTTTCGATTCGCCGGTCGCGGTCGAAGGACGGAACCGCGTCGAATCTGACTCTCGCGCCGGCCTCAATCCCCGCCGGCACAAGGTCGGACGCAATCGGGAAGTCGGGGCCGTCCATTACGCGGATCAGCCAGTTCGCGCCTTCCTGCAGAATCGTACCCCGGCGATTGCCCATATAGCGGCGGGTGTGGTTCACGTCGCGCCGAACCGGCAGGCGGCGTGATGCCTGGTGTCGCCAGATCGCGCGGCAGCGCGTGAGGATGGCGTTGCGGTCGGGCACCGCTGATTCGCGGTTTCGACATCCGGCCACGGCTTTGTCGTACAGGTCGCGGAGGCGGTCCGGCACGAGCCGGCCGTGGACCTCGCGCAGCCAGGCGTTGAGGCGCAGGTGGTCCCGGGCCGCCGCGCACCAGCCCAGTTTGAGCATCAGTTCCGCCAGGTCTTCCAGCACTGCGGTCGCGCCGACCAGTGGCCGAGTGATGAGCAGCGCGCGGGAGAGGAGGACGACCGCGTCGCCGATGCGCCCGACGTCCCGTTCCAGCCGGCCGTGCTCGAAGAAGACCCAGGCCGGAGGCGGACGGTGATGGCTTAACTCAACGTAGACTGCGGCGGCATCGTAAGGACTGTCGAGCAGCAGATAGGTACGCAGGAGGTGGGTGAGGAATCGGTGACGGTGGTGAGGAAACCGATCGGGCAGGTCGTGTCCTATCGCGAGCGCCTGGGCCGTGCGACCGGTTCCCAAGAGAGCCTGGATTCGGCAGTCGCACCAGTCGGCGCGCCGTTTGGGGTTGAGCAGCGAGGGGCGGATTCGCCCGGTCAGGTCCAGCGCGCGGTCCCATTGTTCGAAGTGAGCGACGGCACGGGCCGTACCGAGTGTGATGTAGGGCGCCTGTCGTTCGTAGAGGCCCGAACCGAACAGCCTGTCGGCGCAGGTCTTGAGGCGTTCGAGCGAACAGGATGGGTCGAGCCGCCAGAACCGGCCGTCGTACCAGGTTGAGTAGACGCACTCAAGCAAGGTCTCCGAAGTCGGATGAATCCGCTCCAGCTCATCCGCCGCCTGCAAAGCCTCGGGCCAGCGCCCGAGCCGGCAGAGACAGCGGAGCAGTCCCGGCCCGGCCGCCAGTTCGTGGCCCTGCTTTCGCAGTTCGGCATAGCAGCTTGCGGCCGATTCGATCTGGCCCGCACGCAGCATGGCCTCGGCGACACGCCGGAGCCGGTCGGGCGGGGACGGCTGGTCTGCCTTGCCCATCGCGAATACTTCTAGTCAAAAGACGCGCGGTGTCAAGCAGAAGACCACGCCCGATTCCTTGACTTCGCTTGGTATCAGGCTAACATACTGGCAGACAACTGAATGGATGAACGAATCCGCGAGGTTCTACCCCTCGTCACCAAGCCGATACGCTACACCGGGGGCGAGTACAACGCCCTGCTGCGTGACCCTGACTCAGCGCGGGTGAGCTGGGTCCTGGCCATGCCCGAAGCCTATGAACTGGGCATGTCCAACTACGGGCTCCGCATCCTCTATTCTGTAATCAACCGGCTTCCGAACGCATGCTGCGAGCGCTGCTACGCACCGTGGCCCGATTTCGGCAAGGC
>CAZAKP010000067.1:6207-14312 GCA_964485845.1 uncultured bacterium | reverse complement strand
CACGGCTCACCGATCGCCCGACCGGATTCCGGGTCTTCGTACACTGCTCTTTCAATGGGCATTTCAAACACCGCCCGCGCTCGGTCCGATATGTGGTTACCTCGCCCCGTAACGAGTACTTCCCTTTGGACCGCTGTTTGCTCACCGGCTTCAGGGTCGCACCGGCCGGACACTGGTAGCTGTCATGTTCCGCATCGTACTTGAATGCTTCCTTGCTGAAGAGTTCGGGATGCGCCCGCTGGTCTTTGCCGATATTCTTCTCCTCACTATCCGGAATGTAGCCATCGACCCCAAGCTGCTCCAGCGCTTGCAGGTTCTTGCCACCGCTGAACCCGGCATCGGCCAGAACCTGGACCGGCTTCTCCCCGCAGGTCCGTTCCACCTGTTCCAAGCCGAGCAACAACTGATTCTGATCCACTGGCTCCGTGGTCACGTGGGCGCCGACGACAATCTGATCCGCCGTCACCACCAGTTCCGCATTGAAGGCCGGTATCGAACCGGATGCGGTATGCATATAGCGGGCGTCCGGATCCGTGCTGCTGATCTTCAGATCCTCCGCCACCTCCGCCGGTATCTTCTTCAGCAGCGCCTCAATCTTGGCGACCCGTCGCTCGACCGTCCTCAGGTCCTCGGGCAGTTCCACCGCGCTGCGTCGCTCGCCCAGTTCGGCTTCGTCGATCTTATCCTGGGCTTCCACCTCGGCCAGGATCTTCGCTGCTGCCTGCTTGGCTTCGGTCAAAGCCTCGCGCCATTCTTTGACTGTCTTGAAGCTGTCGATCCCGGCACTGGCTCGAATCTTGGTTCCATCCAGTGCGACCAATCCCAGTTTCGCCATCCCCAGCTCACGCGCCATCATTACGACTTGGGCGAATAGCGCTTTGAGCGCATCCGCGTTGCACCGCCTGAAGTCGCAGATCGTCCGGAAGTCCGGTGTCTGCCGTCCAGACAGCCACATGAAGATGACATCCGAATGCAGGTGTTCTTCGATCTTCCGGCTGGCCCGGATGCCATTGGCATAGGCCCACAGTAGAACTTTGGCCATCATGACCGGACTATAGCGGGGCGAACCCATAGCGTCGATCGGGCACAAACCGGAGAGGTCGATGTGATCGACCAGATCGGAGAAGATCCGGGCCATGTGACCGGGTCCAAGCCAGTCATCGAGGCACGGGGGAAACAGATACATCAACTTCTGGTCATAAGTACGGACGGGCATGGGGAACACTCCTCCTCTGGTTGGCGGCTGGGACTATCTGCGAACTCAGGGACAATCTACCAACTTAGACTCCCTACCTCGTCTGTGCGATGCCCACTGCCCCACATCTGCATCCGGACTTTCTGGACAAGCTCTGTGTCCCGCATTTCTGCCCGGTTATTCGGAGAGCAATCCGGCAGATTCATCGGCAAGCTGTTCGGATGACTCCGGCCTCCATGCCGAAGGCTGCCCGCATCTCTGCGGACAACCGCGAGGGGACACGACCGCCGGCGGGGACATGACCCAATTCCGTCGAGGAATTGGGATCGTGTCCCAAGCCCCCTCGAGTCGGGAGCTATTCGGTCAGGACGACCTTTCGGACAGCTTGTGCTTGAGCTTGCGCTTGGGCTGTCCGCACAAAGTACACCCCGGGCGCCAGCGCCCGCACATCATTCGCGCCCGGCTGCAGGTCCATGACCCTTCGCCCGCTGATGTCCAGCAAGCTAGCGCTTGGGCTTGAGCCAGTGCGTTCCGGCATGAACAGCACACCGCGGACCATGGTCGAAGCCGGCCTGTCGCCGGCCGGCAACGCCGCGCGTGGTTCGGCAACAGCGCCGGCGACGGCGCCGATGACGTAGATGCCGGCGCCGTCGAAGAAAGTTACGTAGACCGTAGAGTCAGCCGGGTGCGCTAGAATGCGCTCGGGAGTGCCAAGCACTTCGACACTACCCACAGTGTTGTAGGTGTTAGCGTCGATCATTGTCACCGCCGAGAACGGTTCGTCGTAGTAGCAGGTGTAGACCCGGTCGTAGACTGGCTCGTAGGCGACGTCATTGAGGTAGCCCGCAAAGGGCCGCGTCGCGAGCAGCGTGTCGCCGAACCCGTCGACGACGCGAATCTTGCGGCTGAGCCTGACGCCAACGAATACGTTGCCGTTTAGCGGACTGTAGCACATCCGCTCGGAGCTGTTCCCCACCTGCAGGGTGTCAATGACGCTGTTCGTGGCGGCGTCGATGATGTCCAACCGGCCTGAGACGTATTCGCAGGCATACACCTTGCCCGAAACCGAGTTGTACAGCAGGCCACCGACATTGTCCCCGACCGGGATGTCGGCGACTACCGAGTTCGAGGCGCAGTCAACTACCGTGACATACGAGGGCTCACCGGCCACATACAGCCGGGTTCCAGCGACATTAGTGCAAAGCTGCGACCCGCCGGCCAACGTGACGAACCGGGCGACGACCGAGTCGCCGACGCCGTCAATCGCGGTCACGGCCCCCGCGTAGTAACCGCCGGCGGCGTAGACCCGGTTTGCCGCGGGCGCGTAGCAGATGGCCTCCGCGCCGTCGACCGCCACGGTGGCGAGTATGGTGTCGGCATCGGCATCGATAATGGTCACTGTCTCGCTGCCATTGTTCAGGCAGTAGACCTTGTGGTTCTGGGTATTGCAGCAGAGCGCCCGCGGGTACCGGCCGACCGGCAGATTGGCGACGACCTTGCGTGCCGGAACGTCGATGACCGATAGGATGCCGATATGGGCGTAGCGGGCGGAGGTGGCAGAATAGAGCTTCCTGCCGTCCGGCGAAAGGGCCAGGGCATAGGGAAAGGCGCCCGTCGGTCGGGCAGCCACCACCGCGCTCGACCCGCAGTCTATGACCGAGAGCCACGATTCCTCGTCAGCGATGGCCGCGAGACGGTTGTCCGGTGACGAATAGTAGATACCGTCCTGGGGCGCGTCCAGAGCGATGTAACCGAGGACGCTGTTGTCCGCGCCGTCGAGCACCGTGACCGTGTCGGTCTCGGTGCTGGTGCAGAAGACCCGGTCGTCGGCCGCATCGAACGCCAGCGCGCCGGGATTCGCCGGCACCACCATCATCGCGACCACGCGCTCCCCTTTGCCGTCAATCACCGCCACGTTGTCGCTGTGGTAGTTGGCGCAGAAGACCGTATTCGCGGCGCTGTTGTAGCACAGGGCTATCGGTTCGTCGCCGGTCGGCACCGTGTTCCACACATAGTTGGAACTGCCTCTCAGCACCGACACGGTTACGTCGCCTGTGTTGGCGCAGAAGACACGGTTGTCGACCGGGTTACAGACCAGCGCTTCCGGCCCATTGCCGACGTCGACCGACATCGTCAGGCGCGGGTTGGCGCTGTCCATCACCGTTACGGTATTCGATTCAGAGTTCGCACAATAAACCTTCTGGTTCACGGGGTTGTAGCAGAGGGCACGCGGGTTCTTCCCCACCGCCACGGTCGTGACCACGGTGTCACCCGCGCAGTCAATGATGGTCACGGTCGTGTCGTCGTCGTTCGCACAGTACAGCCAGTTCTGGACCGGGTGATAGACCAGCGCCCGCGGGTGGACCCCGACGGCTATCTCGGCCAGAGTGGCGTTGGTGGCGCAGTCGACGACTATGACCTGCCCGCCCTGGGTTCCTTCGGCAACGTAGAGCCGGTTTGTCGCCGGATTCAGGCACAACGCCTGGACGTGCAGATATCCGACCCGGAAGTGTGTTACGCCGGCGCCGGTCGCGGCGCTATAGACCGAAACGCCGCCGTACCAGCCTCCAACGTAGAAGCAGTTGTCGTTGGGATTATACACGACCGCCGCCGGACGGGTGACGCCACCCGCAGAATCGGGCAGATAGATGGTCGTCTCAAGGGTCTGGGCGTGCCCCGCGACCAGCAGGGCGCACCAGATGGCGACAGCAATCAAAGGACAGCGATTCCCTGTACACACGACTTCCTCCTTGCCACACCGAGTGGACAAGCGCGAATCAGCCCGCTTTGTTTCCTCACCGGTCACACGCGGTGGGGTTGGCAAACACTCGCCGCCTGCGCGAGGAACTTGTGTCGTGCGGCCGAACCGAAGGTCGGAAGCTCCTTCCGGCAGGGCCGCACCGGGCTCATGGCGCACATGAAGCGCCGTCGCGTCCGCGACGCCCATACTATTATCGGCCGTCGCAATCCCCTGTCAATCCCCTTTGAAAAACTCGCCGTATCCTACACATCCTCCTCAATCCTGAAGACCTCGACCTGCTTCGCGATGACTATCTTGGTGACGGCTGGCGGCAGGTCGCAGCACAGGCGGCCCCGGGAAACCGGGGCCGCACTCATTGCCGGGTTCGGGCTAGCGGACCATCACCGCCTTCTGAGTCTGGTCACCAACCTTGAGGAAGTAGATACCGCGTTCGATGCCCGTGGGCCGCCAGTGCAGCTCGCCGCTGACGCCGGCCGGGCTCACTGTGGTTGCGTCTACAGTCCTGCCGCTCGCGTCGTAGAGCGTGACCGTCACCGGTTCGAGCCGCGACAGGCTGTACCGGATGTTGAGCACGCCGTTCGACACGCTCGGCGCGAGGTCGAACCCGCGCACCTCAAGCGGCGGCGCGGCCTCGGTGACCGCGGTCGGCGGGTCGTACCACTCGCACGCCGTGTCCGAGTTGGCGGTCATCGTGGCGACGGTCCGGCCGCCGCAGATGACGAACGCAACGGTCTGGCTGTCGCCCGCGGCAATCGCAAACGGCCCGACCGCGCTCATCGCTTCCCAGTCCGCCTGCGTCGTGCCGTTGGTCGAACGGAGCTCGCCGTCCATGAAGCGGAACTTCTCGGACTTGGTGAAGCCGTCGTTTACGTAGGTCGCCTGGTTGATGCAGTTGGCCCAGCCGTTCATCCCCGCCGGGTAGATCGGCCGGACACCGAGGGCCAGGGTCTCGCCTGAGCTCGCCGACTTGACGTAGGCAAGCACCCGGCCGGAGTCGGTGCCGGCGTAGTCGGTGCCGTCGTTTGCGTTCCAGCCCATGGTCCGGAAGTCGCAGGCCGCGCCGACCCACAGGCCGTTGACCGGCGCGGTGTCGGTGTTGTGGATACGGTACTCGATGACCGCGAAGTCCCTTTGCGCGAGGTTCGCACTGACAAAGCTCCGCTGCGTGATACGGAACCCCCTGGGCTGGGGATGGCGCGAATCGTCGAACACGCAGGCGTACTCCTGCGCGCCGAGCTGCGGCGGGTAAACGAGCCGCAGCGATTCGACCGTGGCGAAGTCAAGCGGTGTCTCCCGCCACGGCGCGCCGTAGAAGTTGTCCGCGACCCAGGTCGTGTCGAGCCCGAGCATGAACGAGCCGTGCATCAGGGCCGAGGACGACCACTGCCGCGACTTCGGGTAGATGAACCCGAGGCCTTCGCCGCGCCAGCGGGTCGTGCCGATGCCGCCGTTCGCGGTCACGGACAGGACGAAGTCCGCGGTATCGTGCACCGCAGTCATGCCGCCGCGGACCCGAGGCATGCCGACGATGCAGGACGTCGGCACGCGCCAGTTGCCCTCGTTCGAAGCAAAGACAAGGACGAACTCGGCCCGGTGTCCGTGCGGGCAGTCGCAGCCGACCCTGACGGCGTAAGCGTCGCCCCGGGCCGTATCCCGGGAGGGGATATCGCCGTAGCTCGATGTCGAGTCGATGACGGTCACGTACGGCGAGAGCGACCGGAGGATGCCGGTTGCCGAAGTGGCGGGCGAAGCGCCGAGGTTCTGCGCCACGAAGTAGACATCCGACTGCTCATTCGGGTCGAGCCGGCCGTTCGGGTCCGCCACCTCGCAATGGCTCAGGGTAACGAGCACGCTCGGGCAGGTCCCGCCCACGCCGAGCGTCTTCGTGTAGATCTGCGCGTCCTGCGCCTGCACGGTAAGCACCAGGGTCCACGTATCGCCCGGCCCGGTAATCGGGAACGACGCCCAGCCCTGCGAATTGGTCAAGCCGCGGCCCAGGAGCTCGCCGGAGTGCGTGATGGCAACGCGCGCGCCCGGAGCCGGGGAGTCGCCGCAGTCAACCGATATCTCAACCATCTGCGGCCCGATCGCCAGCGAATCGGGCACGGTAACGGTGAGCGTCTGCGGCTTGGTCCGCCACATCCGCATCGTCGGGTCGCCTTGGAACGTCCAGTCGTACAACGACCAACGATAGCTTAGCTGGCTGAACGCGGCGTTGCGCCAGAAGTCTTTGGCCAGGTTGTATGCTTCGCCCTGGTTGAAACCCTTCACGTAATTGTTGTAGAACTCCATGCAGAGCGCCTCGCTCGGGCCCATGCAGGGCGGCGCGCCCCAGCCGGACCGGGCGTTAGTCGCGGTCGAGACCGCGCCATTGGTGTTCGTCAGAAGCAATTCGCCGAGGCAGTCGCCCTCGTCGAAGTCGCCGCAGTCGCAGGCCATCGAATTGACGATGAACGGCTTGGTCGAGTTGGTGAGCTGGCTAATGTTCGAAGTCAAGAAGGTCGAGCCGAACGCGGTCGTTGCCCCGTGCCCGGCAAAGTGCATGAACTGCCTGCCTGCGTTCAGGGCGGCCACGCAGGTCGCGGGCGGCATATCGAGCATCGAGTCCACTTCCCACGTTGACATCGCGGAGAGGGCGATGGCGATGTTCTTGTTCACAATCCGTCCGTAGTAGTCGATGTTCGACCATAGTGCCTCGAACGGCAGCAGTACGTTATCCAGGTACGATGTATCCGGTGCGAGTTCATAAATCGTGTCCTTGCGGAAGAAATTGGCGAACATCGTCGCATCGTCCACGCCGATTCTTGCCACAATGATGTCGCCGAACAGATCCGGGTTGTCCCCGGTCATTTCGCCGTATTGATGGTTACCATTGTCGTCCCAGGTGCCGTCCAGGTCCGCAAAGTACCAGTCGGCCGGCACGTTGTACGGCGAGCCGGAATAGGGCAGGTACCCATTCCGGAACGGGCAGATTGCGACGTCGCCGCCGAGTACGACATACTTAAGCCCGTTCTGCGCGAACTTCTCCTTCAGCATGTTGCGGACCTTTTCGGCGTTATCGTAGCCGGTGTACCGGGCATAAATCGTCTCGGTCGGCATGATGACGGTGAAAAAGCCCTTGCGCATGTAGTACGTACGCAGGGTCTCAAACGTCGGCTTCATCGCACTCGAAGTCACGATGATAACGTCAATCTCGGCCGCATCCTTCTCGGCTGCGGGCGGCGACATCGTGGTTACGTCCTTCGAGTTCACCACAATCGCTTCAACCCCGGGCTGCGCCTGCTCGCGCTGGCTCTTGGTCAGCACCGGCGCGGCCAGGGCATTCTCGCGGTAGCTCACCGCGAGTTCGACGCGCGACAGCAGGGTCAGGCTGCCCGAAGCCGCGCGATACTCAAACGGGCAGAACGTGAACCCGGCAATCCGGAACCCGGCCTTTGAGCCGGCCGGAATCTGGGTCAGCGGTACTGCCGGATACACTGCCCGGCTCGAATACACCGCCGGATTCGGCCCCACGAACGGCACAGCCGTGTTAGCCGGCCGCGGTGGCTGGACCGGGTACAGCGAAAACCCCTGCCCCAACTCGGTTCGCTCGACCCGCTTGACGGTGATGCTCGTGAGTTCGGCCCCGGACGGAATCAGCACGTTGCCGGAATAGACCGGCAACAGCGGACTGCCCGGCTCGGTTGTCCAAAGCACGCCGATACCATCTTGGTCCGAAGCCAGCTTCACGACCGTGAACCCGTCCTGCTGGGTCAGCGCGAAGCTGGATGGACTCGTCTGGAGACTGACGGTAACGACGCCGGCAAACGCGGACGCTGCCGCGGCCAGCAATAACGCAAATACACGCACAGAACCTCCTTTGGCTCTGGATTACGCACCACTCGGATCAAGAGACGGCCCAGATTATGCGCCGCTACTTCGCCTAGTCAAGCTCAGGCCGTTGCCACAGGCTCCAAGCTGCAAGCCTCAAGCTACAAGCCGGAGGCTCCGGCCACACGGAACTGGAAGCTGCGGCGTGGTGATTCGGGCGCGCGAAGGCTCACCGCAGAGTTCGCCGGGAAGCTCCTTGGTGGACCACTGGAATGCACCGGGGAGAGCTGTTTCAATCGCGTGTGTAGCAGCTCGGGCCAAGGCACCAGCAAGGGCTTC
>CAZAKP010000067.1:0-6197 GCA_964485845.1 uncultured bacterium | reverse complement strand
AGGGCTTCCGCCGCCGTTTCGCGACAAGCTTCCGTACGAGCTCGCGCCAAACCTGGCAAAGAAGCTCCGTTTACTGCTCGATTCATGCCGCCCGTCTCGAACCTCGACCTCAACCTTAGCCTCAACCCGGCTAGAAGGCTTGGTCGAAGGCTGCGAGTAGGGCAAAGGAGGGCGCGCGACAGGAATAGTGGTGGAAACTCACACCAAGACACCGCGCCCCCCTGGTATGTGACGAAAACAGGAGTCAGAACGGCCGACCACGTCCTGCGTCTGTCCCGCCCGCACATCCGCGCTCTGACCTTTGACCCCTGGATTCCGCGCTCGTCCTTTCCCTCTGAGTCCTCGCTCCGTCATTCTGACTCTGGGCTTCGTGCTTACGCTCCGCCCTCCATCTTTACACCCGCCGGACGTCGTGTAGAATACCTGCGGACGCATCGTTGACTGCACTATTGCTGTTTGCTCTTGTCGGTGCTGACTTTCCCATCTGCACCGCCTCCGGTTTTGCGGGCTATGCTTCGGTGGTGTACGCCCAGGACCAGTTCTACGTTTTCTGGGAGGACCAGCGCCGCAATCCGCTGACCGGCGTCTATGCCGCGCGGGTAACAAAGCAGGGCATGGTTCTCGACCCGGCCGGCGTCGAACTCTTCACCGACAGCATCGGCTACCGGGTGAGCGCGGCGTGGGACGGCTCGAACTTCCTCGTCGTCACCCGCGAGCATTGCTGAGTAAAGGGCGACTTGCTGGGAGTGCGTGTCACTTCCGACCTCGATACTCTGAACACGTTCTACATCTGCAACCGGGCCGAAGACTCTCTCATCGAGTCCGAACCGGTCCTGACCTTCACGGGCGAGAACTACCTTGTCGTCTGGTCCGACGAGAAGTACGGCCCGTCGAACGTCTACCACCCTTTCGCCGCCCGGGTGACGCCGGCGGGCGCGGTGCTCGACTCCGGCACGAAGGTTTCGACCTCGGGCGCATCCGAGTACCGACCGAACGTGGCCGACGACGGTGAGCGGAGCCTCGTGGTCTGGTCCGGTTCGAGCAACGGCGCGTACGGCCGGTTCGTGAACCGGGCCGGCAGGCCTGAGGACGACGTATTCCAGATTGCACCGGGCACCGCTTCCGGGCCGAACCTCTGCTTCGGGGATTCGTGCTACCTCGTGGTCTGGCACACCGGGACGTACCCGGTGCTCCGGCTCTACGGCAGTCTCGTGTCGCGCCGGGGTGAGCTCATCGGCAGCACGATCCCGATTGCGGTCGACTCCGGCTGCAACCGCTGGGCCGCGGTCGCTTATGACGGTCACGACTTCCTCACGGTCTGGATGTCCGGGGAGAACAACCTGCCCGAGACCATCTTCGGCCGGTTCGTCGCGACCGATGGCTCGCTCGTCGGCGACCGGTTCGCGGTCTCGGCCACGAGCCCGGTCATCCGCTGGTGGCCCGCGCTTGCCTTTTCGGACTCGAACTCGCTTGTCGCCTGGGAGCAGGGGACGAGCCGCGACATCTTCGGGAACGTTGACGTGATGGTGACCGGCGTTGCCGAACAGTCTTCCCCACCGGTTTCGGCGAAGCGGCCGGGCCCGACCGTGCTTTCCAGCGCGCCCGGAACCGGCCCAATCTACGACGCGCTGGGACGGCGGGTGTCAGCCGGCCTCCTGAGGCCCGGTGTCTATTTCAGCGGGCCGGCAGGCACCGCCCCGGCCAGAGTGGTCAAGACGAGGTAGTCTTCGGCCCGGCCGGTAACGAAGTCGGAAACCACGAGCGGGAACGCAGAATGCAGAACTCCGCGACACTCTGACTTCTGCTATCTGCCTGCTGAGTTCTGACCTCGTCCGTCCTCGGGCACCTGGTCCCTCCATCCCTTTCATCCCTCTTTCCTCTCCGCTTCCGCCGCCACTGCTTGCCAGTGGCGAACCCGTCGCTATAATTGACTTACCCGGTCCAATCTACTTATGAGGAGGACAATGTGTTCCTGAGTAAGTCTGTAGCGGTCGTGTTGGTTCTATGGGCAGCGGCGTCCAGCCTGCCCAAAATCAGTCTGCCGGCATCCGAAACCGGCCCGATGAAGATTGAGCTCGTGCAGGGCTACGCGTTCGACCCGCTCGAGAATTCGCCGGCGCTCCCGCCCGGCCTGTCCGCATCCGGCTTCTCCGGTGACCATTCGTACTGCCTGCTTCAGTTCCCCGGCCCGATCCGTCCGGAATGGAAACGGGCGGTTGAGCGCCAGGGCGTGGAGTTGCTCTGGTACGTCCCGCGGTACGCGTTAGTGGCGCGGGTCCCGACCGCGGCCGTCGCGACCGTCGCCGCCCTGCCCGAAGTCCGCTGGCTCGGCCTCGACCAGCCCGCCTACAAACTCTGCCCCGGCCTCGAGCGGGCCACGGGCCTCAAGACCCTGATTGTCGTGTTCCACTACCAGGAGAATGAGCAGGCGTTGCTCGCCGACCTGGCCGTGCTCGGCGCCGGCAATGTGTTGACCGAGTTCAACGCCTGGAACAAAAGCGTGAAGCTCGACGTAGACGCGACACAGATTCCGGCCATCGCCCGGCTCAACGGCGTCTACTGGATCGAGCCGTACTCGAAGATGACCCCTGATAACATGGACGTGCAATGGGTCGACCAGCGCGGGTACTCGGCGTCCGACACGACCCGCACCGTCTGGCACAAGGGGGTGTACGGCCGAGGCATGCTGGTCGGGCTGATTGACTACCCGATGAACATCGCCCACGACCAGTTCCGGGACCCGGTCAACAACACACCCGGGCCCAACCACCGCAAGGTAGTGGCCTACCGCGGAACCCAGGGCTCGATGGAACACGGCACGCACACCGCCGGCACGCTCTGCGGCTCGGACGACGAAGTCGGCGGCACGTCGTGGCACGACGGACTTGCCAAGGGCGCGCGTGTGTTCTTCCAGAACTTCAACAACCTGCCGACCGACTGGGATATGAACGTCTTCTTCCGTGGCCCGGATTCGGGGCTGGACGTCACGGTTGACAGCCTGCGGGCGCTCGACCACTCGATGAGCTTCTCGCGCAAAGACACGTACAACATCTACATCTTCACCGACATGACCGCGGACCAGTTCATCTGGGGCCACCGAAAGTTCATGCACTGCAATTCGATGGGCAACATGGGCAGCAACCAGATGGGCCACCCGGTCAACGCCAAGGACATCATCTCGACCGGCGGTACCGAACCGGGCACGCAGTGCCGCCAATTCTACCCCACGAGCTCGCGCGGCCCAACCACGGACGGCCGGAGAAAACCACAACTCGTGTCGCCGGCGGACAATATCATGTCCGCCTACTACTTGAACCCGTCCGGCTATGAGGCGCTCTCCGGTACGTCCATGGCCACGCCGAACATGACCGCCTCGATGGCCCTCATCCGCAACTACTTCCAGCTCGGCTACTACCCGACCGGCGACACGCTGACCGGCACGAAGATGGGCATCTCGGCCGCGCTCAACAAGGCGGTCGGCATCGTCGGCGCGGACAACGACATGTCCGGCTACACGGTGCCGGACAACAACGTCGGCTGGGGCCGGGTTGACCTTGACTCCTCACTCTACTTCGCGGGCGACACCTCGAAGCTGTGGGTGACGGACGACACCGTCGGCCTCCAGACCGGCGACTCGGCGCTCTTCCTGGTCAACGTGGCCGACGCGTCAAAGCCGTTCCGCGTCACCCTCTGCTGGTCCGACTACCCGGGTACCCCGCGCGCGGCCTACATCTGCGTCAACGACCTCGACCTGATGGTCATCTCACCAGGCGCCGTCGAGTACAAAGGCAACGTCTATTCGAGCGGCCAGTCGACCACCGGCGGAAACTACGACTCCCTGAACGTCGAAGAATGCACCCGCCTGAACAGCCCTGAGGTCGGGGTCTGGACCATCAAGGTCAAGGCGCGCAATGTCCCGCAGGGCCCGCAGCCATTCGCCATCGCGGCAATCGGCGTGTTCGGCGAGGTCAGCCTGCACGACGTCGGCGCCACGCGGATAATCGCCCCGAAGGACTCGGCGGACACCCACTCGACCGTGACGCCGGTAGCCGTGGTGCGCAACTTCGGCACCTTCACGGAGACCTTCCGGGTCCGGTTCACGATTGGCGACGGATACGAGGACAGCGATTCGGTCACCCTCGCGGCCGGCGCGACCGACACGCTGGCGTTCGCCGACTGGACCGCGGATTCGCTGGGCACGTTTGCCGCAGCCTGTTCAACCGAGCTGGCCGGCGACGCTAACCCGGGCAACGACCGCACCGCCGCGTCGGTCAAGGTCTTCCCGTTCACCGGGTTCGCCGAGCAGGACAACCTGCCCCGCGTCTTTGCGCTCGACCGGGCCTCGCCCAGCCCGTTCAGCGGCGTCACCACCATCCACTACGCGGTGCCGCGCCTGACCCCGGTCACGCTCTCGGTCTACTCGGCAACGGGCACGCTGGTCCGTACTCTCCGGCACGGCACGCTCAAACCGGGCTACTACTCGACCGTCTGGAACGGCCGGGACGCTGGCGGCGGACTGGTGCCTTCAGGTATCTACCTCTATCGCCTCGATGCCACCGACTACTCTGCCACCGGCAAGGTCCTGATCAGCCGTTAGCCCGGAACTAAACCTGCACAGCGGCAGCGCGAGCTGCCGCTGTGCTCTCTTACCGGGCCGGACCGGCAGGCCGGGCCGGACCGGCAGGCTTGACCGCGCGCCGGCGCGGGCTATGCTGGTCGGTGCCAAACCAAGGAGGCCTATGCCTGAGATGATTGCCCATTGCGGGATTGACTGTGACACCTGCCCGGCGTTGATTGCGACGCGGACCAACGACGCCGCCCTGCGCGCGAAGACCGCCGCGGAATGGTCGAAGTCGTACGGCCACGACTTCAAACCCGAGCAGGTCAATTGCACCGGCTGCACGACCGAGGCCGGGCCGCACATCGGCTATTGTGCGATGTGCGAGATTCGCAAGTGCGCGCAGTCCCGCAAACTCGAGAACTGTGCCGTCTGCGCTGACTACGGCTGTGCGACCCTTGCGGGGTTTCAGAAGAACGCGCCCGCGGCCAAAGCCCGGCTTGATGCCGTGCGCGCCGGACGCGGAGCAGTGTAGCGAGCTCCCCGCCCGTGGCGCTGCCCCAAAGGAGGCGGCAAGTGAACTCCAAGTCCCTGGTTATCGCCGTGCTGCCGGCTGTCGTCCTGCTGGCCGCGGTGCGCTGCGGCACGGTCACGGCCGTGACCCCGCTCCACCGCGACGAGTCGGCCCTCGCCGTGTCGGTCGGCGGGCCGGTGGCCAATGTCGCGGGATAAAGCATCCCGATACTTACGCAGTGGCCCGCCACCGCTACGGGCTGAACGACCGCGCCGGCATCTGCGCGGGCGGTCACCTGCTGGCCGCGGCGCGCGGCATCCTCGGCCTCGACTTCGGCTTCTCCCACCACTTCCTCGCCCAGCAGGGCTGGATTCCGACCGTGGGCACGAACGCGGGCATCATGGTGCTCATCCAGGCGGAGGGTAACGAAGCGTTTTTCCCGCAACTCGACCTCGTCGCCAGCTACCGTCTGGGCAGCCGCTTCCTCGCTCACTTCGGCTCGCGGAGCGTGTACCAGTTCCGGTCAGAACCCAACGCCGTGCTCGCCGTTCGTCCGCGGTGAATGGCGCGCGAATGACCGGATCTCGCTCGACCTCGAGGCCAAGTGGTACGCGCCGGCCGAGCCGACCCACCCGCGCGATGTGAATTGCACCCTGCCCATCGCCGGCCGGGGCGCGGTCGGCTTCGTCCTCGGCGCGAACTGGCGCTTCGGAGGAAACCATGACTAGAGGAACGTCGAATTGCAGAATGCAAAGTGCAGACTTGGCGGGTGGATGTGGCTTGGGCTTGCACTCCAGGGTTGTTTCCGCCTCGACTCATTCCTGTTCGAGCCGACGCGGGTGACCGACTACTTGAACCCGGCCGACGTGGACTCGTCGTGGCACGTGCATTGGGTCATCCCTGACTCGCTCGTCGAGCCGGTAACGCTCACCGCGCTCTACGGCAACCACACCTACGGCTTCTTCATCCGCCCGCCAGCCGGCACCGCTGCCTTCGGAGGGCGAAGAAGATACACAGCTTACACCAATGGGGTCCGGAGCCAGTCTGTACAAAAGTGCAGCATCGTCGCCTTCGCGAAGATGTTTCTCTCCCGCGCCTCTGTCCCTTCGACTTCGCTCAGGGCAG
>CAZAKP010000066.1:11422-14452 GCA_964485845.1 uncultured bacterium | reverse complement strand
GCGGGTACTGGTGCTTTGCGGTCCTACCGGGGTCGGCAAGACCGAGGTTGCGGTCGAACTGGCGCGCAAGTACAAGCTCGAAATCATCTCGGCCGACTCGCGCCAGGTCTATTCGTGGCTCGACATCGGCACGGCCAAGCCGAGCCCGGAACTGCGTCGGGAACTGGGTATTCACATGGTCGACATGGTCGAGCCGAACCGCGTCTACTCCGCGGCTGACTTTGCCCGCGATGCCCTGGCCGTGATGAGGCGGCTGCGACGGGAAGGGAAGCGGTTCATTATCGCCGGCGGCGCCGGCATGTACCTGAAGGCGCTGTTCGAGCCGTTCTTCGAGGCGCCGAAGCCGGACCTGGCGCTGCGTAAACGGCTGGAGGCCGAGTCGTCGCTCGTGCTCCACGACCGGCTGAAGAATGTCGACCCGGAACGGGCAGCGAAGCTGCACCCCAACGACCGTCAGCGCGTGATCAGGGCGCTCGAGGTCTTCGAGGCAACGGGTAAGACAATGACCGAACTCCTGGGAGGAATGTCGAGTGTCGAGTGCCGAGTGTCGGATGACCGGGCGTGTGAGTTTCAGGCGGTCTACGCGGTGCTGACTATGGAGCGGGAGCTGCTGCGCAGGGTCCTTGATGTTCGGTTCGACGCGATGATGCGGGCGGGCCTTTTGGACGAGGTGAAACGCCTGAAGGAGTCGGGCTTCGGCCGGGATACGTACGTGGCTAATGCCTACGGGTACGCCGAACTTCTGAGGCACCTGGACGGCGAGTTGACGCTGGAACAGGCAGTAGCGGAGGCCAAGGCCAAGACCCACGCCTATGCCAAGCGGCAGTTGACGTGGTTCCGCAGGCTCAAGGCCGCGCGCTGGTTCGAGTGCAAGGATATCGCGGACGGGGTGCGGCAGGTCGATCCGCTGCTCAGGCAGGTGCTGGAAGGGCAGTAGCCTAACCCGAAATCCGGAGCTCGAATGACGATGGAAATCCGAATGACCAAAGCCCGAGCGGCATCGCAGCGCGGTCGGGCGAGCACCTTGTGGCGTACCCGCTCATTCGGTCATACGGACTTGAATCGGAATCCGGGTTTCGTCATTCGGGTTTGTGTCGGCGTCCCGATTTGACCGCGCTTAGCTGTTGGGTAAGATTCACATCCTGAGTTCGGAGACTATGTTGTTGAAGCTTTCGAGTAGAGGAGGACCTGTCTGATGCGGACAACTTTCACTTCTGAATCGGTGACCGAAGGCCACCCCGATAAGGTCTGCGACCGCATTTCCGATGCGGTGCTGGACGAAGTCCTGCGCCAGGACCCGCATGGTCGGGTTGCCTGCGAGTCGTTCGTCACCGTCGGTATGGTGCTGGTCGGCGGCGAGATTACCACCCATGCATGGGTTGATTTGCCGAAGCTGGTGCGGGGTGTGCTGCGCGACATCGGGTATACCACGACCGAGAGCGGGCTTGCGAGCGGGAGTTGCGCCGTGTTGAACGCCATCGGCAAGCAGTCGCCCGACATCAAGCAGGGCGTCGATACCGGTGGCGCCGGCGACCAGGGCGTCATGTTCGGCTATGCGTGTAAGGAGACCGACGAGCTGATGCCGCTGCCGATGGTGCTTTCCCACAAGCTGGCCCAGCGTCTTGCCTATGTCCGCAAGCAGGGCATTCTGCCCTACCTGCGGCCGGACGGCAAGTCGCAGGTCACGGTCGAGTACGACAATGGGGTGCCGGTGCGGGTGGACAGCATCGTTGTCGCGGCCCAGCACGACGAGTCGATACTCGACAAGACCGGACACCACATCACCAAGGCGGCGCGGCAGGAGCTGATTGACACTGTGGCTCGGCACGTGGTGCCGGCCCAGTACATCGACCGGAACACCAAGTTCTACGTTAACGAGACCGGGAAGTTCGTGGTCGGCGGGCCCCAGTCCGATACCGGGATGACCGGCCGCAAGATAATCGTCGATACCTACGGCGGCAGGATCGCGCATGGCGGCGGTGCATTCTCCGGCAAGGACCCGAGCAAGGTCGACCGTTCGGCGACGTACATGGCGCGCTACATTGCCAAGAACTGCGTTGCCGCGGGGCTGTGCAAGGAGATGACCGTGCGGCTGGCCTATGTCATCGGCAGGGCCGACCCGACCGACGTCTCGATCGACGTCTGCGGCAGCGGTCTGATTGACGATGGCAAGCTGGTTAAGCTCATCCGCGACGTGTTCCCGCTGAAGCCGAGAGAGATGATTAAGTATCTGGATCTGCTCAAGCCGATATACCAGGCGACCTCCGCCTACGGCCATTTCGGCCGGGAGCCGTACTCGAAGAAGTCGGGCAAGGAGACGCTGGGATTCTTCAACTGGGAAAAGACCGACAAGGTCGCTGAGCTGCGCCGGGCGCTGAAATAGGGCGCGGGACATGAACGAATCGTCTGCGATTCGTATCGTGTCCCAAGCCGTGTAATTGAGAATGGAGGACCGATGGACTGTGATGTCAAAGATCTGAGCCTGGCCAAGACTGGCAAGACGAAGATAGAGTGGGCTGGCCGGTTTATGCCGGTGCTGGCCGAGATTCGGAAGCGCTTCGAGAAGCAGCAGCCGCTCAAGGGCGTACGGATGAGTTGCTGCCTGCACGTCACGTCGGAAACGGCGAATCTGGTGCGGACCCTGAAGGCCGGCGGAGCAAGAGTGAGACTGTGCGCGTCGAACCCGCTTTCGACCCAGGATGAGGTCGCGGCTTCCCTGGTCAAAGATTACGGTATTCCGACTTTCGCCATCAAGGGCGAGAACCGGACTCAGTACTTCCGGCACATCGAGCAGGCTCTGTCGCACGAGCCGATGATCACCACTGACGACGGCGCCGACCTGATTTCGACCCTGCACAAGGAGAAGGGCAAGCGGCTGGCGGCGGTGTTCGGCGGCACCGAGGAGACGACGACCGGCGTCATCCGGCTGCGCAGCATGGAGAAGGACGGCGTACTCGCGTTCCCGGTGATAGCGGTCAACGATTCCGAGACGAAGTTCATGTTCGACAACCGGTACGGAACCGGCCAGTC
>CAZAKP010000066.1:0-11322 GCA_964485845.1 uncultured bacterium | reverse complement strand
ACCGTGACCGGCGACATCAACGTGATCGACAAGCAGCACATGCTGGCGATGAAGGACGGCGCGATCATCTGCAACTCCGGTCACTTCGACGCCGAGATAAACAAGACGGCGCTCGACAAGATTACCAAAACCAGCCGCGAGTTGCGCCGCTTCTGCGTAGAACACATGTTGGCCAACGGTAAGAAGCTCATCCTGCTCGCCGAGGGCAGGCTCGTGAACCTGGCCGCGGCCGAGGGGCATCCGGCCATGGTCATGGATATGTCGTTCGCGAACCAGGCCGTGGCGGCTGAGTACATCCTGAAGAACAAGGGCAAGCTCGAGAATCGGGTGTACAAGGTTCCTGAAGACCTCGACAAGCGAATCGCCGAGGTCAAACTCCAGACGCTTGGCATCAAGATTGACAAGCTGACTCCGGAGCAGGCCACCTACATATCTAGCTGGCAGCACGGCACTTAGGAAGACGCCAAAGCTAAAGGGCAGAGCCATGCGGCTCTGCCCTTTGTTTCCAGTCCGGCGGGCGGGACGACGCGGTGGTTGCGCGGCGGACTAGTAGACGACGACGACGCCCGAACTGATTACTTTCAGGGTCTGCTGTCGGATACCACCGTCTCGTCTGGCATAGCACCGGACGCGATAATGGTACCCCGTGGCGGGCTCGAACGTGACGATGTCGCGGGACGAGCGTGCTACCCGTCGGGCGGAGCCCTGACGGACGAACACGATTACCTCGAGTGTTGACATGGGGTCGCCCAGAAAAGACTCGCGGTCGGGGTCAGACAGGCCGCTGAAAACACTGCCGGCGATCTCAACGTGTGAGTGGAAGCTGCCCGCGAATCGCAGCCGCATCCTCCGGGCCAGTTCGTGGCGCCGTCGGGCGAGGCGGGCAATGGTCGGCCAGTCCTTGAATGTGACGCCGGTGCGAGTCTTGGTGCCGCCGCGGTAGAAACACGAGCGGCGTATGGTCAGGCGCTGGTTCCGGTCGAGGCTGCCGAACAGGAACCCGTACGTTTCCTTCTTGAAGCTAGCTTCGTAGCCTTCGCGGGCGAGCCGGCACAGCTCCCGTACCGCGGCCTCGTCGAACAGAACCGGACCCCGGAACCGGAAGATGTGGCGGCGGGCGGTGCGTCGCCACTCCGCGTCGTACTGCTCAAGGTTTGCATGTCCTGGACTCACCAGGCGATTCTAGCAGTCCGGGCCTGAGCCGCAAGCTGGGCGGCGCACCAGGCAGTCAGCGAGGAACAGGCCGGTTTCCTGTCCGATGGCGGCTGGCCGCAGGCGGTTGTCGGTCTGGGTGGGGAAGGGGACGGGCTAGAGCGGGCGGATCTTGTTTCGGAACTGCACTGCCTCCTCATCGTCTGTAGCCACGGCATTCACAAACCGGTCAATCCCGAGCGCGTCGAGGCAGTAGTCCTCGCCGACGAGCAGTACCCCCTGATGCAGCCAGTTCTGGATCTGCCGGCCATCGGGCCCGAGCTGCTCGTAGTGGCGACCATCTGAGAGCGGCTTCATCGTGCCCGGGTTCAGCGCGACCGCGACCAACACGAAGGGATAGCTCCGCAGCGAAATCCGGAGGGATGGAGGCCTGTCGCCGCCGCCCGGTATCGTCGACGTGCCGATGATGTTGTCCTCGCGCACGAGCATCTCGACCGGCAACTCCGGCCGAAGGCCCAGTCGGGCGGCGATTATACCGATACCGATACTGCGGACTTCGGTGTCGGTTGCGCGCGGCTTGACCGAGCGGGTCATTCGAATGCGGAACGTTGCCGATTCCTGAATGGCCAGCAGCTCACGGAATCCACACCATGTCATTACTGCTGCCAGCCCTCCCCGGCGATAGCGCAGACTTACGGCAGCATTCGAGAGAACAATGCCCTTGCCGGCCGGGCTGCGTTCGATGCGGACCGTGCCGGCCAGGTCGCCGTCTTCATGCAGCCGGACGATGGCGCTGTCAGGCCGCACGTCGATGCCGACATTGAACCGCCGTTCCGACAGCGGACCGTCGATGATGATGATGTTGTCGTGATCAAGCCAAGCGAAGCGGGGCCCGATCCGACGCGGAGTCCAGCGTCGAGTGTCGGGCGCCGCTATCTCGTTATTAGGCAGGGAAGCGTAGACGCTGTCCGCCTGTTCCTCAGGGATGTCCATCACGCCAAACATCTTTGCATCACTCGTGCCAAGTCGATGGCGACATCAATCATCATCGTAACGCATCGTCAATCAGTAAATTAGCTCGCTTTTCGGCCTTTCCATGTGTCGCACCTGTCGCAGTCTTTCATGATGCTTCTCACAGATTGCCGCATTATGCGGCACGAAAAAGCTTGTTCCTGGCCGATTGGTGCCGCTGATTATGGCAGATCGAGTATGAAAGGGCCGGCGACCCGGAATCTCCGGGTCGCCTGTGCCAGTCGGAGCGGCCCAACCTAGTTAGAAAGGATGAGTTTCACGATTCGTGAGAAGCCCGGAGCCTGCAAGCGACAGAAGTAGGTTCCGCGGTTGACCCGCATGCCGCGCTCATCGGTTCCGTTCCATGTAACAAGGTGGTACCCGGCCGGGAACTCGGAGGTCGCGAGCGTGCGAACGAGAGCGCCGGCGATGTCGTAAAGCTGGATCGAAACGCGCGCCCGAACCGGCAGCGCAAACGCCAGGCCCACGCGATCTGCCGACGGATTGGGCTTCGGCGAGCCCAGCGAGTACTCGCGCGGCATGCCCGATAGCTCTTCCGGGCTTTCAATCCCGGGGGCGGGTTTCACGACAACCTGCTGCTGAGCGAGGTCGTTGACGGGGTTGTCGTCACCGGCCAGCATGGTCGAGCAGCGGACTGCATGGGTGCCAACCTGATTTGCCGTCCACGGCGCGAAGCGGGCCGTGTCCGATCCGCCCGCGAGCAGGACCATTACCGTTTCGCGCGCGTAGAAAGTGCCAATCGTGAAGCGGATTCGGAAGCTGTCCCGGACGCTGCCGAAGTTCCGGATAGTGGCGCGCGGGGTGACGACCGTGCCGGAGTCAACCGTATCGGCGGGCGCGAGTATCTCGGACACTCCGACGTCGAGATTTGCTGACCGCACGATGAGCTGGGCGCGGACCGTGTCGTTGGACTGGCCGTCATCGCCGAACAGCGCGGAGAAAGCCTTCATCTGGTAGGTGTCTGGCGGAGTAGCCGGCCAGGTATCGAAGGAGACGTTCGCGCTTTCCTGTGGGGCCAGGGTGATCGTGTCACAGGCCTCGTAGACCGGCGAGGGCTTTCCCGCGGTACCTCGTCGCGGCGATGGCGCGGGCCCATGCGAGAAGGGTATCCCTGCTGCGCTGGCGACCGGCGCCCGGGCTGCTGCCTCGATCCGGAACCAGACCGGGAAGGTCTGAGTCGTCGTGCCGAAGTTCTTGAACCGGGCGACCGGGACTACGCTCGGCCCCGAGTCAATCGGCCCCACCGGCGACACTATCTGCCGGCAGCCGACATCGATCGGCACTACCTGGACCGTATCAGTGAAGAAGTCGTTGTTTGCATTGGTGTCACCTTCGACTTCGAGACTGCAACGTTCGACAACGAGCCCGGTCGGGTGCGCCGCCCACGGTTTGAATGCGACAGTTGCCGACTGACCCGGTGCCGGGCCGTCATAGACCTGAACCGTGTCGCCGTAGGGGAGCCCGATGTACATGAAGGCGCTGGTCAGCGGAATTACGTCGCCGTTGTTCTTAATCGTCGCCACCGGTATGACGGTATCCCAGTGGTCGTACGAGCCCTGCGGTGCGACGATGCCGGTGACGGCCATGTCGGGGTGACCGTATCGGAGCCGCGCGGTCCAGATGCTGGTCCAGGGACCGGTGTGCGATGCCTCACCGGAAACGAAGACGTGGTCCGAGTCAGACGCACAGATGCTCGCGCCGAAGTCAATCATCTGGTTGGCATCGTCGTAGCGGTAACTCCAGAGCGTGTCCTTGTTGGTGACGTTAGCCGCGGTGTAGCCGAGGACGACGAGGTCGTCTGCGCTCCGGCCCGTTACGTAGACTCGGCTCTTGCTGTAGCAGACCGAGTACCCGCGGTCGTCGTCGTTCGTGCCGTAGGTGGCGCCGGCCGGTCCCCAACGCGACGTGAGAACGTTGTTGAACTTCATCGTGGCGACCTGCTCGCCCAAAGGCGAGGGATAGGCAAGGACGCCAGTAACATAGACGTTCTGCGGGCTCGAGTCGTCGAGCGCGACCGAGAAGGCGTAGTCGTCGCCGTGCTCGGAGGCAACGTCGAGGCTGCGGTAGCTGAGGCGGCTGCCGGTCGCGCTGTAGCGGACGACGGCGTAGTTGTAGCCCTGATAGCCCGAGCCCGACTCGTAGTAATCGAATCCCACCGCGTAAATCTCGCCGTTGTTGGCAACGGCAACGTCGAAGGCGACGTCGTCGTCATCGTAGACCGTTATTGGATCGTGATAGACTGCGGCCCACAGCCGGACGCCGGAGGGCGTGAACTTCATTGTCCACCACTCGCGTTCGCGGTTGAAGTCCAGCCCGTGGCCGGTGGTCACGATTCCGCTGTCCGGAGAGCGGGCAATTGCGGACGCGGCATTGTCGTACAGGTCGTAGTTTTCGAAGTAGTCGGGGTGCATGTCCCTCGAGTTCCGGCGGGCCATGGCGGTCGTGTCGAGCACGTAGGTGCGCGTCCACAGCGTGTCGCCGCTGGCCGGGTTGATGCGGGCTACCAGGTATCCGGTCAGGTAGCCGTAGCCGGAGTCGGACCCGCAGATATAGACGTCGCCGGATTTGCCGATGGCGATGCCGAAGGCCTCGTCGTTTGCACTGAGGCCGGAGGTCTTGTGCCAGATCTCTGTTCCGTTCGAGTCGTACTTGGCCCAGGCCGCATCGTCGAAGTCCGAATTGTCGGCGCGGCCCGCGATGTAGACGTTGCCGGCCGAGTCGACGACCACCGCCTGGGCGATGTCAAACTGACTGGTGCCGGTGCCACTGAACCCGCTGACCCAGGCTCGGGTTCCGTCCGGACGATACTTCATGACTACCAGGTCGGTGCCACCGGGATTGGCGGCCAGCTCGCCGGCGCCGCAGACGTAGAGGTTGCCGGTCAGGGAGTCGAGGTAGCTGTCCGCCGCCTCGTTGAACTGCGACTGGCCGGGGCCGGTGTAGTGTTTTATCCAGGCCGGGTTAACGCCCCCGGCAGCGGCAACCGCCGCCAGCAGCGCAAGGGTCAGTAAGAACCTGCAGCTTTGCATCAAACCTCCTCAGGATGTCGAAACGTCACTGTCAGGGACAAGCGTTCCTCCGATGCGGCCGCGCCATCCACCGAGGTTGGGGTCGGGCCAACGTGCACCACCGAACTCGGGGGATTCCGCCACATTCAACAATACCAGTCACGCACAAAAGTGTCAAGGAATCGGCGCGGTCGTGCGAGGCCGGGTCATGGTTTGTCCGGCCGGCCCGAACAGCTCGATTTTCTGCTCCACGAGCTCGGTGACCGCATCGCGGGCCCGGCCCAGGTAGTGGCGCGGGTCGAAATCCCCGGGTCGCTCGGCAAAGGCGTGCCTCACCTCGGCGGCAAACGCGAGGCGCAGGTCGGTGTCGACGTTGACTTTGTTCACGCCCAGGCCGATCGCCTTAGTCAGGTCCGATTCCGGTACGCCGCGCGCTCCCTTGACCTCAAGGCCGAAGCGCTCGCACTTGGCAACGAGTTCCGGCGGTACGGATGAAGCGCCGTGCAGGACCAGCGGCAGACCGCCGGTGAGCTGCTTGACGCGCGCCAGGCGTTCGAAATCGAGCTTCGGTTCGCCTTTGAACTTGAAGGCGCCGTGCGCGGTCCCGATGGCGGGGGCCAGCGAGTCCACGCCGGTCTCAGCCACGAACCTGCCCGCCTCGGCCGGGTCAACAAGCAGCGCGTCCCGTTCGGCAACGGCGACGCCGTCCTCGCGGCCGACCAGCCGGCCCAGCTCGGCCTCGACCGAAACGCCGGCAGCATGGGCGATCGCGACGACTGCCCGTGTCTGGCTGAGATTTTCCTCGAAGGGCAGGCGCGAGGCGTCAATCATGACCGACGTGTACCCGGCCTTGATGCAACGCTGAATGAGCGCGAGGTCCCGGCCGTGGTCAAGATGGAGGCAGAGGGGGGTCTTCGTCGTGGCGGCCGCGACCCGGGCCATGGCGACGATGTATTCGATGCCGGCATAGCCGAGGGCGCCTTCGCTCGTGGCGAGAAAGACCGGCGTCTGCTTCGCGTCCGCCGCCGCCACGATCGCGCGGAGGAACTCCAGGTTGTTGAAATTGAACGCGCCCACCGCCTGCCCGCGCGCGCCGGCAGCGTCGAGCAGTTCCCGGCCCGGAACGAGACTCACGGCCTGACCTCCTCGACCGTCACCTGCGGCAACAGGGCGTCGATATCGGCGCAGCGGCAGAGGCCGGTGCCCGCATTCAGCGTCGTTGCGGTGCCGGCCGCGACCGCCCGGCGCAGCGCGTCGACGTTCGACTCACCCAGCGCCATCCCGTGAACAAAACCTGCCACCGCGCAGTCGCCGGCGCCGACCGTGCTTTTGACCGGGACCTTCGGCGGCCGGGCGTGCACGACCCCGTTCTTTGTTACCATTATCATTCCGTCAGGCCCGAGCGAGACGAGCACAATGCTCACGAGGTCGAGAAGTCCTAGCGCGTATTCGGCTGCGGCCCTGGCGTCGGGGAGCGCCCTGCCGGCCAGTTCGGCGAGCTCGGTTCGATTGGGTTTGATGACGGCGGGGCGGGAGCGCAGCGACTGGCGCAGCGCCTCGCCCGCCGTGTCGAGCACCACCCTGGCTCCACGCTCGTTGCCGATGGATATCATGCGGGAATAGACCTCGGGGGTGAGCCCGGGCGGCAGCGACCCGGAGATGACGAGGAAACTCATGTCGGGCGACCGTTCCAGAGCATCGAGGAAGTCCATCAACTCCGCCGGCTGTACCTCGGGCCCGCGGGCCAGGAGCGCGGTCTCGGCGCCGTTCGAATTGTCCTGGATGATGATGTTGGTTCTGGTCTCATTGGCGATGTGCGTGAACCGGCAGGCCACGCCGGAGAGCAGAAGCCGGCCTTCGAGTTCCTTGCCGTCGAACCCGCCGACGAGCCCGAGCGCCAGATTGTCGCTGCCCATCTCGCGCAGCGCACGCGACACGTCGATGCCCTTGCCGCCGGCGTAGCGCGCCTCGGTTCTAATGCGGGTGCTCTGTCCCGGTACGAGCGACTCCACGTGGAGAGTCCGGTCCAGCGCCGGGTTGAGCGTTACAGTGTATATCACCTCTCGTCCCCGATAACCAGGACGGATAGTCGCGTCAGGCAGTCGTCCCGCGAACGGGTATGGCGGTCATCAACTCCCATTCTTAATTGGACTTTGCGCAGCAAACGGCGGATTCCCGGGATGCGCGACCGGCGCAGCGCCGCGCGGAAATTCCCGCACGGTCTGCCTCCTGCGCCTCGCCGCCAGTAAAGCAGCGGCGAGTGCGCACTATCAACTCCGCAGGGCCCCCGTCGTCTAGGGCGATGTCTGCCGGACGAGAAGGTGGACAGTCGTGTCTGGGTTCACGTTGTACTGGTTGTCCAGGATGAAATGGTAGCCGGCGCCCGCAGCAATCACGGCCGAGAAGTCTGAGCCGGCGGACCTTTCCACTTTGGCCAGGGCCACGTACGAAGAATCCAGCCGCCATCGCTGGTAGTTGGCCGAGTCCAGCATCAGGAACGTGATATCAAGCGGGCTCGCCGAAAACGAGCCGGACACAGTATAGCCCGCCGGGATGTAGCTGCTGCTGAGAAGCTTGTAGTCGCCGCCGTTTACCGCACCGGTCCAGTCGAAGAGAACCGTGGTGACGGCTTTGACGACGATGGTTCCACTCATGGTGTCGGCGGCTCCGCTGTCGTCCCGGACCGTGACCGTCATGGTTACGGTGCCGGAGGATTCGGGCGCGGTCCAGACGACGGCAGAGCCGGTCGTTGACTGGAACTCGCCCGCGGTGCACGTCCAGTTGTAGGCAAGGGCGTCGGTGTCAGGGTCCGAGGCAGTGCAGCTCACCGTTGCGTCCACCGACGCGTCTATCTCGGAAGGCAAATCCAGCGCGGTGATTATCGGGGCGTGGTTCGGGTGCGCGGTCTGCTTGCAGCCCAGGACGACCAATCCGCCCGCGGCAAGCACGAGCATGATACGGTACGCGAATGCTCTCACACAATCCTCCTTACTTGGTTTCGGATTCGGGTGGCACTGAAGCGTGGAATCACTGACACCTGACTCGATTGTAGTGCTGACTAGCGGCTCTGTCAACAAGTCTGAAGTATTCTGAATCCGATATTGAACCACGGAGCACACAGAGATTCGGAGGGTACCGGTCCGGAGTGACGACTTCACCCAACTCTGTGCTCTCTTCCCCCTCTGTGGTTAATCCTATGTCGGCTCTGGGGAGTATCCTGAATCCGACATGGAGCCACGAGAGCACGAAAGACACGAAACGAATGGGTGCGGAATGCCAAATGCCCGTTTCACTTCGATTTCGTGTTTTCGTGGCCATCAATCTCGGTTCTGGGGAAGCATCGTCCCGCGGTCCGGGCCGGCGGCCGACGGCCGCGGCCGGGACGGATTCGTTCTTGACAGCGCGATGGTGGTCCGGCTATAATCGGACGTCTCTGGGGCAGCCAGAGACAGAAGTACGGCCGCGGCGGATGGCAGTGGTTCCGCTGGCCCTGCCGTTCAAACAAGCCCGGCAGTACCACCGGGTGCGGAGTTTCTTCCCGACCGAGCCCTCATAAACTCGAGCGGTCCGCACCCGTTTCTGTTTCCCGATTTCCCAATTGTTGCCCGGTCGATGGGCGAGCGGCGTCGAAGCTATGGAGTCGCTGAGCGGGCCCCGGCAGGCGCGGCGGGCGGGTGCTCAGTCGATTTTGATGGTCTTGCGGGTGAGGGTGGCGGCGTCGGTCTCAAGACGCCAGAAGTACACTCCCTTGTCCAAACGCCGGCCCTGTTCGTCGCGGCCGTCCCAGGATAGAGAATAGACCCCGGGGCCGAGCGGTCGAGGGCCCGAGAGAACCCGAACCAGAGCGCCGGTCGCGGAATAGACGCTGACGCCCGCCCGGGTTTGGTGCGGGAGACTGAACCGGACCGAGGCCTTTTTAGCCATCGGTTCGGGCACGGGCCGTTCGAGCGCCAGGACAAGGGGCGGTCCAGACCGCTCCGCGACTCCGGTGTAGTCCGCGACCGTAACCGAGTCGTGCACCGTGTCGTTTAACGGGTACATGTCCTGTCCAAGCACCGTGGCGCAGGCCGTCGGATAGGTTCCGGGAGTGGATGCCATCCAGTCGGCGTAGTCGACTATCCGGCTGCCGCCGGCGGCAAGGGTGACCGATACGGTGTCGGCATAATCCGCGCCGATAGCGAAGCGCGTGTCGAACGTCTCCGCGTTCGTGCCGGCGTTCTTCACCACGGCCCGCGGCGTGACCCTCAGGCCGGGCTCGACCGTGTCGCGCGGTGAGACGATCGCCACGCAGGCGGCGTCCCGCACCCGCACGGTCACCACGCCGCTTGCGGTATCGTTGGGGTGGTAGGTGTCATCGCCGAGCGCGGTAGAGCAGCGGGTGACGTTAGCTCCACGCTCGGTCGCGGTCCACAAGGCGAAGCTCACCAGGGCTGAGTCGCCCGCTGCCAGGTTGGTCACGTTCTGCGAGTCGGCATACGAGCCGATGCGGAAGAATACCGGGAACGTCGCCGCGTCGCCGCCATAGTTCTTGACGACGGCCTGCGGGCTCGCCGACGCGCCCGAGTCCACGGTGTCGACCGGCGCGAGAATCGACACGACGCCGGCGTCGTGCGGCTGGTGGATTGTGGCCCGGGCGAATACGCCCACGTTATAGTCCGGGATATCCACCGGCGGGTCGTTCGATACACCGACCGAGTTCCACGCCAGATGATGGCCGGCGAAATAACCGATGGTGCCGGTCTTGGAGTCCGACTTGTCGTCAATCGCCCGTACGAAGACCGAATCGGTCGTCCCGTCGGTGATATACGGCTCGCCGTCGGTCAGGTCGAAGACGAGGTTGTTACCGGGGAACGGCCGGTCGGTCTTCGGGAAGCGCCAGGCCCGGAAGTTCCTGAACCAGAGGGGAGAAGCGGTGCTGCCCACACCGAGCTGGATGCCGATTCGGTCCCGGGCCGCGTGGCTGATTTTCACGCGACCGAGCATGGTTGGCGTGTAGCCGATTAGGTCGTCCTGGTAGTACCCGGTCTGGTCGCTCATCGCCGCGTTCCGGGCCGCGACGTACGACATCCACCAGTATCCGGCCTGTCCCCAGTCCGTACCCCAGGAGTTGACGAGCTTGAAGGCTCCGGTCCCGTCGTGCGTGGTCATGGTGTCGTTGTAGCCGACGATGGTGACCGCGTGGGCGCCACGGTCGCCGCCGTAGGTATCGGCGACGCAGTACGTATAATTGAAGCTGTCGATGTTGTCGAAGTTGGAGTAGATGGAAATGCCGATGACCGTCGTGAGGCCGCTGTCCAGGCGCATCTTCGCCAGATTGATGCCGAGGGTGTCGTGCATCTCGAAGTAGTGGGACGAGCCGCCGCGGTGCGGTATGGCCCGGGCAAAGGCAGATTCGGAAGGCCACGTCGTGAAGTCGTTTGCGCTGTAGGGACAATCGGCCATGGTGGCGCAGCCCTGGTCGGACACCAGAGCATAGGCTCGTCCGAAGCTCGCGCCCTCGTCCTCACCGCCATTGGCCTGATTGTAGATAAACGCCGGGCTGAACTGATGGCCGGTCTGGTCCAGGTTCCAGTGAAACTCCAGCCACTCATAGTGGGTCTTTTGATAGTAGCCGACGGCCCACGCGGTGCACGAACCCTGGGAGCCCTGGTCGCCGACCGGTGGCATCTGGCCCGACAGGTCAGCCGAAACGCTCAGCCGGCGGGGAGGGTTCGGGACGACGGTGTCCCGCACCAGCCATGGGACCGTGCGCGGGTCCTCGCGAATCAGCCCGCACGGATGCAGGGCTGCGGCCCGGCCGGGCAGCAAAACGATAAGCAGCAGCGCGAGAACCGCGGGCCGCGGTGCCCTGTCCATGCGTCGATTGTAGAGATGGAAGGGACGTCTGTCAATGCCAAAGCGAGTTCGGGTCGAGCGGACATGCGCGGTCGGCCGAGTCGCTGTAGGCCGCTAGACGTTAGCTGTAGGTCGTAAACTGCCGGCCCGCAGGCCTCCGCCAATCGCAAACCGGCAATCGTCAATCGGCAATCTACAATGTCGTAGGCCGTTAGCGGTCTCGGCAATCCAAAGTCGTAAATCCAAAATGACTTGGGCCGTGTCAATAATCATTTACCGTGTCCCCCGAACTCCC
>CAZAKP010000065.1:0-14750 GCA_964485845.1 uncultured bacterium | reverse complement strand
AGCCCCAGGCCCAGCGTGGCAATCTCGAAGACGAGGCAGAGCGCGAACAGGAGCGGGATACTCCCTTTTAGCGGAACGTGGAACCAGAGCGTTGCCACGAGCAGCACGAGAACGACGTCCACGATGCTCAAGGCGGCGAACGGCGCGAGCTTACCGATGATAAGCTGGTAGGGTTTGATGGGAGTGACGATGAGTTGCTCCATGGTTCCAGCTTCCTTTTCGCGCACGACCGCGAGACCGGTGAACATCATGGTCATCATTAGGAGCACCATCGCCAGGACCGCCGGGACCATGAAGTTCCGGCTCTTCAGGGTCGGGTTGTACCAGACCCGAACCTGGGGATTGATGGACGGCAGCTTCAGATTGGCGCCGCTGCGGTTGAACGCCGCGAGCAGTACCTGTTGCGAGTACTGGCCGACGATGAGCGCCGCGTAGCCGAGGCCGATGCCAGCCGAGTTGCTCTCCGAACCGTCGGCAATCGCCTGGACCTGGACCGTCCGGTGCGCCTGGATATCGCTCTGGAACCCGGGCGGCAGGACCAGGGCGAGCGATGCCGCACCCCGGTCCATCGGCCCGTCGATGCCGTTGGGCGACTCGACATACCCGACCAGACGAAACTGGCCCGAGCTGGTGAACCGCTGGACGAACTCGCGACTGGCATTGGAGTGGTCCTGGTCGCAAACGAGCATGGGAATGTTGTTGACGTCGAGATTCGCCGCGTAGCCGAGGATGACGAGCTGAATCACCGGCGAGAGGAAGGACATGACAAACATCCGGCGGTCGCGCCGGATCTGGATGAACTCCTTGCGCATGATGTGGAGGATAGTTCTCACAACAAGCCTCCGGAGAATTCAGAATGCAGAATGTCCGGAATCCGAACTTCTGACTTCTGCCTTCTGGTTTCTGAATTCTGATTTCGCCCGGTCATCATGCCATCTGTCTCCGCAGCCGCACCGTGCTCAGGCTGACAACTACCAGAGCAAAGGCCACCAGAAAGACCATCTGCGGCCAGAACGCCTCGATTCCCACCCCCTTGACGATAACCGCCCGTAGAATGGGCAGGAAGTAACGGGCCGGGATGATGTAACTCACCACCTGAACCGGAATCGGCATGTTGCGCAACGGAAAGATCCAGCCGGACAGAAGGAACGAAGGCAGCATGGTGAGGAGTCCGGAGAACTGGTAGGCGGCTCGCTGAGTGCCGGAGATAGTGGATATCAGAAGCCCCATACCAAGGCCTCCGACGAGGAACGCGGACGTCGCCAAGAAGAGCCAGAGCCAACTGCCTTTCACCGGCACCCCGAACAGAATCCAGCCACAGAGGACGACGACCGATGCCCCGATGAAAGAGAGCACGACGTAGGGCACGCTCTTGCCGACTATTACCTGCAGCGGATTCAGGGGCGAGACTACGAGCTGTTCCATCGTACCCCGCTCCTTTTCGCGGACAATCGAGAGCGAGGTCGAGATGACGGTCATAAGCAGCAGGATCTGAACGATGATGCCGGGAATCAGGAAGCTCGCGCTCTTGAGTTCCGGGTTGTACCAGACGCGCGGCCGGTAGTCAATCGGCAGGGCCACGTTGGTCCGGCCGATGCGCGCGAGCGCGGCCGTCCGCAGCTCCTCGGAATAGGCCTGCATGATTGCGCCGGCATAGCCGATTACCGTTGAGGCCGTATTGGAGTTGGACCCGTCCACCGCGACCTGGACCGCCACGTTGCTGCCGCGCGCGAGGCTGTCGGCAAAACCGGCCGGGATCACGAGCACGACCTGGGCCAGTCCGGCGTCGAGCGCTTCGTCAACCTCGCGTTCGCTTGAAAGGTGGCGGCTGAACTCGAAGTATCCCGAGTGCAGGAAGCTCTCGGCGAAGTCGCGGCTTCGCCCGGTCTGGTCGTTGTCGAGCACCGACATCGGGATGTGCTTGACGTCGAAGTTCAGGGCGTAGCCGAAGAGCAGCATCATGAAAACCGGGAAGCCCAGCATCACAATCAACGTGCGCCGGTCGCGCAGTATCTGGCGGACCTCCTTCATTGCGACCGGACGCACCCGCCGCAGGCGGACCAGCCATCTACGCAGCACTGCTGTCCCCCGTCTGCTGGTGCTCAACCAGGTCGATGAAAACGTCCTGGAGCGAGGGTACTATCCGCCCGATATTCTCAACCGTTATGCCGCGCCCGGCCAGCGCCGCCCGGATGAGCTCGGAGCCGCGAGCCTCATCCTCCACCCGCACGTGCAGCGCATCGCCGAAAATGGCGGTCTCGAGCGCCCAGTTCTGTTCCTGCAGCGTGGCCAGTGCGTCGATCAGGCGGTCGCTCCGCACTTCGAGAATGGGTGTTTTGAACGTCCGTGACTTCAGCTCGCCGGGGCTGCCGCCGGCAATCAGGCGGCCGGCGTGGATCAACATTACGCGGTTGCAGTACTCGGCCTCGTCGAGATAGTGAGTCGTGACAAACACAGTCGTGCCCGCCTCGGCCAGCTTGTCGATGAGCTCCCAGAAGTTGCGCCGCGATACCGGGTCAACGCCGCTGGTAGGTTCGTCGAGAAAGACGATCTTCGGCTCGTGCAGAATCGCGCAGCCGAGGGCGAGTCGCTGGCGCCAGCCGCCCGAAAGCTCGGCTGTAAGGCTCTTTTCCCGCCCCCTGAGGCCGGCCATCTCCAGTGCCCACCCTGTCCGCTCGCGTAACCTTTGAGTCGGGATACCGTATACGCCGCCGAAGAAGGTGAGGTTCTCGGCCACGGTCAGGTCGGGGTAGAGCGAGAACTTCTGCGACATGTAACCAATGCTGCACTTCACCTGCTCCGACTGGCGGGCCACGTCGAAGCCGCCGACCGTTGCTCGACCCGAGGTCGGGCTCAGGAGCCCGCACAGCATCCGGATGATGGTAGTCTTGCCCGCGCCGTTGGCGCCAAGGAATCCGAGAATCTCACCCCGCGCCACGTCGAATGTCACGTTGTCGACCGCCGTGAACCGGCCGAAGCGCCTGGTCAGGCCTTCGACCTCAATGGTGTTCCGCGGAGCGGAAGCCGCTCCGGCATTCGCTGCTTCCGGCGCCCTCGCGTCGTAACAAGTCCCCTTGATTCCTAGGCCCCTTTCTGCTTCAAGAGAGAAATGAACACGTTCTCCAGCGAGGGCGGTGTAACCCGCCAGTGCGTGACGGCAATTCCCGCATCGGCAAGCTGCATGCGAATTCGCGCCGAATCGCTCTCGAGGTCGGGTACGACCACATTGAGCCGGTCGCCGAACATCTGCACATCCGTCCCGCTTACGCGGCGCACGATGTCACGAACCTGCCTTATCTTGGGCGCCACAATCTCGATCACCGCTCCCTTCATCAGCCGCTTCACGTTCCCGGGAGTGTCGGCGGTCAGGAGCTTTCCCTGGTCGATCATCCCGACGCGGCTGCTGCGCTCGGCCTCGTCGAGGTAGGGAGTGGTCATAACGATTGTCGTCCCCTGTTTGAGGAGGCTCGACAGTATCACCCAGAAGTCGCGACGCGAAACCGGGTCCACACCCGTAGTCGGTTCGTCCAACAAGATAATCTCCGGGGTATGGACGAGCGTGCAGGCCAGCGCCAGTTTTTGTTTCATGCCTCCCGACAACTGCTCGGCCAGCCGCCTGCGGAACGGCGTCAGGCGGGTGAATTGCAGAAGCTCTTCGCGCCGGGCCCGAAAGTTCGGCACGTCGTGGATTTCGGCAAAGAACTCGATGTTCTCGTCCACCGACAGGTCGCCGTAGAGGGTGAATTGCTGGGAGAAATAGCCGACCTTCTGCTTGATGCGCCGCACCTGAGAAACGAGGTCATATCCCAGTACGGTAGCCGCGCCGGACGTCGGCTTGACCAGGCCGCACAGCATCCGCATGGTCGTGCTCTTGCCGGCGCCGTCCGGTCCGACAAGACTGAACATCTCTCCGCGCCTTACGTCCAGGTTCAGGTCCACGACCGCATCGATAGTGTCGAACGACCTGGCCAGATGCCTGGTCTCGATTACGTTGTCAGGCACGGAGACAGCCAGCGGCTATTCGCCGGCTACCTTGATGGTGGCATCGGCAGGCAGTCCGGGCTTGAGCATGCCGTCCGGGTTCGGTATCTCGATTCTCACGCCGAACACGAGTTTCACCCGGTCCTCGCGAGTCTGGATATTCTTGGGCGTGAATTCAGCGGTCGGGGAAATGAACGTAACCCTCCCCGGGAAAACCCGCCTGGGAGCGGCATCAATCTTCACCTCCGCCACGGAACCGAGTTTCACCTTCGGGAGCTCGGTCTCGCTGACGTAGATTGTCAGTTTCACGGTATCAAGCTTGCTGATTGAGACGATAACCGCTCCGGGCGTCGCCAGGTCCCCGACCTCAACCGCCTTGCTGGTGACCGTACCGCTGAGCGGCGATATGACGCAGGTATTATCGAGGGTCTTCTGCGCCAGCACCAGGGCTGCCTCAGCCTGGACCAGCCGCGCATCGGCGTTATCTTTCTCCTGCCTGGTCGCGTTTCCGGAAGCAAAGAGCGCATCCACGCGACGGGCCTCCGCCTGCGCCAGACCAACGTTCGCCTGCGCCTGGCTGACCGCGGCTGCCGGAGCAACGCGGTCAAGCAGCGCGAGCGTTTCTCCCGCCTGCACACTGCTACCCTCGTCCACCCGCAACTCGCGCACCTGTCCGGTCACCTGGGCGGCGACGTCGACGTCGGTCGCCTCAATCGTCCCGGAGGCGCGGACACCGGCCGACCCGGCCGACTTCGAGCAGGACATTAAGGCCAGTACCAACCCGGCGAAGACCGCAATCGTTCTACTGCCCATACTCTGCCTTCTTTCGTCGCATCCTGAATCGTCATCGCAACGCCGGCCCGTTGCCTGGCTTCTTTCCTCGCTGCAAATGCACGAACCGCATCTGTCCCGACTCGACTGGTGACCGATGGATGCGGTTCGAGAAAACTGACCGGTCAGTCAGTATAGGGGCGACCGCCGCCGAGTCAAGCAGGAGCGAGGACGGTGCCAAGCCGCTCGGCGAGCGGCAATCGGGCGGCTGCCGCGTACTCGGCCCGTCCTCACCCGACAACTTGTTGGACTCCGACGCGTCAAATCGTGATTCCTGCCCCGGCGCCAACTCGTCTAATGAGCAGGTGGATCGAGGCAAGGCGGCGCGATAACTGTAAGGAGTGTGTGTGAAATATGCAGTGAATCTGAAGGGTATGCTGGTCGTGCTGGCGGCTACTGCCCTGGTGTTTGCCGCTGAGACCGGCGACGAGCAGCGACGGCCGCGGGAAAACGACCATACACAATCGCGCGAACAGGATCGGGTGAGGCCGCCGGAGGTCAAGCAGCTGCAGCCCGGTGAAGCGCAACCCGGGCTCCGGCCGCCGCAGGTTAGAAACGCGGGCCCGTCTGCGGAGCCGCGTCGGGAGCCCAGGGCGCCAGCGAACGAAGGACAGCGGGTGGTAAATCTGCCGAATACCGAGGCCACGCCGGTTGCGGCGCCTCCGAATCCACCCCTGAACCCACCGGCTGAGGGATATCAGAACAACGCACCCAACTACCGGTATGGCGGGCGCGGAGACTACGGAAGGACTTTCCACGGCGAGCATGATCGGTGGCGGTACGATCGTTTCCATGGATCCTGGGACTTCCTGATTTTCCCCGGACCCGTCATCTACGCACCGCCACTCGCCTATGGCTCCGGCGTGGTGACGAGTCACGTCGCCGGTGTCTATGTGGAATACTCAGGTGAAGATGCCACTGGCTCGGACTTCGCCGCCGCGATCAGCGACCGTCTCCGCGAGGGAGATATGGGACCGACGGCGTCAGCCAGCGGCGCAGCGCTGGAGCTCTATATCATCAGCATGGATGAAGATCCGTCCGACCCCGGCTACGGGTCGGCGGTCTCGGTTTCCTATGTCCTGATGCCGGAGAACCGGTTCATTACCGCCCAGTTGCTCGATGTTGGGACCGAGCAGATTGACCCGCTGGCCGCGTCGGTTGTGTCGTACGCTGCGCAACTACTGGACGAATACCGGTAACGGCCCACCGCCGGCGACACGAACCCGTCGATCTACTCGGGCGTGAAATGAAGAGTGTCGGATTCGGGCGGGAGGGTGTCGTAAGACAGCGACTGGCATGCCGACTGCGCCCCTCCGTACAGCAGGACGCACTCCCGGTAGGCCTGCCCGACGCCGTATATGTCATGGGCCGAACGCCAGATCCTTACCGCCTCTTTCATGGCCGCAAGCTGCTGCTCGGCCTGCCCGATCCGGCGACGGACAGCAGGCCGACCCAGCACCCCGTGCCGTGCGACGGCTGCCTTCAACGAGTCAATCCGAACTCCCAGTTCGCCGATGCGTTGCTCGTATGCCGCGATGCTGTCGGAGCTGGTCGAACCCGAGACCGATACCACGTACCTGGGCTTGCGCAGAAGAAACGATGTGAGGATGGCAGCGCCCACGAGCAGCAGAATTATGTACAGGACTGTCAGCGTCCTAACTCGGTTTTCCATGCTTATTCGACGCTCCCGGCCGGGCGACGGTTCACGCGTTCAGCAGCCCGCGGCAAGCAGACGGCCGTACGCGGAAACGTAGTTGCGCCCGTCAAGACGGAAGGCTCGGCGCACGGCGGCGATTCCTTCCGTTTTCTCAATGAGCCGCACCAGGTCGCATCCGGCGCGATAGGTGATTCGACTCGCACCAAAGCAGAGGTCAAGGTACCGCTCTCGGGCAAGCATCCGCCCGCTCGATAGTTCGGTAAGTGCCGCGAGCGCATCCCGCCGCAGTCTGTCCATCTGCGGCTTATCAACCAGCACCCTGTAGTCGCGCTCGTCAAGTGCGCCCGCCTCCCGCCGCATGCCGAGCGGCGCGTAGACGGCGTAGCCTTCGTTCTGCAGCCACAGGCAGAAGTATGCCAGCCAATCGGCGGCCGTCGCCACCTGCCGGAGCGCCGGGACGGCGTGCAGCCGCTCGTAGATGACGTGAACGCACTCGTGAACCGCGTAGAAAAGGAACTCCCTTGGGTCGTTGAGATAGCCGTCGTAGTTGCAGTTCAGGCAGGCGACGCCGGAGAGGCCGATGCCCATGTCGTAGCCAACTATCGGATAGACGGTCACGTCGAGGTCAGCCTCCGGGAACAACCGGAGCAGCGCCTTCTCCGCGCCCTCGCGCCACGCCTGCTCTTGATTGCGGATTACCGCTACGAGTCCAAGCACTCGGTGCAGATGTTCGGGTAGGTGGTCGAGGCCATAGAATGGTGAGGGCCTGCCTGCCGCCGCCGCGTCAATGTCCGCTGCATCAAAGCTGCGGCCGTAGCGCCCGGCATGCCGCCTGACTGCCCGATATGCGGGGTGTTCAAGCAGGTGACGGGCGGATATCCTTCCCTCTCGATAGGCGGTGAAGGACTCAATGGCGGTGAAATCGAAGCGCATGACCGGTCACGAGGGCGGGCACGTCATCAGGGGCGGGCCAGCTTCCGGCAGATGAAAGCAGCGCCCAGCGCTTCGACAAAGCTGAACGGGATGGCGACGGGCAGGGCAGCCACCGGCAGGACCAGAAGATTCCAGATGACTATCCACATCATCACCCAGCCCAAGAACCAGCCGATGAAGGTAGTCTGCCAGAGACTGAACCGCCGAGAGATGGCAAAGGCGGTGCCCGCGTACATGAACGACCAGAGCATCCACATCGCCCCGTTCACGGGACTGGACGGGAACTCAAGGCCCAGCGCCCGGTAGTGATTCTGCCACACCGAGCTGAGTATGAACTGGTTCCGCACGAACTCACACATTCCCACCCAGAAACCGGCCACTGCGACCGCCAGAATCGTCCTACCCGCACTCGTCTTTGTTGCGTTCACTGTTGCTCCTGTTGCGCCGGGCGCATAGAATCTCGCATCGGCGCGGATTGTAGAGTATGTGCCGCGCAGGTCAAGCGAACCCGTGCGCCGTTCCGGTTCATCAAGGACTGCAACTTGACTCTGCCCCATCGCGTCACATCTTGTACAGACCGAGAGCAAGACGAGAGGAGATCGCGTGTTTGACCGATTGGAGAAAATGCTCGGGCTCGTGCAGGCCGACTACGCGGACCTGCGCTACGAGCTGGCCCGGCAGACCAGCATCGACTTCAGCGGCCGCGAACTGACCGGGCTGTCGGCCAGTTCGACCGACGGATTCGTCTGGCGCGTACTGAAGAACGGCGGCTGGTCCGAGGTTTCGTTCACCCGGCCCGAAGATGCGGAAAAGGCCGCCCGCTCGGCCGTGGAAAACGCCGGACTGCTCGCGCGCGGCGGGGCAAGGCCGGTCCGCCTCGCTCCGGTTCCGCCGCTCAGGGATGAAGTGCACCCGCGGCTGAATGAAGACCCGCGCACGGTTCCAGTCGAGGCGAAACTCGACCTGCTGCGCAGGTACAATGATATTGCGCTCAGCAACCTCAGGGTGGCGACAACGCAGGCCGCGTACTGGGACCTGACCCGCGACAAGTACTTTGTCTCGACCGAGGGCGCCCGACTGCGTGAAGAACTAGTGACAACACGTATCATGGGTACAATCGTGACCAAGGACGGCAGCCTGACCCAGACCGTTCGGTTCGGCTTCGGCGGCAGCGACGGAATGGCGCGGCTGCGCGGCCGCGAGGCAGAGATGGGCGACCGGGTCAGGATCTGCGTCGACCTGCTCAAAGCCGAACCGGTGAAGGCCGGCGAATACCGCGCGGTGCTCGACCAGTCGCTGGCTGGAGTCTTCACCCACGAAGCATTCGGCCACTTCTCCGAGGCCGACATCATTGAGGACGTGCCGAGCATCCGCGAGAAGATGCGCATCGGCGAACAGCTCGGCAGCGGCGTGCTCTCGATAACCGACGACCCGACGCGGCCCGGCCAGCTCGGGTTCTACCGCTACGACGACGAAGGCGTGGCGGCTCGCCCGGTGGCACTGATGAAAGATGGCGTGCTCACCGGCCGGCTGCACTCGCGCCGCACCGCCACCGAATTCGGCGAGCCGGTGACCGGGCACTGCGTGGCCGAAGACTACCGCTACGCTCCCATCATCCGGATGGGCTGCATCTTCATCGAACCGCGCGGCGAGACAAAGGTACAGCTCCTCGCCCGGCTCGGCGACGGGCTCTACCTCTGTAACCACATGGGCGGCCAGACCACTGGCGAGAACTTCACGTTCGGCGCCCAGTTCGGGTTCGAGGTGAAGGACGGCAAACCCGGCCGCATGCTGCGCGACATCAACATCGCAGGCAACCTGTACGCGACGCTCAAGAACATCAGCGCCGTGGCCAACGACCTGACGCTGCGCGAGGTCGGCGCGTGCGGCAAGGGCCAAACCAACCACCGGTCGTGTAACGGCGCGCCGCACGTACTCGTCGACAGCCTGGTAGTGGGAGGCAGATAATGGAACGCCTGCTCGAAATCGCCCGCAAACATGCCGACGCCGCAACTGTGTACCAGGCAAGCGGGACTCAGGACGGCGTCGGGTTCGAAAACGCCCGTCTGAAGAGCGCGGACAGCGCCATGCGTTCAGGCACGGCCCTCACGTTGGTGAAGAACGGCAAGCAGGGCTTCGCCTACACCCGCAACCTCATCGACCGCGAAGGCCTCGTACGGGATGCGCTCGCGGCGCTCGCCGGCGGCGTCGAGGCCGCCGGTGACCTGCCCCAACCGGTCAAGCTGCCCCAACTCGATACCGCGGCCGAACCGGTCGGCGGCAACGCGCTCCTGGCCGAAGAGTGCCGCCGCGTGACCGACTACCTGTCCGAACGGGTCAAAGGTCAGGTCAACGTCGGTGCGGGCCGCGGCGAGAGCGAAGTACGGGTGCTCACGAGCACGGGCGTCGATGTCCGGACGCGGGCGACGCAGTACTTCGCGATGGCTCAGGTGCTATTTCCCGGCACCTACTCGAGCATCAGCCGCGCCCGCGCAGCGAAGGGGTTCGCGGCGTTCCCGGACGCCGACCTGCAGTTCATCGTCGACACCTACAACGCGTCGATGCGGGAGACAAAGGGCGTGCCGGGCCGCACTCGCGCGCTTTTCCTGCCTGGGTCGGTATATGCGCTGGTCTGGCGCCTGGGCCGCGCTACCAGTGCCAGGAACGTGTACGAGAAAGTATCCCCGCTGACCGGCCGCATCGGCGAGAAGATACTTGGCGATCGCTTCACGCTCGCCGACGAACCGCTGAACGATGCTGAGCCCGGCGCCCGCGCGTTCGATGACGAGGGTACTCCCTGCCGCAACCTCAAGCTGTTCGAAAACGGAGTCCTGCGGAGCTACTACAACGACCGGTTCTACGCCGCGAAAACCGGCACCGAGCCGACCGGCAACGGTTTCCGCGACGACATCACGTCGCCGCCGGCGTCGTCGCTCGAACACATGACGATTCCGCCGGGCGACAAGTCACTGTCGGACCTGCTCAAGTTGATGGGCCGCGGCGTGGTTGTGGCTGGGGTAATGGGAGCCCATTCAGGAAACCTCATGCACGGGGACTACTCGATCGGGCTCGCGCCCGGGCTGTGGGTCGAGAACGGCGCGATTGTCGGCGTGGTGAAAGACGCAATGGTCGCAGGCAACGTCTACGAGGACCTCAAGAACATGATCGAGGTCGGCGACGCGGTCCAGCATGCGCCAATGGGACGGTTCCCGGCTCTGCTGCTCGACAACGTCAGCTTCTCTGCCCGCGCCTAGAAGACGTTAGTGAGAGGAACGAGGGGCGGCATCTGCCGCCCCTTGCTTGTCCGGGTCCACCATCTGCGGTTGCCCGCTCCGCGTCCGCAATTCTGAATTCTGGTTTCTGGTTTCTGAATTCTGCTTTGTCCGGCTCCGCCTCAGAACACTTGCCCGTTGTGCAGCACCAGGTTCCACCCCTCGGGCGTGAACCCAAAGTCGATGCCCACAATTCCGCTCTCATTCGACCCGAAGTTGACGCGTGGTCCGAAACCGATTGCCGGGTGGAAGCCGTCCAGACGAAGCTTGTTGACCGTGGGCTGGAACTGCCCGACCTCCGCGAACACGGCCCCGCTCAGGAATGACCAGATCGGGAAACGATACTCGACCTGTCCGATGACCGAGACCCGGTCCCGGAAACGGAACGGCATGTAGCCCCGGCCCAGCGTGTCGCCCCCGAACTCGGGCAGATAGTAGAACGGCACATCGCCGAACGCGTGCTGGCCCAGAAGCCTCCCCGCCAGCACATGCCGGTGCGCAACCGATACATAGCCTCGGGCATCGAATGTCACCTTCTGAAAACCGTGTCCGTGCGAAAAGACTGCCGGCGCTACCTGCGCGCCGACACTCACATAGTGGCCATACCACGGATTGGCCTGGTGGTCGCGCGTGTCGTGCGCCAATGCGAGTGACAGAGCGATCTCGTCTCCCCCGCTCCTTCCGGCCAGCGTCTCAGGCAGCGCCCGGTCCTTGTAGCGGCCCACCGCGGTCTGATCGAACACCAGATAGCTCAGCGCCTTCCACGACCCGGAAATGGTCGTCCGGCCGCTCGCCCATTCCCTGAATACCAGGTTCGAATACTCGGTCGTGTCATCCAGGCGCGTTTCATTACCGAGACCGTAGAACAGCCGGTTCTGATTGTCGAAGTGCATGCCTGCCCGCAGCGCGGTCCGCGGAATCGGGCTGGGCAGGTCGAACACCGTGTTCGCGAACCACATGTTCCGGATGCTGTACATGAAATCGACCTCGGCAGTGATGCCTGTACGCAGAAAGTCGAAGTCGGTCACGGTTCCGCCGGCCATCCACGACAAGAGCGGGTCCCAGTAGGGATAGCCGAGGTAAGAAAGCGAATTCTCGCGGAACCCGCTTTCGCAGTCCCGGCACACGCGCCCATCCTGCACCACGGTCCGTCCGGAAAGCATCACCCGCTCGATGCGGCTAGCGAGCAGCGCGCCCGAATCGGCCGGCCCCTTCACAAACAAGAGATTGGCCTGATACCCCGGCGCGACTCGGCCAAGGCTATCCGCCTTGCCCAGTTTTCGGGCCGCATCATACGTCGCGGCCCTCAATACCTCGACCTGCCGCATGCCCATACCCCTGAACCACTCCATCTCCCGGAAGATGGCGTCGCTGCAGTGAAACCCGCCTGACGCCGGAAAGTCCGTGCCCACGACCATCGAGACTCCGCGCTGCCGAGAACCCTCAAGCGCCTGCATCAATCCCTGAGCGTTTGACCTCGGTTCGTCCAGTCGGGCCGCGACAGTCGGAGTGAAGAAGATCCCCGGTTCGGGTCTCGCGTCCAGCAACCCGCCGGACCCGGCAAGACACACACTCTCTATGCCGTCTGCGCCGGCGCGAACCATATCGTCTGCTCCGGCCCTGGACCCAATGCAGGCAAACGCCTTGAGCCCCTTCCGATGGGCCTCGTCAATCGCCGCCTTCGCAACTTCCAGCCTGAGACGGGGAGCGTTTGGGACACGATCCGAAACTCCCGGCGAGTTTCGGTCATGTCCCGCGCGTCCGTCATGCACAGCCGAAATGAAATCCACGCCCTCCTTGGCCAGTACCGCAACCTTCCTGCGCACAACGGCAGTGTCGTCCACCTGGAATGTCGCGAGATCAATCAGATCATGGTTGCCCACGTAGGTCGTCCCGGCCGGATGTCCGCCCGGCGCGGTGATCTGCGGCCCCGAGAAGTAGAGGTCAGGCCCGATGATCCTCCCCTTGTCCAACGCTGCCCTCAGACCCCGATACGCGGCCAGCGACCCGCCCATGTCGGCAATCGTGGTCACGCCGTTCAGCAGCAAGTGCCTGCGGCTGTCGGCAAAGGCCGACATCGCCTCGGCCTCGAGCCTCCCTCGCCCGTACCCTTCGATATTGTCCGCGTATGGCTTGGGCGGCTCCATGAAATGGCAATGCCCGTCAATCAGCCCGGGCATCACCGTGGCACCAGTAGCGTCTATCACCTCTGCCCCGGCCGGAACAACAAGGCCGCTCTCCTCCACCGCCGCTATCCGCCCGCTGTCGATAACTATCACCCGGCTACCGAGCATCCTCTCCCCGTCAAACACCTGCCCGGCGCGGATATAAGTCGCACCATTCCCCGGCGCAACTCCTAGCACGAACAGGGTGACAAGAATCCGGTCCAACCTCAAGAAGGGCGCTCCCCTGGTTTTTCCATCAACCATTCCCAGACTTGAGACGCGAATCCCTTCTCCGTTTTCGCCCCCGGACTGTCGCCGCGCGGCCCGGACAGCCGGAGTCGCACAATGCCCTGCTCCGGCGCCGGTGACGGCCGCACCTGCAGTCCCGGCGGGAACTTCCCGCGATTCTCCTGGTGGCAAAGCCAGGCATAGGTGATGAAGACGCTGCTTGGGGCGACTTCGAACGCGCGTTCGTACAGCAGCATGATCTCGACGAGCCCGTCGTCAAAGAACGAAACCCGCTTGTCGCTCTTGAGGAAGTCCATGACCTCACGATACTGCAGGGAAGCAAGCCCTCGGATGTACTCGGTGCCCGCCCGGCTGGCCTGGAACTTCCGTATCTGCCGCGTTGCCTTCTTGCGTTCATCGGCGGTACGCAGCGAACTCACGAACCCGCTGTACTTCCGGATGACGCGCGCGACCAGTTCGGCGTCGAAGTACTTCTTCAGCTCCTGTTCCCGGCGCGTGCCTCGTGCGGGCTGCGGCGCAACGGCGTGTTGTCGATCCCAGAGCTCCCGCCGGTGCGTGTCGCTCAGTAGTTCGTAGGCGACGTTTATATCCTGCATCAGCGCGGTCGAGGAACGGTACTTCTCCGGGTCAGTTGCGAACAGATTCGGATGGTTCCGCTTGGCCAGGCGGAGGTAGGCCTTGCGGATATCGGCCGCAGCCGCGCCGGCTGCCACGCCCAGAATCTGGTAGGGGTCTCGGTAGTCGAAAGTCGAGTCCAGTGGGTTCTTCACCTGCCCCCTCGCGCCAAACGGACCGCTGACATCGGCTGAATTCTAGGACTCGCGGGCAGCAGTGTCAAATGGCTGGCGACCGTTGACCGGCGTTTCGGACTGAGAAAGTGTGTCCCCCTTTCTACGCCGAAAAGATGCGGGGCGGCCGAAGCCGCCCCTTGTGAGTCGAATGTGCTGATTCTACTTCAGCACGAAGATGCCGTGCTTTTCGCAGACGTCGTGGAGCTGCTTCGGCCACACCGTGACCGTAACCTCTCCGAAGTGCGCCTTGCGCAGCAGAAGCATCTGGACGCGGCCCTGGCCGATGCCGCCGCCGATGGACAGCGGGATCTGGTCCTTCATGATCATGCTGTGGTAGGGCAGCGTTAGCCGGTCGAGCTGGCCCGACAGCTTGAGCTGTTCCTTGAGTGTGTCCTTGGTGACGCGGATGCCCATCGAGGAGAGCTCGTGGCGGCGCTGGGTCAGGTGGTTCCAGACCAGGATGTCGCCGTTCAAGCCGTGCGTGTCCTTGCCGGTCCACTGCGAGGTAGGGGTCACCCAGTCGTCGTAGTCCGCGGCGCGCATCTCGTGCGGGTAGCCGTCCTTCAAGACCCAGCCGATGCCGATGATGAACACGGCCGGCGAGTAGTCGTTGAGGATGCGGGTCTCGCGCTGCTTGCGCGGCAGGTCAGGATACCGCTCGAGGATTTCCTCGGCGTGGATGAAGGGCAGGTCCTTGGGCAGGTTCGGGAACCGCGGGTCCTTGAGCTGCGGGTACATCTGCTGCACGAAGTCCTCGGCGCCCGTGATGACCTTCCAGATCTTCCGGACGATCATCTTGAGGAATTCCAGGTTCCTGTCTTCGGCGGTGATGACGCGCTCCCAGTCCCACTGGTCGACGTAGGATGAGTGG
>CAZAKP010000064.1:0-15072 GCA_964485845.1 uncultured bacterium | reverse complement strand
TCAGGGCATGGGTTACAGTTTCCGTCGCCGGGCGGCTGGTTTTCTGCTACCGGGCAACGTTTGGTCTTGCCGTTCTTCGACTCCAATCTACTGGCTGCCAGGTCACAGGACCACACCAGCCAGCGGTTCTCGCTTGCCGGCTGTAGCCCAACCTCCATCTTCGCCAACGCTTCACTGGAGTTTACACGTTGGCCGCGGAAGTGTATACACTCGTCTTTTTGCATCCGTCTTCGCTCAAAGCCAGCCGGATAGACGTACGGCTTTACGTCGGATAAGTGACGCGGCGAGCATCGGTAGACGTCGGCGGGTGTCTGCATGGCCAAGGCTTCATGTGGTCGCTCAGCGTTAAAGTCGCTGCGCCAGCGTTCGAGCCGTACCATCTCTTCGGCTACGGTTGCCGCAGGCGCTGACTGAATCGCTCGGGCGATGTCGCCATGCATCCGTTCGTGGCCGCCATTCTGCTCCGGATGTCCCGGCCTGACGCGCTCGGGCTTGATCCCCAGACTGAACCACCAGACACTGAGCCGGGTTAATCCATGGGGACCGGTGATGGGGGCAATCGGGCTGCCATTATCGTTCCGGATGATATCCGGCAGACCGTAACGCCGGAACACTTCGGTAAAAGCCTGCCTGATAGCCTCAGTACTACGCCAGACCATCGGCCGCAGACAGGGGATATAGCGTCTGTAGAGGTCGCGAGTAGTCAGCGGCTCACAGCGCTCACCATCCCGGGTCCGCCACCAGCCTTTGAAGTCTGCCGTCCAGACATGATTGGGACGCTCGGCGCCGCTCAATGGTTCAGTAGGAGGAGCTCGCTGCGGCCGCGGTCGACCACGACCTTTGGCTTCGGTCCAACCCATCCGCCGCGCCAGTCGGGCTACCATCGCCAAGCTGGGGAATCGGTTATCCTGGCACGAGCCGTCCTTGATTAGCCGTGCCCGGAGTTTCTTCGGACCCCAGTCGTCATGATCGTCGTGCAACTTCACCAAGGCGACAACGGCATCGCCATTCAACCGCAGAGGACTGGACCGGGGCCGACGGCTCCGGTTCTTCAGCCCATCCAGTCCGGACGTCTCATAGCGACGCAGCCACTTGTAGCCGCTCTTCCGAGTGATGTCGAACTCCCGGCACACCGCGCTCATGTTGACGTCAGCCTCACGAGCAATCGTCACAAACTCAATTCGGGCATCTTCCAGATCTCGAATCGACCAGGACATATTCACACCTCCATGTACTCAATGTGTTACCTATGTCCTGATAATAACCTGTTACCTATGTCCTGAGTCCGGACCCCCAGGCGGAGCCAAGACATATTCGCATTCTGCCTCTTGCCCTTCACTGGTCCGTCTTGCCTTGTAATGGTTTTGTCGCGGGTGTGGTGTATGCGTGCGTTTCCAATGCACGCGTGCGTTCAGCGTGCTTTTCGTGCATGTCTGGCTCCCCGGCCCAGATTCTCGCCGCGCCATTTCCAGCGCCAGATGTAGCGCCATTTATCTCGCCAGCCCTAGTCGCCGAGCATCGAGGGGATTGGCCTGCATCCGGACATTTGTCCGGACAAATGTCCGGATATGAACCGATGGACCAATCGAGCCATTCATGAGCCATTTCCCGCTCGTTTCTTCGTGGCGCGTTTGGCGGGTTTGTGGCGGGTTTGTGGCCCCTTTGACCCCTTTCTGGCCCCTTTGAGATCATCGAGACCGCTCCTCTGGCCGATGGTGTAACCAGCGCCAATACAGGATGTTGTGCATCCGGACTGACAGATTAGTACTCCGCACTGCCAGATTACTGACAGATTTCTATTCATACCTTGAGTATCGGGGCATACCGCGCGGCGCGTCCCTTGCCTTCCATCCTGAGGACCCCGAGCTCGGCCAAGTTCGCCAAGTCTTTGCGGGCGGTGTTGTACGTGACGCCCAAGTGCTTCACACACCACCCAGTCGTAACGCTACCCGCCCTCAGCGCTTCTGCAACGGCACGTTTCTGCCGTTTGTTGAGCCGTGCCTCCAAGGCGGGTGAGACCAGCCTCATCGAGTCGGGGACCCGCAGTCGGTCTGTGTTGTCGCCCGGTCCGCGCAACGTGACTTCGAAGTAGGCATCAACAAGCGCAAGCTCCGGCGCGGACAGCCCGTGATTCAACATGCTGTCGCGCATGCGTTGAAGTCCGCCCCCGCGTTCTTCTATGCGATGGAAGAAAGAAATGCACTGGGCTATGACCGGGTTCCGCGAGCACGGCTTGTATCTGCCAGTGCGCAGCTTCTGTAACGTCAACGGTTGAGGAGGCGGGCCAGGGCTTGATACGACGACGCGGTCAAAGAAAACCTGCAGCAGTATCTTGCGCCCGGCGTCCTCGTATCGGCGGTGGGCGACAGCGTTCACCAATGTCTCGCGTAGCGCCTCCTCCGGATACTCGGTTAATCTGATGCGCTCGAGTCCTACGACGCGCATCGGATGCCGGGTATTCCGGTCAACGAACGCCAGCGCCCGGTCTATGGCCAAAGGCGCTGGAGCGCGAATGTCCTCGTGGTCGTCGGGCGCGCTGACCATTTCAGCACCTCGATACGCATCGGCGAGAATACGGCTCTGCGGATATGCCGTCGACGGGTCGCGATACAGCAGAATGATGCCAGCCGACGTTGCATAGTGCTTGCCGGAGTCGAAGTCCCTCCAGACCAGGCCTCGTCGCAGCGTGGCTTCCAGGAGTCCGGCCTCGTCCGCAACCGTGTTTCCAGCGGCGGACTCCAAGCGCCGGGCTAGCGCGTGGTCCAAGTCGTCCCACGCTATGCGGGTCTCGAGAGTCGTCTCGAATGGAGATGTCGCCTCGATGGTCTGCAGTGCGGTTTCGTCGTCATCTGGGCTCGGATGGACGTGATACACGTCGGCCAGGTGTTTGACGAGCGCGGCTCTGACCTCCTTCTGCAGGCTGATGATGTCGTCAAACCGCTTGTATTTGATGTCGTCCTTCTTGAGTTCTGCCAGCAGATCCTCCACGCCGGCCTCGCGTGTGACCTCGTTCCCGCCCTTGATGAACGCCAGCACCGGTAGCGGCTTCTGCTTTGCACGACGATACTCGTGATGCGTGATCGAGAGCTGGTCCACGAGGTGCCCGTACTGCGTGCCAATGATGAGCACGCAGACCTGACACCCATCTAGCAGCCCAAGGCACTCCGCGAGCGCGTAGTTTGGCGAGGCCGGTTCCTTTTCGTACATGATAGGCACGGCGACATCTTTGAGGAAGGGGTCGGTCTGGATGAGGTTGCTGACGATGAGCCGCTCGCTTTCCAGTTCCTTCTGTACCGAGCTGATGAAGACCCTGAGAGGATTGTCCATCGTCTATTCCTTACCTTTGTCCAAGGTCACGAGCAGCCCTTCCATCGCCTTCCTCAGTCCCTTGGAGCTCTTCTGCCATTCTGCCAGTACGCTCTCCAGCGTCTTGCCGTTGCCTGACTTGCCACCATTGCCTTTGGGGCGGACGTAGAGCTGGATGCTCAGGTTGCCATCGTTGGCTCCGATGTCAGCGAGCGAGACAACGCGGGCGAAGCCATCCACGCTTTCGAAGTTGCGGTACGCGCTGACTATCTTCCCTATATGCGACTCCTCCAGGAAACTCTGCGCCCGTTCACGCGTTACTTCATCGACCGCGTTGATTAGAAGAATCTTGCCCCTGCGGGCCTTAGGCTTCTGCATCCGGCAGACCACGATGCAGGCTTCCATCGGCGAATTGTAGAACAGGTTCGGCCCAAGTCCAAGCACGCACTCGACCACGTCGTGCTCGATGAGCTTCCGCCGCATGTCGGCCTCTTCGTCTCGAAAGAGCACACCGTGCGGGAAGAGGATGGCGCAGCGACCGGTCTTAGTGTTGAGGCTGGCGATGATGTGCTGGAAGAAGGCGTAGTCGGCCCGGCCTTGCGGCGGCACGCCGTAGATGTTCCGGCCGTGTGGGTCAGTCTCCCAGGCGCGGCGGTTCCACTGCTTCACCGAGTACGGCGGGTTGGCCAGCACCATGTCGAAGCGCCGCAGTCTGTCTCCTTCGAGGAACTTCGGCGACGCGAGTGTATCGCCGCGGGCCACGTGGAAGTCCTCTATGCCGTGCAGGACGAGGTTCATGCGGGCGATGGCCGAGGTCATCAGGTTCACCTCTTGGCCCCACAGCTTCAGGTTCCGGCACTCCTTGCCCCGTTGCCTCAACTCGGCAACACAGGACAGGAGCATACCGCCAGTGCCACAGGTCGGGTCATAGATAGCTTCGCCTGGCTGAGGTTCAAGCATCAGCGTCATCAGGTGCACTACCGTGCGGTTGGTGTAGAACTCGGCCGCGGTGTGGCCGCTATCGTCCGCGAACTTCTTTATCAGGAATTCGTAGGCCTGCCCGAGCTCATCTTCGGGTACGCGGGCAAGCGAGAGCGTTTCGGACGAGAAGTGCTCGACCAGCTCTCGCAGGGTCGTATCGGAAAGCCGCTCCTTGTTGGTCCACTGGGCGTCACCGAACACGCCCTCAAGACGTTCCGGGTTGGCCTCCTCGATGGCGCGGAATGCCTTCTGGAGGGCCGTGCCGATGTTCGCAGCCTTCCCACGCACGTCTCGCCAGTGAGTGCCCTCGGGAATCTGGAATCGGTGATTCTCAGCCAGGGCCGCGTACTCCTTGTCGCCTTCCGACTCGGCCAGCGCCTTCTCGTACTCCTCGTCGTACACGTCGCTGAGGCGTTTGAAGAACATCAGCGGGAAGATGTACTGCTTGTAGTCGCCAGCGTCAATCAGCCCGCGCAGCACCGTCGCCGCACCCCAAAGGTACGACTCTAGCTCTTGCTGCGTGATCCGTTCTGTGGCCATGGACTACTTCATGAGTCCGTTCTTGCGCAGGAGTGCGGCCAGCTTGTCTTCGGCCTCGCAGGCTTCGGCGTACGCCTTCTTGAGACCCGCCAAAGCCTGCTCGACTGTGATAGTCTCCTCTTCAACGACCGGCTCGACATAGAGTGGGATGTTGAGGTTGTGGTCGTTGGCAGCGACCTCGTTAAGCGTCACGACTTTGGCGCCGCCAGGAACGTCCTTGTAGTCGCGGTACAGCCGGAAGATGTGCTCGACGTGCTCGGGCTCAAGCGTGTTCTGGTTCCTTCCCCGCTTGAACTGCTTGGATGCGTCTATGATGAGCATATGGTGCCGACGCTCCGGCTTCTTGCGCATGCGGAAGACAAGCACGCAGGCGGCGAGTCCAGTGCCGTAGAATAGGTTCGGCCCGAGCCCGATGACCGCATCGAGAATGTCCATCTCCAGCAGCTTGCGTCGTATCTTGCCTTCGACCGCCATCCGGAACAGCGCACCGTGCGGGAGCACTACCGCCATGCGGCCGGTGCGCGGGTTCATTGACTTGACCATGTGCTGGACCCAAGCGAAGTCGCCGCTCTTGGCCGGCGGCATTCCGGCGAAGTTGCGGCCAAACGGGTCGTTCTCCCAGACCTCCTCGCCCCACTTCTTGAGCGAGAACGGCGGGTTGGCGATCACGCAATCGAACGTGGCCAGCTTGTCACCGCTGAAGAACGCCGGGTGGCGGAGCGTATCCTCGCGCACTATCTGGAAGTCCTCGATTCCGTGCAGGTACAGGTTCACCCGCGCGATACCGGACGTAGTGAGGTTCTTCTCCTGGCCGAACAGCTTGCCGAACAGCGACTTGGTGTCGCCCTTGCTACGGCGGACGTGATTCACGGCCTCCAGCAACATGCCGCCGGTTCCGCAGGCCGGGTCATAGACAGTCTCGCCTTCTTTGGGGTCGAGGATGTCAACCATGAGCCGCACGACGCTGCGCGGGGTGTAGAACTCGCCCGCTTTCTTGTTGGTCTGGTCCGCGAACTTCTTGATGAGATACTCGTAGGCCTGGCCCAGGATGTCCGAGTCAATGTCCTTGTTGCCAAGCGGTATCTTCGAGAAATGGTCGAGCAGGTCGCGAAGCAACTCGTCAGAGAGGCGGTCTTTGTTGGCCCATTGCGCGTCGCCGAACACGCCGTAGAGCGTCTTCTCGTTGGCCTTCTCGATCTCGCGGAAGGCACGCTGGAGCGCCTGGCCGATGTTGGCCGGCCGGTCGTGGACGTCGCGCCACACGGCTCCTTCCGGAAGCTGGAAGCGGTGGAACTCGGGGAATTTCGCGTACTCGGCGTCACCATCTGATGCAGCCAAAGCCTCGGACAACTCTTCGTAGTACACGTCCGAGATGCGCTTGAAGAACAGCAGCGGGAAGATGTAGGTCTTGAAGTCGGCTGCGTCAACCGGACCGCGCAGGATATTGGCGGACTCCCAAAGGTGCGACTCCAGCGCAGACAGAGTTACCGTTGAACTTGGACTGGCCGTCACATCGCCACCAAGCTATGCCAGATGTCCGAGACCCGTTCAAACATGCGGAGAGTTATAGCACAAAAGGCCAGAGGGTCAAGATAGTGGCTGCGCCACAGCCACAGGCCTCAAGCTTGAAGCCGCAAGCCGAACCCAGAGCAAGACGCGGGCAGAGCCCGAATTCGCATTTCTGGACCTCGATGCTTCCGGTTCGCCCAAGCGAGAAAAACAGGCAGTTTAGGCTAACTCCATGGTAAACGGATGTTTACTTACCCTGCCGATAGGCCGGCAAAGGCAGAGGCAGAGGTATAGACATAACTGACATTATTGTAAGCACTTAGCGAGTTATGGGCTGAGGCTCTTTGGCGTTGACTTTGCCCGTCTTCTGAATATCCTACGAGTATGAGAATGGATGCGGTCGGCTCGGCTTGGTCCGAGCATATCGCGTCAGATGAAATGAACGGTAGGCGGGCCCTCGCGGGTCCGACAAAAAAGCAGTCGCTGCGCTCAAGGAGCAGCGAGAAGGAAAGAAATGACTGGCGACAAGGGGAACGGCCCCACGCTCACGGCTGCCATCCGGCGCGTATTGGATGGCGACGTGGACGCCTATGGAACAATCTATGACATAATCGACAAGCCACTCCGTTCCTACATCGGTTCGATATACAAAGACCACGACCGCGAAGTCCAGCAAGAGATCGCCGACCGTACCCACACCTACATCTTCGAGAATCTGAACAAGTACGACCCGACCCGGGCGCCGTTCCAGCGCTGGGTGAATCTGATGTCACGCAATGTCGCGCTCCGGGTCCTGACCGAGCGCTACAATCTGCGCAAGGTCGAGACCAGTGCTGGGCGCTGGGAGCGCTTGCCGATGACGATTGCCATGGACGAAGAAGCCCTGGCTCTGGCGGCGAGGTCCGTGCCCGGCCCCGAGGCCGAGTACTTCGCCAAGTGGCAGGAGCACCTGCTCTGGAAGGAGTACGACGCTCTGGCCAACGAGGGCAGGCTCTCCATCCAGCTCCACATCCTGGAGGGCCGCACTCTGAAGGAAACGGCCAAGGAGCTCGGGATGCCGGTAATCCGCCTGCGCCGCATGCTGGACAAGGAACTCCGGAGACTGCGCCGGCGGCTGCTGCGGCAGGGGTTCCGACCGGCAGAACGGGAAACGTACTACGGCATGGCCCACAAAGTCAACCGGACGCGGTACGACGATGACTGGACCTCATCGCAGTCAGCAATCCTGCCGGTCGAGCCGGATACCAGGTCCGGCGCGGCGGAGAAGGAAGCGAACGAGGAGGTCAAGGGAGGCTAGCTAGCCTATGACAGACAGCAAAGCCGCCGGCTAACCCGGCGGTTCTTTTTTGAGCAAATCCGCCGGTTTCGGACATACATATAAGTGAGGGCAGAAGCGGAAACGGGGACTGAAAATGGGGACTGTACCTTCGCAGGGCCCTGTGCGACTCTGAGGGACTGTCCCCATTTTCAAGCACTGTCCCCGGTTTTCCGCAGCCCCGAAGTCCGAAAACGTCCGTAACCGTGCGGGAATCCGCACAGAAAGGCAGGGTCAAATGATGGACCCTACGAAGCGAATCGCGAAGTGGAACGTCAAGTTCAACACTGAGCGAATCAAGGCGACGCTCGACGAGCTGCGTCCGAACATGCTCGCCAACGTCACGGCGGTGTATCCGATGATCACCGCGATGGAGTTGCAGGTGAAACAGGTCTGCGATGGAGCCGGAGTGAAGACCATCCAGATCCCATTCTACCTGAACTTCGGCCGGGAACTCTGGTCGCTCTCGCGCAATGAGGTCTCGGGTGAAACGCTGGCGATTGAAGCGGCCACGCTCATCGCCAAGTGGAAGGACCGCGGCCTGACCGAGGCCGTGCTCCAGGCCATCCGCACCGACGTGTTCAACGTTGGCGCGCCGATAGCGCCGTGACAGCTAACGGCTGACGGCTAACAGCCAACAGCCGGCGGCGAAGGCCGAAAGCGGCCGGGGAAAGCTGTCTTCCCCGGCCGCGGCTGCTTATCGCGTCCGTCTACCTGTTCAGCGCCGAGGCGGCGGGCCGAGCAGTGCTATGTTGTTATATCAGGTGAATTGTGCAAGCACCCTTGCACAACGTTCACGCCCGCCCGGGTCTCAGCGCATGCGCGGGCACCTGCGTCGCCCTGCGCTGTCTTGGGCCATTGGTCCGGTGGCTCGGACTAGTGAGTTTACAGGGCGGAGGATTCGTCCGGCGCCGCCTGGTCCGGAGCCGAATCGTGCTCGACCGGCTCGCTGACGGTCGTCTGACGGGATTCGAACGGACGCGGTCGGGCACGATGGCGTGCGCCGGCCACCCGGCGCTCAAGATTCGCTCCCATCTGGGCGCTCCCTGTCGCCGCGACAGAATGCTCCTCGGCGCGCAGCCGGTCCAACCTGGAATACCGCATCTGTGGCACGAAGCGCATCTGTGGTGCAACTGCCCGGCGTCGGTCGACGGTGAGCTGGCCAGGCCCTTCTTCTTCTTGCGGGACCGCCCGCGCACGCGCTTCCTGGACCTTCACCACCGTGAGGTGGCCAAGACAGATGAGCAATTGGAGAGCGACGATGGCGGTCTTGCCCGCTGGGCCGACGCGCAGGTAGAAAAGCGCGAGCGCCAGCGAGACGAGGCCGAGGCCGATGTAGAACAGCGCCACGCGCAGGTGGCTCCAGCCGGCCTGCAGGAGTCGCTCGTAGAGGTGCGTGCGATGGGCCTGCCAGAACTTCTCGCCGCGGAGGATACGACGGAGCAACGTGTAGCTGGTGTCGAACAGGAAGCTGCTGTAGAGAATGGTGAAGAACATCACCGGCACCGGCTGCCTTCCCGGCGCGGCGAGTCGGATGGCGAGGACCGACAGCACAAATCCAAGAGTGAGGCTGCCGACGCCGCCCATGAACACCTGAGCCGGCGGGAAGTTGTACCACAGGAACCCGAGGCAAGCCGCGGTTATCGTCACGGCGACAATGCCCTCATACGGGTGACCGGTCGCGAAGGCCGCCGCAGCGACGCCGGCGGAGTAGACGACAGCCAGGCCGTTCGCCAGCCCATCCGCGCCGTCGATGAAGTTGAAGAGGTTCACCAGGCCGGCACCCCACTCGCGAAACTGCCGCCGCCAAATATGCAGGGTGTTCTCGTTTATACCCAGTTCGCGGGCGGCCTGGGCGACTTTGATGCCGCCCTCGGTCGTCATTCGTACCGCTTCGATCTTAAACTCACGCGTGTAAGTCTTCCGCGGCTTCTTCTCTGCTGTATCCAATCGATACCTCCGGTTTGATGTTACACCCACTTCCACTGTCCATCAAACCGGGGACACCCCAGCTTCTGGTGAATCCCGACACCGCCGGGGCGATGGCCGTCAATGCGACCGGCGTGCTGGTCTGGAGCCTCGTTGACGGCAAGCGGACCATCGAGGATATCGTCACCGCCGTGAAGGACCGGTTTCCGGATGCCCCGGACACGGTGCGAGAAGACGTGCTCGCATATCTGACCAAACTGACCGAGGAAGGCTTCATCGGTCAGGAAATACCATTTCAGAATACGAATCAACGGAAGCGCCGGGAGACCACGGGAAGGGGGAGAAGGTGAAGCCAAGACCTTCCACTGCCGGCGGACTCCGTAGCTGACGAGGAGCTAAACGCAATGAACAAGTGCACCTATCGAACGAACGAAGTCGTATCCTGCGCCGACGAGGACGAAGACGGGGCGCTGCTCTACAACCCGGACAAGGACGAAACGGTCCTGTTGAATCCCACCGGCCGAAGTATCTGGGCAATGCTTGCTGCCCCCCGCACCCTCGATGATATCGCCGGACACCTGACGGCCACCTATCCGAGCGTTACACGCGAACAGGCAATGCAGGATGCCGACAAGTTCATCCAATCGCTGCTGCCGGATTTCGTGTTGGCGGAAGGCGGGGCCGCTGATGGCCGCTAAGAAGAAGCGGACGGCGAAGGTGAACCCGGAACCTATGCCGATGCCGGACATGACCGTACCGCCGCCGGGTCTTATGCGGTTCCCGAAGTCGGTTGACCTCTCGCTCACCGGACGCTGCAATCTCAAGTGCCGTTACTGCTTCTACGCCGACGAGATGACCGCGCTCAATGACATGCCGGCGGAGCGCTGGCACGCGCTGTTCGAGGAGCTTGGTAGACTCGGCGTTCAGAACGTCTGCCTTTCGGGTGGTGAGGTCTTCACCCGTCCCGATCTTTTTGAACTGATTGACGGCGTAATCGCGAACAAGATGCGCTACAGCATACTCACCAATGGCACGCTCATCTCCGAGGCTACGTTGGAGGAGTTTGCCAAGGGCAAGCGCCGCCTGAGGCTAGATTCAATCCAGGTGTCAATCGACGGGTCTTGCGCCGAGATTCACGACAAAAGCCGCCCGCCGAAGAGCTTCGACCGGGCCCTGCGCGGCCTGCGGCTGCTGAAGCAGGCCAGGTTCCCGGTGACCGTGCGCGTGACCGTCAACCGCGCCAACGTGAACGACCTACCCAACGTCGCCCGCCTGCTGCTTGAGGACGTGGGCCTTGGCGGGTTCAGCACGAACGAGGCCGACCAGATGGGTTCGGCCCGGTGCTATGGCGACAGCACGGTTCTCACCAATTCGGAACGGAAGCAGGCAATGGAAACCCTGGCGAGACTGAGCAAGCACTATGGAGGCAGAATCAGCGCTACCGCCGGACCACTTGCCTCGGCTCAGAACTTCGCGCAGATTGAGGAAGCAGTCTCGCAGGGCAAGAACGGCATTCCCGGCCGTGGCACCCTGTGTTCCTGCGGCGGAGTCTTCAACAAGCTGGCAATACTCCACGACGGGACCATCGTCCCCTGCAACATGCTGCCCAAGCTCATCATGGGCGTCTTCGGCCACCAGTCGCTCGCCGAGGTCTGGCGCAACAGCCCCGCGGTCAACGCCGTGCGTTACCGACGCCTGATACCAATATCGTCTTTGCCAGAGTGCAAGGACTGCTCCTATGCCGGTTTCTGCACAGGTGGCTGCCCGGCCTCGGTCATGGCCAAGTTCGACAAGTTGAACGCCCGTGACCCGCTGGTCTGCTACCGCATCTTCAAAGGAGAGGAGAAAGAAAGTGTCGATATGTGATGCGCCTACGGAGGTGAACGCAACACGACCCAAACTGGACCTGCCCGAGGGCGTACCGGCTTTGCGTTCGTTCTATCTCTACATGTCCAATACCTGCAACCTCCGTTGTCGACACTGCTGGATCACCCCGGGATTCGGCGACGGCAAGGAGACACCGGGCGATTTCGTGGACACCGAGGCGCTGCGTCGCGCCGTGGTCGAGTCCAAGCCGCTCGGGCTCGGCGCGGTGAAGCTGACCGGCGGAGAACCGATGCTCCATCCCCGTTTCATGGAAATCGCGGACATGTTGACGGCGGAAGGAATGAGCATGGACATGGAGACCAATGGCACCCTCATGACTGCTGAGAAGGCGCGCCATCTGAAAGAGAAGACAAACGTCCGCTTCATCTCGGTCAGTCTGGATGGGCCCGATGCCCGCTCGCACGATGGCTTCCGCGGAGTGCCGGGTGCCTTCGATGCCACACTGCGCGGACTCGACTATCTTGTCAGGGCGGGGTACAAGAACTGCCAAGTCATCATGAGCGTTCACAAAGGCAATCGCCCCCACGTCGAGGAGGTCGTCGCTCTTGCCGTCGCCCATGGGGCGAGCTCGGTTAAGTTCAACCCGGTTACCAGGACCGGGCGGGCTGAGGCAATGGAGAAGAGTGGCGAAGTGATGGATTTCGATGAGCACCTCGCTTTTGCCCGCTACGTGTCCACCGAACTCCGGCCAAAAGCCCGGGTTACAGTCATCCTGAACATGCCACCGGCCTTGACATCGATGCGCGACCTCATGCGCACCCACGGCAGGACGGGAGATTGTGGCGTGCTGCGGATCCTCGGGATACTGGGAAACGGCGACATTGCGCTGTGTGGGATTGGTAGGACCGTTCCAGAACTGGTCTACGGCAAACTCGGTCGCGACAGCATTCGGGAAATATGGTTCTCGAACCCAACAATCCTCGGGTTGCGCCGCTCCTTGGCGGATGTGGACGCATTGCCGAACCCCTGCGCCAAGTGCTTGTTTGTGAGGACCTGCCGCACGGGTTGTGTGGCCAACAACTACACGGAGGGCGGGTCGCTCACCGCGCCGACCTGGCTATGCGCCGAGGCCTATCGGCGCGGCGTGTTCCCGATGAATCGGGCGCAGAGGAGAATTCCCAGCGGCGAAGAGTGACTTGAAAGGGAAAGACGTGTGTGGGACAAGCCTGGTGGCTCCGTTCTCATCCTTCCCCACCGGCCACGGGCGTAGCAGCTACTCGATTTCGGCTACCGGGCAAAGTGACTAGGTTTTTCTTGACATGAAGTGTTCTGGGGTTGTATTACAGTATTCACTAGAGGATCTTGGGTACGTGTTGTGCCCAAGGGTTTTTGTGTACCAAATGCCCGTAAGGAGGTTAGAGATGCCAAAACGAGGTAAGGCCAAGTACGAAGCCCCGCGCGGAGTGAGGCTGTCTGATAGCAAGAACGGTCGCGGAAACCCAGGCTGCATCCCACTCGGCAACAGCGACATCGGGTGCTATAATAACGGCGGGACAGCTTCCTACGACTGCTTTGTGGGCAACAATGCTCAGGCCTGCGTCAGCGTAGGCGGTACACCCAGCTAAGTCGAAAGCAAAGCCTGCCACGCGCGGCGGGGACAGATAGCAGGGTCATCGTGCTGCGAAGTACGGCGGTAGCCGTATAAGACGGAGAAGCAAAACAGCCGTATCTCGGGCACTTATGTCTGGTGCTTAGCGGTGCACGAGGAGAATCTTGCTCCGTCCATAGACCGCCCATGGCAGATGAAGAGGAGTAGTCTGGTGTCGGAAACGAAGCAATCGTGCACATCGCCGTCGCCTCTTGGCCTCGGGCTAGCCGATGGTAGTCGCTGGACGATTGTTGGGACCGACGAACCGTCAGAACTGGTCGTATCCGGACTGGGAAAGGCCATGCGCCTGAAACCAGGCATCGGAGGGCGCGAGGTGTACGTGGTCGTGTGCCGGGACAGAATGCATGACCCACCGATGCCGAGACGCAACGGCGCGGTCGTTTGCTGGCTCTTTCCGCTGCTCAGTCCATACTTGCAGGTCATTCAGATGGAGAGCCTCGCAGCGCTGATCGCCCTGCAGCTACTACCGGGGGGCGGTATGCTCCTGCATGGCGCGCTGGTCGAGTACGGAGGAGCAGGCTACATGATGGCTGGACCCAGCGGCGTCGGGAAGAGCACAGCCAGCGATAGACTTCCGCCGCCGCATCGTTCGCTGTGCGATGACCGGACTCTTGTGGTGCGCGACGGCTCCGGCCGCTACTGGGCTCACCCTTGGCCGACCTGGAGTCGGCTGCTCAACGGCGACGTCAACGCCTCCTGGCCAGTGGAAGAACCCGTCCCGCTGCGCGGAATCTTCTTCCTAAGCCAGTCGGCGTCTGAGCGACTGCAGCCGACCGGCCGCACGCAAGCAACTGCCAAGATCATGGAGTCAGCGATCGACCTTGCTCGAACCGCTGTGAGTCTGTCGGAAGACGGAATGTCTCCGCGGCTCTGGGTGAACCACCTGGCAGCGGCCAAGACCCTAGCTGCCGCGGTGCCCGGCCTATTCGCTCGAGATGAGCCTTCACGGCCAATTCTGGAGAGAGATCGAACGGGTCCTGCCCAAGGTGGTTAACGCCGGAATGCGACCATCGCCCGCCGACGGAAGCCCGAACTCGCGCGACCTTCTCCGCATCGACGCGCGCAATTCTGCTCCTCCTTCGCCTAGAACGCCCGGCTGCAGGCTACACGCTGTCTGCCTGGGAAACGCCATGAACCCGACGCTAGCGGAATCCGACATACTGGAAGTCGAGCCGTACATACGGCGCCGCGTGCGTCCGGGGGATGTCGTCTGTTTCAAGTCTCCTGAGAATGCCGAGACGTGCGTGCGGAGAGTAGCCTCAGTTGAGAGACGAGGGACGAAGGACGAGGGACCGCGGGACGTCTTGCGGACTCGTGGTGACAACAATCGACACGGCGACCCGTGGCTCTTGCGGAACGAGGACATTGCTGGTCGCGTCGTCACTGCTCGACACGGACGTCGTCGACGACCGGTCAGCGGAGGACTGCAGGGGCGGGCAACGGTGGTCTTGCTGGACGGTCTGCGACCGCTCTGGGCCCTCGGCCGACGATTGCATCTCCGCCTGCGTGACTTGGCCGCCGGAGTAGGCCGCCTCGGCTGGATCGTGCCCCGACACCTTGGGTTCCGGGTGTTGGAGTTCAATGGTCGCCAGTGCACGGACGTCAAGCTGTTCTCCGGCGGACGCGAGGTCGGGCGCTACGGCTGCTTCCCTGAGGCTTGGCGCATTCGGCGGCTGTTTCGTCTACTCGTAGACGTTTCCAAACTCCCAGCACCGCCACGTTGGAGCTTGCCCAGCTTTGTGCGGGCGAGTTCCCCGCTACTGCATCCGGCGCAAACGAGTGCGACTCCCGCCGCACCGAAGAAGGTCGCCGCAGCCGGACGCGGTGATTCTGAGAGTAGAGCACTGCCCGATATGCCGAGCAGTACGCCGTTGTTGACCGATGCTCACAACGACACCTTGACGACTGTCTACGAATAGGTGGTTGATTTCGTGTACGGTAAACCAGAAGAAGAATTCTAAGGAGGTTCGAGATGGAAAAACGAACAGACTCTAGG
>CAZAKP010000063.1:9259-15077 GCA_964485845.1 uncultured bacterium | reverse complement strand
AATCAACCCTGAATCCCACATCAACTAAGCCCGGCTCTCCGACAGGCTCCTAGAAAACGCCAAACGCCAAACGCCAAACGCCGAGCACCCGACTTCGGCGCTCGCACTTCGGCGTTCGCACTTCTCCTGGATGACCGGGGAGTGGCGATGCTCGAAGGGATACTCGTCTTCGTCATGCTCGCCGGAGTGCTGCTCGGCTGCCTGTTGCTCGGCCAGTGGGGAACGCGTCTCCAGAATGCGCAGATGGGCGCGAGGCTGCTCGCGTTCAATGCCGGTGACGAAAATCTTGCCCGGTTCGGCCGGGCCGGAGACTCGGCCACACGGACCCTCACGCCCGGGAGTTGGGACACGCTGGCCACGAGTCTGCCGACTGCCTGGCTCAACACGATGTTCACCTCTCTGACGGACGACCGGTCTTCCGGCCGCGTGAAAGGCACCCAGCGGGGGCGACTCGCGGACCAGGGTCCTTCGGTGGTCAACTTCACGAGGGCATCGGTGGGCTATTTCTCAACTTCGTCTGCCGGTTCCAACTCGTGGTTGGGCACTGCGGTTGCTGCTCAGAACACATTCCTGGGCATCGCATACTACGTCGGGCGCTACCGCGTGAGTCCGCAGAGCATAGGCTCAAAGCCGACGATCCCGGGAGCGATTCCGGTAGTGGAGAGCATCTACGCTCGCGCCGGAGTGAGGTGAAGAGACTGAAGACCGTGCTGCGCGTGGTCCTGATACTGCTCGTCGTTGTCGTGGCGGTGGAGATTGGTGTCAAGTTCGCGCCCCGGTTGGCGCAGCTAGGCGCATCCCCGCGTCTGATGAGCGCGGGCGGCCCCGGGGCCGCTCAGCCCGACTGGGGCGGCGGCCACGTGTCTTTTGCCAGTCGTTCGCCGGCTGGCCTCGTCGACTCGGTGAGAACATCTAGCGCAGACCCGTCGCGAACGCAGGCCTTCACCGGCCGAAGGGGCGGCGTCCTGATTCAGCGCAAGTCCGGTTCCGACTATGCCCTGACCATGGCTGTGGCTTCACCCGGCAAGACTCACCGGACCACTCTGTTCGAAGTGCCGTCGTCCGACCATTTTCGGAAGGAACTCCTTCCCACCGAGGCCGATGCGGAAGCGCCTGCCTCGGACATCCCGCTTTACCCGCAATCGAGCTGCCGGATGCAGGTCGGACGTGGGACCGCCTGCTTCATTGGATTCTACCTCACCCCCGACAGCATCGAGGCGGTCCGTTCGTTCTACGTCCGGACCCTTGGACGGCTCGGCTGGCAGCGCGTGCCCGCCGGCCAACCGGGGCCGATTGAGACTTTCACCAAGTCCAGTAAGGACAGGTCGGTGATTCTTCAATTGAGGAGACAAGATTCTGCGACCACGCGCATCGGGCTGGTCGCTACGTCCGGCGGTCCTGACCGTACCGAAAGGAAATAACCTACTATGGCGGAACCAGAGAAAGCCCCGTTGGTGCCAAGGGGTTCGCTGCGGACTCTGTTGATCGCAGTACTGCTTGGCGTCGTCGGGATCGTCCTCATGAACTTCTATTTTCGTTCCCGCACCAAGAGGGTGCAATGGGTTTCGGTCGCAGTAGCCACCCGGCAGATTGCCGGCGGCGACAGCATCAAGCATGGCTGGTTCGTCGCCAAGGAAGTGCCCAAGGACATCATCGGCGGCAAATACGTTGAGGGCAAGGACATCATCGCCGTGGAGGGAAGGATCATCGGCGTCGACATGGACCCGGGTCAGCCGCTGTACTGGAACGGCATTCCGCTCGCGGCACAGGGTGGGTACGACAAATACCTGAGACCCGAGCTCGGTGAAAGGGCGTTCGCCCTGCCAATGCAGGGCGCACTCAGCTCTGGGACCAGGGCCGGAGACGTGATTGACATTCTGGGTACTTATAGCCAAGGGGACAAACGGACCGCGTTCGAGGTGCTCCCCTCGGTTACGGTCATTGACAAAATCGGGAATGTCCTTGTGCTGAACGTGACCCAGGAGGAGCAGTTGCTGCTGCTGGCGGCGCAGCCCTGCAACCTGACCATGTCGATTCGCAGCAAAATGGAGCCGACCGAGGAGAGCAAGTTGAAGCCGGTCAGCATCACCGAGGTCCTGCCAGTGGCCAAGGAGTTGGGTACGGCCCGGACCGTGAGGTTGCGTGAAGAATCCCAGGGAGGAATCCACCGTGACTAGCAGACGACGGGAGACGGCAGACAGGAGACGGGACAGCTTCTTCGGACTAATCGTTCTGCTGACGATGGTCGTCGGCACGGCCTTTGCCGGATATGAGGAAGTGACCGTGGGCGTTGGTGAGCAAAAGATTGTCGGGGTTCCGTCCGGGGCCGACATCACTTTCACCGGCCCGCTCCACATCAAACGGCTGGACGCCGGAAACGTCAAGATCATCGGCGACTCGCCGGGCTGGGGGTCGGTGACCGTTAAGAGCGGGAGCGACATCACGCAGTACTCAGTTACGGTCGTCGAGATACCGCCGGAGCAGACTATTGCCAAGTTGAAGGCGCTGCTCGCTGACCTGCCGCTGACCTATTCCACCGGCGGCGGACAGGTGATTCTTGGCGGGCGCATTGAAACGAGCAGGGACCTGACGCGTTTCAATCGGGTCATGGAGATGTTTCCCGCTGTCGTCAACATGGTCGTCATTGCCGCGAAGGAACCGTTGATCGATATCGCCGTCACCCTGGTTGAGGTGGACGTGAGCACCGGCTCAGGCCTGGGTCTGCTTGATATCGGCTCGCCTACCGGCACGGCCAGCATGGCCGGTTCGATGCCGCTGACGAATATCACCGGCGGAAAGCTGAGCACCGATGACTTCCAGGTCAACATGTCTTTGTCCAGCCATATTCTCAGCGCTCTCAATGCATCCATCGAGGACGGCCGGGCGAAGGTAGTCGCCAATCCGAGGATCGTCACCCAGAACCTGAAGCAGGCCGAGATAACCTCCGGCGGCGAGATACCCTACCGGGTCGTCGGGACCAATGGCGCCCAGGGAATTGAGTACAAACCCTATGGCATCAAGCTGAGCGTGACTCCTGAGGAGCGGGACCAGGACATACTTCTGCAGCTTGAGATGGAGTCGAGCGAGCCGGTGGGCACGGTTACCGGCGGCAGCGAGAACCCGCTGACGTCGCGCAGTATCAACCTGAGCATCGCGGTCGAGAAGGACAGGACGCTCGCAATTGCCGGCCTGTACAATGCCGTCGCATCGCGTGAAACCCGTAGCGGCTGCCTTTTCCCGTTGTTCGCGACTTCCGCGTCCACGCGGAAGCGGGAGATAATCGTCCTCGTTACCCCGCGGGTATCGCTTGACGGCATCCAGCAGGATTTCTTCAAGATAGTCATGCCCAAGGACATGAGGAAGTAGGGCGGACATGGATATCCCCGAATCAGGCGACCCTGCCGACAAGAAACCGACGCCGCCCGACGGACCTGGCCGGTCCGTTCCGGGCAGAGCCGGCGCTGGTCCCGGTGCGTTCAGCGAGACCGACGTGTCGAGGGATCTGGCCGATCTGCTCGACCGGACTGACCGGCTGCTTGGGACCGGGGCGGCGCGCGGAGGCCGGACGCAGGGACGCGTACCGGAACGCCCGCCGGCGCCGCCGCCTGAAGTCCGCGAGGGCGACCGCCTGAGCACCGGGGCCACCGGCACAATGCTGGACCTCTTGACACCGGCGCGGGTCCAGGTGGTCGAGCGCGAGACACTGCCTCGAGTCGAACTCGGCGGCCCCTCAACTGCCGGCGGGCCGCCGCCGGGAACTCCACCCAGCGACGACTTGAACGACCTCAAGCAGCGCGTCCAGGACGAGCTGCTGCGGCGCGTGAACAAGCACAAAGCCAGCTTCGAGGGAGTCAGCGACGACGAGTTTCGTGCCAAGGTGCGTGAAATCGTGGTTGCCATCCTGTCCGAGCCGACGACGGCCATCCCGGCGGGATGGACGCCCGATGCACTGCTGACGGAACTGCTCCACGACTTTCTCGGCCTCGGCGCGCTCGAGCAGTTTCTGGCCGACGACACGGTCAGTGAAATCATGGTCAACCGGCCCGACCAGATCTACATCGAACGCGACGGCCGGCTGGAACTGACCAAGGCGCGGTTTCTCAACGAGGGCCAGGTCCGGGCCGTGATTCAGCGGATAATCCAGCCGCTGGGGCGGCATGTCGACGAGAGCGTGCCCTATGTTGACGCCCGGCTCGCCGATGGTTCGCGCGTGCATGCGATAATCCCGCCGCTGGCGATCGACGGAGCGAAGATCACCATCCGCAAGTTCTTCAAGAACCGGCTGACGACCGATGACCTGCTCCGCCTGGGGTCGCTCAACCGGCAGATTGCCCGGTTTCTCGAAATGATGGTACGGTACCGGGCCAACGTCATGGTTTCGGGCGGTACCGGCACCGGCAAGACGACCCTGCTCAACGTGCTCTCCAACTTCATACCGGACAACCAGCGCATCATCACGGTTGAGGACGCGGCGGAATTGAAAATCAGCAAGGTGCACGTCCTTTCGCTCGAGTCCCGGAAAGCAAATACCGAAGGCACCGGCGAGGTGAGTATTCGCGAGCTGGTCAGAAATACGCTGCGCATGCGGCCCGACCGGATTGTCGTCGGTGAGTGTCGTGGCGGCGAGGCTCTGGACATGCTGCAGGCGATGAATACCGGCCACGACGGATCTCTGACCACGATTCACGCCAACACGTCCCGGGATGCTCTAGCGCGCCTGGAGACGCTGGTGCTGATGGCCGGCGTCGACCTCCCATCGCGAGCGATTCGCGAGCAGATTTCGGCTGCCATTCACTTCGTGGTTCAGATGTCGCGTATGCCCGACGGCTCGCGTAAGATCACCGACATCACCGAGATTTCCGGGCTCGGGGAGAACAACGTCTTCCTCACTCAGGAGATATTCACCTACAAGCAGCATGGGTTCGACGCTGCGGGCCGGGTGATCGGCCGTTTCCAGCCGACCGGCACTGTCCCGAGGATGGTGGAGAGGTTGCGCGCGCGCGGGATCAAGTTCCCGATGGAGGTGTTCTCTGCTCCTGCTGCTTAGGTTCGCCTCATACGCCGCTGTTTTCGTCGCCCTGGCGCTTGTCGGTCAGATAGCGCTGCAGGCCGCCGACATCTACCGTCGTCGCTTCATTGTCCAGACCGAGGAAAAGGTGGAGTCGCTCTACCTTGGCGTTTCTCCGCAGCGGCTCTGGATGCTCTCGCTTCTGGCCGCGGCGGCGGGGGCGCTGTTCCTCGGGGTCGTGGCCAACTTCGCGCCAGTGCTCATCATCGCGGGCGCGGTCGCGGGATTCCTGGTTCCGCGCTTCTACCTGAGCGCCATGGAACAGCAGCGCCGGAAGAAGTTCGATGCCCAACTGCTCGAGGCGATTCCGATGCTGGCGGGCGCAATGAAAGCCGGAATGAGCCTGATCCGGGCCATGGAGCAGGTTACCCGCGAGATGGGACCGCCCATCCGGCAGGAGTTCGCCCACGCGCTGCAGGAAAACCGGGTCGGCAAGCCGATGACCCAGGCCCTGCTGGACATGAAGAGTCGCATCAAGTCGGAGGACCTGGACATCACCGTGAACGCAATCAGTATTGCCCAGGAGACCGGCGGTGTTCTGTCCGACCTACTGGTGAAAATGGGTGAGACGATTCGGTCGCGGAACCGGGTCCGGGCCAAGATCCTCAGCCTGTCGTCCCAGGGCCGACTCCAGGGGATTATCATGATCTTCATCCCCTGGCTGCTCGCGATCGTGATCTCGATGGTAGACCCCACTATGATGAAGCCCATGTTCACCAGCACGACGGGGCAGATAATGCTCGTCATCAT